>JAYEGM010000144.1:0-11405 GCA_034659075.1 Pseudomonadota bacterium
ATAGGGTTCTGCGATGGCATAGCGGCGCATGACTGTCTGGATGGGCTCTGCCAGGACTTCCCAGTTGGCCATCAGGTCCGCGGCCAGTTTTTCTTGGTTGACTTCAAGCTTGCCACAGCCGCGCAGCGTCGATTTCCATGCCAGCAGGGAATAGGCCAGTGCGACCCCTTCATTGCGGAGAACCGTGGAATCAGTCAGGTCTCGCTGCCAGCGGCTGATTGGCAGTTTTGCTGACATATGATTCAACAGGGCGTTTGCGATGCCGATATTTCCTTCCGAGTTCTCGAAGTCGATGGGATTCACTTTGTGTGGCATGGTTGAGGAGCCTACCTCACCGCTGACCGTTTTCTGTTTGAAATAGCCGTTTGATATATAGGCCCATATATCCCGGTCAAAGTCGAGCACTATAGTGTTGAAACGGGCTATGGCATCAAATAATTCTGCAATATTATCGTGCGGTTCAATCTGGGTAGTATAGGGGTTCCATTCCAGTCCTAATGACTGGACAAACTGTTCTGCGAAACTGGCCCAGTCAATGTCCGGGTAGGCGGAGATGTGGGCATTATAATTACCGACAGCCCCGTTAATTTTACCCAGCAAAGGGCTGGCAGCTGTCTGTTTACGCTGCCGCTGCAGACGGGCAACAGCGTTAGCCAGTTCCTTGCCCACCGTGGTGGGGGAGGCCGGTTGCCCGTGTGTACGTGCCAGCATCGGGATGGCGGCATACTGCACAGATAGATCCGCAATGGTGTCAATAACGCTGTCCATGACAGGCAGCAGGATTTTATCGATAGCCCCTTTAAGCATTAAAGCATGCGAAAGGTTATTGATGTCTTCAGAGGTGCAGGCAAAATGGACGAATTCACTGACGACATTCAGCTCAGCAAAGGATTCCAGTTTTTCCTTGATGTAATACTCGATGGCTTTAACATCATGGTTAATCCTGCTTTCGATATCTTTAACGCGTTGGGCTTCTGTTTCATTAAAATCTGTTTTTATGGATTTAAGAAATTCCAGTGCAGCCTGTGAGAAAGCAGGAACTTCAGTAATATCCGGGTGTGCAGCGAGGGCCTTGAGCCATTCAACTTCAATAATGATACGATGGTGTATAAGGCCGTATTCACTGACATAAGGGCGCAACTCGGCTGTTTTGCTGCCGTAGCGGCCGTCAATAGGGGAGAGTGCGGTTAAGGCGGAAAGCTTCATATGGATTACTCAAGGTGTGCGTTGTTGAAAGATTTCAGTGAATATTAACTGATTCGGGTGATTTCCGATATTACTGTGATGAGCTGATTATGCCGCCACCCAGGCACAGATCCCCTTCATAAAATACCACGGACTGACCGCTGGCAATGGCTCTTTGCGGTTGTTCAAAGTCAACTCTGATGCAGCCAGCATCTGCTTCAGTAAGGTGACAGTTTTGTTCTGGCTGGCGGTGTCGAATACGAGCCGTACAATTCAGCGGCAGGACGGGCGGTTTGTCGGCTAGCCAGTGCAGTTCATTGGCTGTCAGGCTGGACTGGAACAGCGCAGGGTGATTCTTGCCTTCAACAACCTTGAGAATATTATTTTCCAGGTCCTTGCTGACAACGAACCATGGCTCACCCGGGCCACCGATGCCAAGCCCCTGACGCTGACCGATTGTGTAGTACATCAATCCCCGGTGTTGTCCGATAACGGGGCCATCGAGCTGCTGGATATCACCCGGTTGTGCAGGAATATACTGTGCCAGAAAATCGCGAAAACGCCGTTCGCCGATAAAACAGATGCCGGTGCTGTCCTTGCGGTTGTAGTTTGGCAGCCTGTTATTGTGCGCAATTTCCCTTACTGCGGATTTCTGTAAAGTGGCAAGTGGGAACAGGCTATGTGCCAGTGCATACTGACCAATGGCATAAAGAAAATAGGTCTGATCCTTGTCTTTGTCTGCCGCCTTGCCAAGATATGCGCGGCCATGGCATTGATGTACGTCAGCATAATGACCCGTGGCGATCTTGTCAGCACCACGATCCAGAGCATAATCCAGAAAGGCCTTGAATTTTATCTCGCGATTACATAATACGTCGGGGTTGGGCGTCCTGCCGGCACGGTACTCCTGTAGAAAGTGTTCAAATACCCTGTCCCAGTATTCCGTTGAGAAGTTGACCGTGAGTAAGGGTATGTCCAGTATAGCGGCGACTTCTTCCGCTATTGCGAGGTCTTCAGCGGCCGCGCAGTAGTCCTCTGCATCATCTTCTTCCCAGTTCTTCATGAAAACAGCGGTGACATCGTAGCCCCGCTGTTTCAGTAACATTGCTGCAACGGCAGAGTCAACGCCGCCTGAGAGTCCTATAAATACTGAAGTTGCCATTTGTGTAATGAATGCTTTATTGCATTAGCTGCGGTATTTCGCCAGGTCGCTATTCTACTGTAAATTCCCCTTGTTGTGCTGAACAACAAGCTTAATGAATTCGGCTGCGATCTGTGCCTTGCTGAAATAATAGCCCTGAAAGATATCACAGGCATGCTGGCTTAGGAAAAAATGCTGTTCCTGCGTTTCTACACCTTCAGCAACGACTTCAAGGCCCAGGTGATGGGACATGGAAATTATGGTTTCGACGATGGTCGCATCATTGCGGTCTTCAGTAATGTCACGGATGAAGGAACGATCAATTTTCAGGCGATTAATTGGCAATTGTTTTAAATAGGCGAGCGAAGAGTATCCTGTACCAAAATCATCGACAGAAAAACGGAAGCCGTGTTTCTTCATTTCCAGCATTTTCTCAATGGTATTTTCCAGGTTGCTGATGATCAGGCGCTCTGTAATCTCAAATTCTACACGGTCCGGTGGAATATTAAATTTACGGATAATTCTAAGGACTGTTTCCTCAAATCCGTTTTGATTGAATTCTTTGGGGCTGATGTTGATCGAGATGCACTGTAGCTGATCAGCTAGAGACCGGTTCTCATCCATCCAGTCGCGCATTTGAGCGCAGGCGGTATTCAGCACCCATTGGGATATATTAAAAATCAGCCCGGTATCTTCGGCAATAGGAATGAAATCTCCCGGAGGTATCAGGCCGTGTTTTGCATGCTGCCAGCGCAGCAGTACTTCTGCACCGATTATATTTCCCTCCCAGTCAATCATAGGTTGATAGACAAGGAATAATTCATTTTGGCTGATTGCATGGCGCAGGTCTTTTTCGATAGTCAGCCGCTTGTCAGCACTAATTTGCATTTCCTGCTCAAAAAAGCACAAAGAGTTCCGGCCATTCTGCTTGGCTCTATACATTGCCGTGTCGGCACGTTTTAGGATATCTGCGGAGTTCTGATTTTTTTCCGGAAACAATGATATGCCGATGCTGACTGAAATATGGTACTCATGGTCGTGGATGTAAAAGGGTTCGGTAATGGCGACACGAATTTTGTTTGCAAGCTGTTTAGCGCGTTCTATCGATAATTCGGCAACGGGTGCAATATTTGGCAGCAGAACGACAAACTCATCGCCACCGATTCTGGCAATGGTTTCACCTTTGCCTGTATTTTCTCTCAAACGGCGGCTTACTTCTACCAGCAGTGCATCGCCCACCGGGTGGCCGAGTGAATCATTGAGGTTCTTGAAGTGGTCAAGGTCAAGGAACAGCAGGGCACCCTGTTTGTTTTCAAGCTGTGCGATTTCCAGTTCATCTTCCAGTCTTTCCAGGAACAAACGTCTGTTAGGGAGGCTGGTCAGCGGGTCATAAAAGGCCAGCTTGCGAATTTGTTCCTCCGCTTCTTTACGCTTGGTGATGTCGTGGTAATGCCCAATGTAGTTGACTATTTTACCCTGATTGTCTTTTATCGCCGTGATGGTTAGCCAGTCCTGGTGGATGTGACCGGATTTTGTCCGGTTGTATATCTCACCCTGCCAGTTGCCTTTTCTGGACAAATCCTTCCACATATTTTTAAAGAAACCACTGTCATGGTGGCGTGCCTTAAAGATGTCGGGTGATTTACCTATCAGCTCATCTTCCTGATAGCCGGAAACGTCACTGAATGCCTGGTTGATTTTCAGAATTTTACTTTCTCTATCCGTAATAAGGATTGGGTCATGGGTTTCAAATGTCGTCGCCATCAGTTGTAATTCATGTTCTATCTGCTTGCGATCAGTGATATCGATTGCCGCACCGATGAACAGGTCCTGGCCGCGGTCAGATTCCTGTATAGAGGTGGCCCTACATAAGATCCAGCAAATGCTGCCGTCCGGTTTGCAGATTCGGCACTCTACTTCGAAGGTCCCGTGCTTCAGCACTATTCTTGCCCAGTCGGCAATAATTTTTTCTCTTTCTGCTTCGTGTATCGCTTCAGTCCAGGTCCTGTTGCGCCAGTATGATTCAGACTGTCCGGTGATTTTTGCCCACTCATTGTTGACATAATTACAGATGCCTTTTTCATTGGTAAAAAAAGTCCCTACAGGTGACAGGTTAGTGAGTGTTTTAAATCGTGATTCGCTTTCAAGCAACGCTTGTTCTGCCTGTATGCGAGCCGTGATGTCATGCACGATGGAATAAAGTATTTTTTTGTTGTCAATGTGCAGCGGACCAGACCAGATTTCGACATCTCTGATTTCTCCCGATGCCAGGCGGTGCTGAAAAACACATGAATTTTTTCCCTTATCGACAACCTCAGCAATAGTTTTTTTGATTTCCGCGTAGCTGCTGGTATTGATCAGGCTTACACCATAGTTCTTGAGTGTTTCCAGCGGGTGCCCGTAATATTCCACCGCAGCCTTATTGGCATCAACGATGCTGCCGTCTTCCGGGTCGATCAGGATCATTGGTGCATTGATGTCTGTAAATAATTGCTGGTATTTCTGAGCGTCCTTCTTTTCTGAATTGTGGCGCTTGATGATGAGTAGCAGGATTATTGCCCCGAGCATACCGGCGATAAGAAGATACAGTATTGAGCCCCAAAGGACGGCTCTAAACTTTCTGCTGAATATCGATTCATCGGGCACCATGACCAGTTGCCAGCCAGTGCTTCGCACAGGGACACGACTATTGAGCCTGTTTAGCTCTGCCGGGCTTAATTCTCGACTGTGGCTGATATACTGCCGCGTCCCTTCTGAGCTGATGTCAATGACATCAGGCATTGCTGCCGAGACAAGAAAAATCTGATAATCGGGGAGCTTGTGACTGGCCAGGATAGGAGAAAGTATTTCAGCGGCGAGACTGATAAAAAATATCATTTCCTGCTCTTTTTCATCCTTGAAGGATGTCATGATATCAAAATGGTCACCTTCTGCGCCTGGATGAAAATTAAGCAAATTTTCCTTGTTTACCGTGTAGTTGCGTATATCCTGCTGGCACAATTCACCGATTTCAATCTCATCGCTTTGTGCAACAGGCCAGCCGGTTTTACTGACAATAGCGTAATTCAGCGTGGTGGGAAATTCATTTTCCAGTATGACCTCTAATTCCAGCTTATAGTCACTGCTTTCAGGCTCAGCCGCCATTTTTGATAACAGCGTTGAGTGATCCCAGGTAAAGCCCCGTAGCAGGCGCTCAAGGTCGCTGACATAGCGCGATATCTCTGATGCAGTGCCTTTTGCTGTGCTCTGCGAAATTTCTGCCTGGTAGTTTTTAAAGTCATTGAGCTTTAGCCATGCGCTAAAAACAGTCATGCCAATGACCGCAATAAAGGCAAGAAGTAATGATAGCCAGTAAGGCCTGATGGCATGAAAAACCAGCTTGAATTTTGGCTCAGCTGTACTCATGATCGTTGAATGAACGTCCTTGTTCCTGCTGACTCAGCATTTCGGACCGCCACTGGTTGCCTATAAAAAATAAAAAACGGTTTTATTCGAGGGTAATTGCGCCTTTAGTTTTTTCTCTACGACGGCTTTCCTTGGCATCGTAATCGCTCATGCAGCTGCCTTTTTCAACCATTGAGCAGGCAAGATAATCCGATATTTCCATGATGACTGCACGGACAGCCTTCATCGCGGGTGTTTTTTTCTTGGTGTTAAAGTTGCCTCCCACTCCACTTTTGAAAAAGCCCAGGCGTAGGCCGCTCTTGCTGGAGTTGGCTTCAACCGTACGACTATCTACAACTTCACCGGTTGTTGTATCGATCACCCTTAGATCAACCGCAATGTAGGCCTTGCCTTTGTTGCCGCCCAGACGTATGCCTTTGAAACTCAAGCCACCGCCGGTGTCTGCAACGTTCTCCTGATACGAGGTCACGGTCCCTGTGATCAGATACTGGGCACCGGTAAGTTCACCTGTTTTGGCGCCAGTTCCCTTTTTGATCCTGCCACTGGCAGCCAGATCCTGTTCGGCAATAACCGCTCCGAGTTTTTGACGTTCGACGACCTTGAATTGCCTGGTGCCCATTAATTCATTGGCAAGCATGTCAGCCATATCCCTGCCTATCTGGTTGCCCCACCAGCTGATGGTAACGGTTTTCTTAAAGTCGGCTATGCCAACGACAGGTTTTGATGCAGCATGAGTGATTCCTGATGTGATTAGCCCCATCGTGATTATCAGTGCCAGGGCACTATGTTTAAATAGTTTCATCATTTTCCTCCACAGTTTTTTATTTTTCGCTAGACCTTGTTAATCCTTACGGATGAGTATATTGCACCTATGTTGGCATAGCAAAATACATAGTTCAGCGATGGACATTTGTCGTGGAAATCGTGAGAATTACGACTTAAAGCGGGTTTATTTATGCCTGCGTATTTATTGTAAGAGTACAGGAGTACACATGTCATACGAAAAGATAGAACTTCCCGCAGGTGGTGAGAAGATTACGCTGAATTCTGATTACAGCCTGAATGTGCCTGACAAGCCAATAATTGCCTACATTGAAGGTGATGGTATTGGTGTTGATATCACTCCTGTGATGCGCAAGGTCATCGATGCAGCGATTGCAAAAGCCTACGATAACAGCAGGGCAATTGCCTGGATGGAGATTTTCGCCGGTGAGAAGGCGGTTGCTACCTATGGCGGTGATAACTGGATGCCTGCTGAAACGCTGGCGGCTGCCAGAGAGTATGTTGTATCAATTAAAGGGCCGCTGACGACACCAGTCGGTGGCGGCATACGCTCACTCAATGTTGCATTGCGCCAGGATCTGGATCTCTATGTCTGTTTGCGTCCGGTGCGCTATTTTCAGGGTGTGCCCAGCCCATTGAAGCGCCCTCAGGATACAGAAATGGTGATTTTCCGTGAAAATTCCGAGGATATCTATGCCGGTGTGGAGTGGGAAGCCGGCAGTGACGAAGTGAAGAAGGTGATTGATTTTCTGCGCACAGAGATGTCGGTCAGCAAGATTCGTTTCCCCGAGACATCCGGTATAGGCATCAAGCCCATTTCTCAGCAAGGGACTGAGCGCCTGGTGCGTCGGGCACTGCAGTACATCATTGATCAGGACCGGGACTCTCTTACTCTAGTGCACAAGGGTAATATCATGAAATTTACCGAAGGTGCGTTCAAGAACTGGGGCTACGAACTGGCGAAGAAGGAATTCGGTGCAACGGAGATTGATGGCGGTCCCTGGTGCCGGATGACGAACCCGAATACAGGCAAGGAAATCATCATCAAGGATGTTATCGCGGATGCCTTTTTGCAGCAAATTCTGCTGCGTCCGAAAGAATATGATGTGATAGCGACGATGAACCTGAATGGTGATTACATTTCTGATGCGCTGGCGGCACAGGTTGGCGGTATCGGGCTGGCACCGGGTGCAAACCTGTCCGATGAGATTGCAATTTTCGAGGCCACGCACGGCACTGCACCAAAATATGCCGGTAAAGATCAGGTTAATCCAAGTTCACTGATATTGTCAGCGGAAATGATGCTGCGTCACATGGGCTGGAATGAAGCGGCAGACTTGATTATTAAGGGTATAGAAGGTGCGATTCAGGCCGGCACCGTTACCTACGACCTTGAACGCCTGATGGAAAATGCAACGAAAGTCAGCTGTTCCGGCTTCGGCGATGCAATCATCGCTAATATGTAGGGAATTATTACAGAATAACTTGGAAAATTAACGAATAGGCCTATATTTATAGTAATGACTGATACGGATCATAAATCAGGAGACGGACTGGCTTTACAGGAAGCAAAGCCAGCACTTAAAAGACCGGATATGTTTCGCGTGCTGCTGATCAATGATGATTACACGCCCATGGATTTTGTGATTATGCTGCTGCAAAGCGTGTTCCGCAAAGACCATGAGGCGGCAACGCAAATTATGATGCATGTCCACACCAAAGGTGTGGGCGTCTGTGGCGTCTTCACACGGGAAATTGCGGAGACCAAGGTGCGGCAGGTGATGGATCTCTCTCAACAGGGGCAGCACCCGCTGCAATGTGAAATGGAACCCGATAATCTGGACAATTGACTGGCTTAAGAGTAACAGGACATGCTATCTGCAGAACTTGAACAAACCTTAAATGACGCTGTTAAAACGGCTCGTGCCCGTCATTTCGAGTACATCACGGTGGAGCATTTACTGCTGGCTCTGCTGGAGGATCAAACTGCCTCTTCCGTTCTGCAGGCCATCGGCTGCGACCGCGATAAACTGCGTGCTTTGCTGGAAGAGTTTATCGATACTACATTACCGGTGTTGCCAGCAGAAAGTGAAGATGAAACGCAGCCAACACTGGGTTTTCAGCGTGTAATCCAGCGTGCAATCCTGCATGTACAGGGCTCCGGTAGAAAAGAGGTTAATGGCGCCAATGTTCTGGTGGCACTTTTTTCAGAAGCCGAATCTTTCGCCGTCTATTTCCTCAATCAGCAGGATATTACCCGACTTGATGTGACCAGCTATATCTCTCATGGTATTAGCCGTGACGAGGATATGGAATTTGAATCGTTGCCAGGTGAAGATGCCGAAGGCGCTGAGACTGAAACCAGAAAAACAGCACTGGAGCTATAC
This sequence comes from Pseudomonadota bacterium, assembly GCA_034659075.1. Lineage (GTDB taxonomy): Bacteria > Pseudomonadota > Gammaproteobacteria > BMS3Bbin11 > BMS3Bbin11 > BMS3Bbin11. The sequence continues at coordinate 8,902 of JAYEGM010000144.1, forward strand.
ACCGTTAATCTCAATGATGAAGCCAGGGCAGGGCGCATTGACCCGATGATCGGGCGTGATTTTGAAATCGAACGCACCCTGCAGATACTCTGCCGTCGCAGAAAAAACAATCCACTCTATGTTGGTGAAGCCGGTGTCGGTAAAACGGCGATGGCTGAAGGCCTGGCAAGTCGTATTGTTGATGGTAAGGTTCCAGCCGTGATTGCGGACAATACGATTTACTCACTTGATCTGGGTGCCTTGCTGGCCGGAACAAAGTACCGTGGTGATTTTGAAAAAAGACTGAAAGCCGTTCTCGGGGAGCTCAAAAGTCAGGATGGCAAGGCGATACTGTTCATTGATGAGATCCACACTATCATTGGAGCCGGGGCTGCATCAGGCGGTGCCATGGATGCTTCGAATCTGCTCAAGCCTGTACTGGGTACTGGTGCGATTCGTTTTATCGGTTCCACGACCTACCAGGAATACCGTGGAATATTTGAAAAAGACCGCGCACTGTCACGTCGTTTCCAGAAGATCGATGTACCTGAGCCGTCTATCGATGAAACCATTGCTATTCTAAACGGCCTGAAATCCGTATTTGAACAGCACCACCAGGTTCGCTATACAAAAAAAGCCATTACCGGTGCAGTAGAACTGTCAAACCGTTATATCAATGATCGCCATCTGCCAGATAAGGCGATTGATGTGCTGGATGAAGCCGGTGCACGTGTCCATCTGCAGCCGGCGAACAAACGTAAAGAAAAAGTCGGTATTCATGAAATAGAATCAGTCGTTGCCAGGATGGCCCGTATCCCACCGAAACAGGTGACCAGCTCAGATAAACGCACACTGACAAATCTGGAAACCGATCTGAAACGGGTGATATTCGGCCAGGATGAAGCCATTTCAGCACTGTCTTCGGCAATCAAAATGTCTCGCTCCGGTCTCGGGCCGGAAGACCGCCCGGTTGCCAATTTCCTGTTTGCCGGGCCGACCGGTGTTGGTAAAACAGAAGTCACACGGCAATTGGCGCATACTATGGGCATTGAACTGATACGCTACGATATGTCTGAATATATGGAGCGCCACACGGTATCGAGATTGATCGGTGCCCCTCCCGGATATGTGGGTTTTGATCAGGGCGGTTTACTGACAGAGGCCATCAACAAGACCCCGCATGCTGTACTGCTGCTGGATGAGATAGAAAAGGCACATCCTGATGTTTTCAATATCCTGTTGCAGGTGATGGACCATGGTATGCTGACCGACAACAACGGCAGGAAAACAGACTTCCGAAATGTCATCCTGGTGATGACGACCAATGCCGGGGCAGAGCAGATGGCGCGCAGTTCAATCGGCTTTACTGAACAGGACCACCACAGTGATGGCGGCGAAGCGATTAAGAAACTGTTTACACCGGAATTTCGTAACCGCCTGGATGCGATCATTAATTTTAACGACCTGGATAAATCGACTATTGTCCATGTCGTTGATAAATTTATCCTTGAACTGGAAACCCAGCTGGCTGACAAGAATGTTGCCATTTCTGTAGATGAAAGCGCACGCAGCTGGCTGGCAGAACATGGCTATGACCGGGCGATGGGTGCCAGACCCATGGCTCGCGTGATCCAGGAGAATATCAAGAAACCACTGGCTGATGAAATTCTGTTCGGCAAGCTGGCGAAAGGTGGCGAAGTGTTTGTTAGTGAAAAAGACGGCGAGCTGGTGCTTGATTTTGGGCGTGATGAGGATGAAGCTTAATTGAGTTTCAGGTTTCAGGTTTCAGGTTTCAGGTTTCAGGTTTCAGGTTCTATTATTTGCGTAACACGTAACACGTAACACGTAACACGTAACACGCTTCTTTTACCTTTCCCCTGATTCTAAACCTTCAGCCTTCTCCAGTGTAAATGTCATCTTATATTTTGGCCGGACGTTTTCAATCTTAACAGGAAGGTGATGCCGTTCTGTTGCCAGCCACATACGCAGGATCTTATCCGGGCTGCCTTCTTTCTGACGTTCGATACGAAGAGTATCGATTTCTCCCCACAGTGAAGCGACTTTTTCATGTCCGATAATTTTGAATTCGTATTGTGACATACGCTTGCCATCGACCAGCGAGATAGTGCCCTTTTCTCCTTCCACGGGAGGCGTCAGCATCCAGAAAAAAAGAAAGGAGGCCGGGTCCTGTACACCAGGCTTGATATCGTAGACTCTGTCATTATTCAGCGAGACTTTTTTATTGTTCCAGTCAAAGGTGGCGATACGTGCTTTTTCTGGTTTTTTGTCCGGTGCCTGATGATATTTGAGTGGATAGATCATCCCTTTGTCCACCTTGAATTCACTTTCTTCCCGGTAGATGTCATTCATCAGGATGGCGGCTATGCCCGTAGCGTTAGTTTCAGAGGTCACCCTGTAATGGCCATTCTGAGTATGCCGCAGTTGCCGGTTGAGTGTTCCAATATCTAGGCCGGCGACATTTGCTCTGTAAACCAGATTTAGGCTATCAGGTAATCCGGCAGCTA
>JAYEGM010000145.1:0-11383 GCA_034659075.1 Pseudomonadota bacterium
GCGGTGAACTCCCCCGGCTGATTGTGCTTCTCTGCACTGGCGGTAAGTTGTTCCCACATGGTTTTAACCAGCGCGCCCTGTTCCGCTAAGGGATCCTTCCGTTTGGTGACACCATCGCCCCATAGCGCATAGGCATCGCCCAACTTACCCGCTTTTACCAGATCGTGAACTTTCTTGCCCCACTCGCTCTTCAACAGGTCGGGGTTTGATTCATCGATCATCGGTGACAAGCCTAAGTTTTCGGCGTGGTCGGCGATCACCAGAAAATCGAGGGGACGCAGCAAACGGGTCCGAACACCACTACTCGAGGTGACAATCTCACCTTTAGCGAAGCGGTAGGCCTGTTCCGGTCCGAGCCTGTTTCCAAACATACCTGCATCGGTGGAGTAGGAGGTATGCAGGTGCGTGTCACCAAAGAATACCTTGTCCGGGTAATTGTAGTTCAGATAGGGAGAGTACTCCTTCTCGGCAGGTTTGATCGCGCTGGGGTCTGTTCCCATATCCTGAGCGGAGGCTGGAAAACTAAAGCTCGCTGTGATGAAAGAGGCAATAATGAGGCTATGCAGGTTCTTGTTTTTTTTCATGATGATTTCTCGGCTTGAACGATGTTTTTGCGAAATGTATGGCTGTCGTGTGATCGGAGAATATTATAAAAATACTGTACCTGTTGTCCGGCCATTACACGCCACATTACAGAGGCAACTGTGTTAAATTGGCAAAATGCAAGCAATAATGATCACGCGAGCGACTCATCTGCGGGCCTACACTGACCTGCTGCAGGCAATAGGCGCGCCGGTGGAACGCGAGCTTCAGCGGGCGAGATTGCCTGCTATGCTGGCGAATCAGCCTGATGCATACATTCCTGTGCTGCCGGGTTTGAAATTTGTTAAGCGCATGGAACATAAAGAGGGGCTTGATGACATCGCTTTTCTGGCTTCTCAACAGTTCTCCTTTGATAACCTGAGTGATGAGTTCATCACACTGTGTCAGAGTGTACCGTCTCTGTATTCCAGGTTTCAGCTTTTTAGTAATTTAGTCCCGCTTGAAAACTCACATGCTCGTGTGTTCCTGATCCGAGAAGAAAAGGATTTCAGGGTTTGTTTCAATTTACTCGGTCATCCTCATATGGATGGATTGCATTACTCAGAATGGCAACACATAAACGGCCTGGCTGCTGTTGTGCAAAAGACATTGGGGCAGCGTTGGAGGCCAGCAGAAATCACTTTTCAGTCGAAGTTTGTTCCGTGTGATGCCGCATTTGAAAAGTTTCCGAATACACGGTTTCTTTTCGGACAAAAAAATACTTCCATAACGGTGTCGGCGTCTTTGATGAGTCGCTCATTGAACGACGGGCAGGGTAAGCCGGAGTTTCATCAGGGGCTGGTTTCTGCGCAGTCATCTCAGCGACCTCAGCAAAGCCTTGCACTGGATTACCCCGAATCCCTGAAGCTGCTGTTGCGCTCATATATCCAGCAAAGCTACCCGGATGTAAACCTGGCTGCGGAGATTGCCAGTACCAGCGTTCGTACTATGCAGCGCAGGCTAGGGCAGTACGGGCTGAACTATTCTAGCCTGGTTCAACAGGCCCGTTTTGAAGTGGCAACAGAAATGCTTGCCGATCCGAGTGTGAAGATAATCGATATCGCACATGCCATTGGTTATAGTGACCCGTCGCATTTTGCACGGTCTTTTCGACGTATCTCGGGAGTCAGCCCTGGAGAATACCGGAGACAGCATTTTAAAAATTAAGCAGCCTCCGGGCTTGTGAATATGGCCAGAGAATTAACTCTTCGGCGTATACCAGATAGGTGAGGTATAAGCACGTTCCTGATGAGTCAGTTTCACCCCTTTTGGTATGGCAGCACCGAGGCGAACCTTGTCGTACAGCACCCAGCGAGGGGTGGGTATCTCGATGACGCGGGCATAATAGAAGGCTTTCTGTTTCGGATTGAAGTCCGGGTCCTTCCAGATAATTGTCAGATCAGAACTGCCGATGGTATTGGTCCAGTTGGCAGCTTCCAGATCAACGGTATTGCCTACCGGTGTTTTACATATTCCATCTTTTCCGATCTTGCGGTCGCCAGAGACGGCCACATCATAGACACGCTCATGCAACTCACCTTTATCATCCATCCAGCCCTTGACGATCTGCATTCGATCGAGGTTAGCGCCAATAGGGTCTTTCAGTGCATATAGCATGAAGGTCGGTGATTTCCCTTCAGGGGCATTGCTCAAATCGCCACCCATAGGCACACCTTTCTCATAACCATTGAAAGCTGGAGCACGACTGCGTAGATCATCATCGTTGTAATCCCAGCCGCCGAAGAAGCGAACCGGAATGCGTGGCCCCGTCGTAGCATAGGTTTCCTTACGTTTCATCGCATCAAAAATGGCATGGCGTGTGTTCTCGGTCGCCCAGACACCCTGATAACCGGAAGCCAGTAAGGAATCACCGGAAAACTCTCCCAGCTCTGATTTGACGAAAGGATGTGAGACCCGTGTCGCGGAGGGTTCTACACTGACAGATTTCCCGAAAAAGTTATCTTCTTCAGCGGTCGATAGAGACGTATGTGAGTCTGTTGCCCCGACCAGACCGAACTTGTATGGATTAACGCCAAATTTCTTTTCCATGGCAAGACCCTGTTTCAGAGCCTCACGTGCGTATTCGCGTTTTAGCATTTCCGGTTTTTTCAATTCTGTGATGTCGAGATTTCCTACATCCCATGTGCCGTAGTCTGCAAATTCATCATTGGGTGACAGTGCAGGGTGCGCTTCGCTGTCGCCTTTAATCTGTGTTACTTCGTATAGCGGTTCCCACTTCGCTCGCAAGGTCACATAGTTTTTATCAACGGTGCCGCCGGCATAGGTTTTATCAGTGGGGAACATCCAGCCATTGGAAAGATTGCCGTTATGACTGATTGCCAAAGCCTGGCCACCGGTTTTTGATTCGTAATCTTCCAGCCACTGGTACAGGTCCAGTGGATCCGTCGTGCCCATTGGCGGTTGTGTGGTTAAGGGTATTACCTGGTGCGCCCGGTCACCATTATCACGAAGGATGACATTGCGGTGCAGGTTGAAGCCCTTGGGCACAGAAGTCCATTCATAACCGATCAGGGCCGTGAATGTTCCCGGGGCATTAAATTCATCTGCAGTATCAATAATATCGCCCCAGAGGTTGTCATAGACCGTGGAACCCGGAGAATAGTCTCTCAGAAACTCCTTCGGCATCTTCATCTGTGCGAAATGAGTGATCAGGTCGAATGCCGCTTCACCCGCCGCCTTACCACCCTTGGCAAAAGCATCAGACCATTCTTTGCCCTTGGGTACGGCAACAATATTGGGTGTACCTTTCTGGATATCTGTGGCAATACCCATCAGGTCGGAATGATCGGTAATCACCAGCCAGTCAAGCGGACGACTCAATTTTACCGGCAGCCCGGTAGAAGACTTGATCTCTTCACCACGTGCAAGGCGGTAGGCATCTGCATGGCCGAGGATGTTGCCAAACAAACCGGCATCGAGTGACAGACCAGTATGCAGGTGAGTATCTCCCCAATAGACCTTGCTAGGAAATGAGCGTTGGGCATAGGGTGAGTAAGCCTTGCCCGGATACAGTTTACTCATGTATGCCGGATCCACGGTTCCGGCATCATACTGTGCATTTAATACCGTTGTTGCCGGTAGCAAACACATCATTAAAAATAAACTTTTCGCTTTCAGATTCTTTTTCATTGTTATCTCCTTCATGCCATGTCAGTGTAATTATTCTTTAACTGGTGATTTAACCGGGTTCCACTGTCCAGTACATACCTTACACGAACTACCATTGCTTCTCCATGCGAGACCGAATGATTTTTCAGCAGTTTTCAGTTTTCAGGTTCCAGGAGTTAAATCAGCCTAAGCATCAATGAAATTATCATCAGTAACTGGAATGGTATTCTTGTACGATTACCTGTCGATTGCCATGCCTGCACCTGCTAGTATTATATGAGATATATGGAGAATCAAAATAATGTGTTTCAACAAGACTAAACATACCATTTTTAGCATACTAGTCCTGGTCCTAAGCTTCCAGACAACGCTATTGGCGGTAGAGACAGCTCAAACTTCAGAAAGCCCCGGAGAGTTATTTTTAGAAAAAATAGCTGACATTCAACAGGAGACCAGCCTTAACCGAAGCAAGCTCGAATCGGCTGAAGGAGAATCTCGAGCAGCCATCTTTTTACAAATAATAGCTGATGAAGAAGAGCTGCGGTCGGTGCTGGATGACTTGCTTGGGCATGTGGAAACACTGGAAGAAGATGGCCAGGATAGCAACGCATTAATATCCAGGGTAAAGACTGTAGTGACTCAACAGTCAACGACTATCTATCAGGATATAGAAACTGCTGGTCGGGCTCTGGCCAAACTCAACGAGGTCGATCGTTCGGAGCTGCCGGCTGACGAGCTTGAACAACTGAACCAACAAGTGGCAGTGACAAATGACTTTCTCGATAAATTGTATATAGCTGCCTATGAGAATATCAAACGCCAAAAGGCACTGGATCTTAATCCTGCAGCCGATATCAAGAACATGAAAAGCATCCTCCAAAACCGTGTAGAGAAGTTGGCAGGGTATGTTGAATTAACCTGGCGGCAGATGCAAATGCTCGAAGATCGTATCAGCCGGCTGCCGATAGGCACAGAAGGAAAAATGGGGGCATCATTGCAGTCTGAGCTCTATGAACTGGAAGAAAAGCTGGGCATCGTGGTCGGCAGTTTAAACGCAACTGTTGATGTAATGGACAAGCTGGAGCTCGAAACAGTTGAATATCGCCTGCTGCTGATTAAGGCAACTGGAAATGTCGGTGGCCATGCTTTTAATGCCGGTGTCATTTCAGGGCTCGTTGGTATTTTGTATGATAAATCACTACAGGGACTGGCAGACAATGGTCCGGACATACTGGTAAAAATCCTGGTTATTATAGCGATATTGCTGCTATTTAAAATGATCGCTGCATTTTCAGGCGGAGTGGTAAGAAAAGCGTTAAATCGATCTCAGCTGGAGTTGTCTGTCTTACTGAAAGACTTCTTTGTTTCCATGGCATCCAAGGCCGTTATGCTGGTGGGTTTGCTGATAGTACTTACCCAACTCGGGATTGAAATTGGCCCGGCACTGGCCGGGCTTGGTATCCTGGGATTTATCGTTGGTTTTGCATTACAGGAAACACTGTCAAATTTTGCTTCCGGATTAATGATACTGGCATACCGTCCCTTCGATGTTGATGATGTGGTGGAAGTGGCCGGACACACTGGCAAAGTCAGATTAATGAGCCTGGTGTCGACTACCATTGTATCCTTTGATAACCAACGCCTGGTGATTCCTAATACAAAGATATGGGGAGGCGTGATCCGCAATATTACGGCGGAAAAAAACCGTCGTGTCGACCTGGTTTTTGGAATTGGTTATGGCGATGATATTGGCCATGCCGAAAAAATTCTAAGAGAGATCATCGATAGCCATGAATTGATACTTAAGGATCCTGGCACTGATATAAAACTGAATACCCTGGGAGAATCTTCGGTAGATTTTGTGGTGCGTCCCTGGGTGCGTACTAAAGATTACTGGACGGTGTACTGGGACATCATCCGGGCCGTCAAGGATCGCTTTGACAAGGAGGGGATTTCTATACCTTATCCACAGCGAGATATACATCTGCACCAGATACCGGCAAATCCGCTTCCCGTAGAACAACCTGCTACGCCCTGATGAGACAGACTATTGAAGTATAGACGTGAAATTGAAATATGAGCAATAATGAGGCTGGTTCAGGTGAGTCAACAATTCAAGTAGATGATAGATCAGTAAAAGATGGAAATTAACATGGGCGGGAGAATTAGTTTTGGCTAGTGGGTATTTGACGGGCGCTGCAGTGACATCAAAGCTTGATTCGCGGCATCTGCGATACGAGCGCATGCGCACCGCTGCCGAAACAGGGTCAGAAAATTCGAGCATTCTTGATACGGTCGGAACTACCCCGGTTATCGAGCTCAGTAAAATATTTGGGGACAGCCAATTCAAGTTGTTTGGCAAGATCGAGGCCATGAATCCAGGTGGCAGCATCAAAGATCGTTCCGCATTGCACATGCTGCGCGAAGCATTGTCTTCGGGAGAGTTATCCGCTAATACGACCATCATTGAGTCAAGCTCAGGTAACATGGCGATCGGCCTGGCGCAGGTTTGTGCCTACTGGGATCTCAAGCTGGTTTGCGTGGTCGATATTCGCACGACTAAACAGATCCTGCAGATATTACAGGCCTACGGAGCGGAAATAAGCCTGGTTTCAGTACCGCTGCCGGGCACGGACAGCCTGCTCGAAGCGCGTAAATTACGCGTTCGGGAACTGTTGGCTTCGGTACCTGACAGCTACTGTCCGGACCAATATGCCAACCTGAATAATTGCACTGCTCATTACCAGAGCACGATGCCAGAAATCCTTAACGCGCTGCAGTCACCTGTCGATTATCTGTTTCTGGCGACCAGCACCAGCGGCACCTTACGCGGCTGTGCCGAATACATTCACGACAACGGTCTGGCAACCAAAGTCATTGCTGTTGACGCCATCGGCAGTGTTATTTTCGGCGACAAGGCGCAGCCTCGACTGTTACCCGGGCACGGTGCTGCCGAGCAATCCAAAATCCACCTTGATGGGCTGGCGGATGACGTAGTATTGATCTCCGACTGGGATTGTGTCACCGGCTGCCGCAATCTTGTCCGCCGGGAGGCGGTACTGGCAGGCGCTTCATCAGGAGGCGTCATCGCGGCCATCCACAAATACCGTGAGCGGATCGAAGAGGGCGCTGTCTGCGCCGCCATCCTCGCTGATCGCGGCGAACGCTATATGGATACCGTCTATTCCGATGACTGGGTGATGAAAAATTTTGACCAGTTACCTGACCCGGCCGCATACTCAAAAGCCGAATAGACCGCTTTTCTCTAACAAACTCAATATTTCTTAAGGATTTAAAGCATGACGACAGAGGACGTTATATTAACCCTCGGTGGGCCCGATATTGCCTCGTTGCTGCAAGGTAAAGAACGCCAGATCATCGATCGAATTGGCGAGGCATATGCCATCCACGGTGCAGGGGATAGTTGTCTGCCTCACTCCGTATTCGTTCGTTTTCCCGACAGGAAGCGAGAGCGTATCATTGCCTTGCCCGGCTATCTCGGCGGCGATAAAAATATTGCCGGGATCAAATGGATCGCCTCTTTCCCTGAGAATCACTCACGCGGCATCAGCCGCGCCTCCGCCGTCATGGTGCTCAATTCAATGGAGACAGGGAGGCCGCAGGCCTTTATGGAGGGTTCCATCATCAGCGCCAAGCGCACGGCTGCAAGTGCGGCGCTGGCCTGCGATAAGCTGCATACGGCCGATGACATCGACACTCTTGGCATCATTGGCTGCGGGTTAATCAATCGTGAAATCGTGCGCTATATAGCATCCTTGCGCAACATTCGCTCAATAGTGACCTTCGATGTTTCCGCTGACAGGGCCACCGACTGGGCGCAGTCAATGCGCGATATTGTCGGCGATATCCCAATCGAACATACCGATGTGGTCAGTGATCTGCTGGCCCGTTGCGCGGTGGTCTCGTTTGCGACTACGGCAGTCGATCCGACCATCAGCGACCTGTCGATGTGTCCAAAAGGCGCAACGCTGCTGCATATTTCCCTGCGTGATCTCACCCCGGAAGCTATCTTGATGGGTGAAAACATTGTCGACGACGTGGATCATGCGATGCGAGCACAAACATCGACGCACCTGGCTGAACAAATTGATGGCCAGCGTGACTTCCTGCACGGTACTCTCGCGCAGATTCTAACTGCAGAGATCCCGCCCAGGGACAATCCCGACGCCATCTCCATCTTCAGCCCGTTCGGGCTCGGTGTCCTCGATCTTACTGTTGGCAGCTACGCCTATGAGCTGGCGCTTGAGCAGGGCATCGGCACAAAAATCACGTCATTTTTCGATGCTACCTGATTAACAAATAATATTTCCCGTAACGCAGTTATGAAATAGATAGATGAGGACTTGATTCATATGTCAGCCCTATGGAGTTGTAATGAGTGGGATCCACTCGAAGAAGTCATTGTCGGCAACCCGCTGCGCGCAAGGTTTCCTTATGCTGATGCTAGTACCCAGCTGGCAGAGTATCCCGGCCGGGCTATAGAAGAGATTCCGCAGGGTGCTTTTCCGCAATGGATCATTGATGAGACAGATGAGGACGTGAATGAATTTGTCGGCATCCTGGAAAAGCAGGGCGTCACCGTCAAACGTCCAGAGACCTGGCCGCATGAGGAGAAATTTTCCACCATAAACTGGGAATCAGAGGGCTATTACAATTACTGCCCGCGCGACATCATGCTGGTTGTCGGTGACCAGATTATCGAAACCCCGAATGTCATCCGCAGCCGTGCGCAGGAGTCATTCAGCTATCGCAAGCTGATGATGGAATATCTGAAATCAGGGGCAAAGTGGTACAGCGCACCTAAGCCGATGCTGCTGGACTCGCTGTTCGACGTGGGTGCAGACAAACCCGTGCCGCGTAATGATGAACCGGCCTTTGATGCCGCGAATGTCCTGCGCTTTGGCCAGGACCTGCTTTACCTGGTCAGCGGCACCGGCAACGAGATGGGAGGCCAATGGCTGCAGACTATGCTGGGTGATGAGTTTCGTGTGCACTTTCTCAAAGATGTCTATTACGGCAGTCACATCGACTCAACCTTTGTCGCCCTGCGTCCCGGCCTGGTGCTTTGCAACCCGGGTCGTATCAATGACGATACTCTGCCTGAGTTTTTGAAACAGTGGGAGGTGATATATTGCCCGCCGATAGAAAATGCCAACCCATACGATGCGGACTATCTGTCAAAGAGCATAGGAAGCAAGTGGATCGAGATGAACATGTTCAGCATCAGTCCAGACCTGGTTGTGGTCGACCGTGACCAGACAGCACTCATCAAAATGCTGGAGAAAAAGGGCATCGATGTCATCCCGCTAAAATTGCGGCATTCGAAGATGCTGGGGGGCGGTTTTCATTGCATCACCCTGGATACCCGCCGCAGAGGAAGTATGCAGCGGTATTTCGATTAATCTTCTCTATATGTAATCTCTATATAAAACGTAAATAAGCAGATGGCAGCAATAATCCTGGCCAGCGTGTTTGTGGCCTTTTTTGTACTGGCGTATATAGCGTGGAGGCGCTACCTTTGGGCGTCGGATACGACAGCGCACGGCCAGATTGATACCTGCCCATACAGTTTGACCGAGGCGTTTGATGACAACCACCTGATCAATATTCCGCATCAGAAAGATGTTTTGTGGTTAGACGAGGTCTTCAGCCGCTCTGCTAAAAAGTACCCGGATCTCACCGCTTTACAGATTCCCCATACTGGAGAGTCCCTCAGTTTCGCCGAGCTCGATGCCCGGGCCGAACAGGTCGCCGCAGCGCTGAGCCCCTTCCTCACTGGACCGGATCAGGTCGTAGCCGTGGCCATGTCGCAGGACAACTGGCAAATCGTTGCCTCGCACCTCGGCATACTCAAGGCTGGCGGTACCATGATGTTTCTTGATACCAGCTTGCCGGAGGTGTTGATCGAACACATGCTCGACGATGCCCGGCCAGTGGTCATACTCACCCGGGGGCTAGCGCAGTTCCGCGACCAGCCTACGCTTGATGTGCTGGCAATACTTGATAATTCTGATATTTCTGATGATTTCCCTCGACGCCAGCCACCATCATGGCTGGATGACCCCGGCCAGCGCCTTGCCAGTATTTTCTACACCAGTGGCACCACCGGCATGCCCAAGGGAGTGGAATGCCCCCATGCCGGTTACGTCAACCTTGCCCTCAGTTACGCTGATTATTTTGATCTTATTGCTGGCATGGATGCGGCCTCGCTGACCTCATCACTGGGTTATGACGGCAGTATCTCCGAGATGTACAGTGCCTGGGTTTCGGGCTGTAGCGTGGTCATGCTGACCAAAGAGCAGGTTCGATCCGGCCCGGATCTGCTGCCCGTCCTGCGCGATGCTGAAGTCACTGTGCTGTTCTGTCCGCCGGTGCTGCTGACCACTCTCACTGCCACGCCGGAGCTGGACCTGGCCTACCCGCTGTGCCGCTATATCGTACCGGCAGGGGAGGCCTTCCCCAGCGCACTGGTGGAACCCTGGACGCGTGGCCGACGACAGATCATCAACACTTATGGCCCCACCGAAGCAAGCACCGACACCAGCCGCCAGAGCCTGCGGCCGGGCGAGCCCATCACCATAGGCTCACCTCTTGCCAATGTCACTTATGTCATCCTCGAGGTCGACCAGCTGCAAGCGCTGCCCCACGGTGAAATTGGAGAGCTTTGCATCGGCGGGGTGCATGTTGCGCGCGGCTACCGCAACCTGCCGGAGCAGACCGCCCGGACCTTCATCAACCATCCCCAATTCGGCCGCCTCTACCGCACCGGCGACCGCTGCAAAATTGACATCCACAGCCAGCGGGTACACTTCCTCGGCCGCGTCGACTCACAGCTCAAGGTGCGCGGGCACCGCGTTGAGACCCAGGCCGTCGAGGATATCCTGCAAACCCGCTTCAAGGAGATCGAGGCCGCCGTACTGGACTACCAGAACCAGGAACTGGTCGCCTTCGTCACCGCACCGTCAGTCAGCAAAGACGAAGCCCCGGCAGTCGCCCCGGCGCCGGCTCAGTGGGCCGCCCGGGTCACAGCAACCCTGACCGAACACCTGCCGGCGCCGTCGGTGCCAACAAGAATATTCCTGCTGGACAAATTCGTCATGAAACCAATGTCCGGCAAGATCGATCGGCGTTGCCTGCCCAGGCTCGCTGATCTGCCAGAAGTTGCTGGAATGGAAACAGAGAACAACAACACCGATACACCGGATACGAGCGTAAAGCCCGGTAATGAGGAAGTACTGGAGATCTGCCAGGCAGTATTTGAAACAGATCTGGGCTGGGACGATGCCTTTGCCGACCACGGTGGCCACTCGATCGTCATTGCCCAACTCGCGCAGCGCCTGCAGAAAGCGGGATGGGAGGTGACGGTGCGGGAACTGCTCAGTGACTGCAATACCGCACGCAAGGTGGCCAATCAGCCGCAGGAAGTTCGCCAGGCCTCCGCCGCGCGCACGGCCACGGTAAAAACCAGCTACGCTCGCATTGAGCGCGATGAAGCGGCGGCACGGATACATTCCGTGGAATATTTCACTATCCTGCAGGTGCTGTTCCTGGTGTTGCTCTATTCTCCCCCATTAATCGGCTTCCTGGGACTCATCGCCCTGTCGGAAATCGGCGAGTTCTTCATGACCGCCAGACTCTGGGAATTCATTGG
>JAYEGM010000146.1:0-2865 GCA_034659075.1 Pseudomonadota bacterium
AGTGTCCAGTCACCGATGGCGGTACCACTCCAGATCATTCCCTGAACACCGGGTATCGTCAGGCCATTGGCCGCCAGGTTATCGACTCCTGTAATGACTTTAAACGGCATGGGGTCACGTACTTTACCGCTGACAGGGACACGCCCCACCAGAGCAGTCATGACCGTTGATCCTATTAATGTGGCATTGCGCGGTATCGTGTAAACCGGTTCTATGTTTTTTATCTGTTGTTTGAGCTTACTGCCCTGTGTTTTAGAAAAACCAACAATCTTGCCTGCAGGTTTTCGAGTTTTAGTAAGCAGGTGTTTGCCGTTTAATGTCCCTGCATCGTTTTCGTCGAACTCCATCGGCTTAACCCAGATAAGACTGTCAACTGAATGACTCCGCATATCGTCGAGTCCCAGCCCAACTGGAATGTCACTACCTTTCGGGGACAGATTGATTTTTGTCAGTGATTGAGACAAGGCATCTACTCGTGCCGTTAATGATGAAAGAACACCTTTTTCTTTACGGTAACGAGCGGACTGATCTTTTTCTCTGGACAGTAGTTCACGTGTGACACGGGTGGTCACGTTATCCTCAATTTGTGTACGGCTGATCAGTAGTTCACGATTCTCGTTGCGCAGACCGGTATTGTCCTGACGCAGGGCTTTGACTTCGGCTGTCATGGCGGCAACGTTTGCAGTCAGTGTTTTGATGGTATCGGCGGGTGTGTCTGCATCCGGGTTTGGCGCTTGCGGCACTGACTCCATCGCCAGTTTTCCATCGTTTTCACCGGTGCAGGATTTCAGCGTGACGAACACCAGCATCAACATCACACTGCCGGCAAGAATGGGAAGAAGTTTATTACTGGTTGCGATGAGCATAGTCTGTGCCTAGTAAGAAACTTCAAACGGTCTGGCTGAAATGAGATAGACAGCCGTGGTATCTGCTTCATTCCCAGCGGGTAACAAGCGATGGTGCTGGAAGGATGCCGTCAACCAGCTACCACGTAGATTCCTGGGATCCACGGTCTGTGCTTGCGCTGTTTGGTTGGTCAGTCTAACGGCAGTGAGGTAATACCCCCCTGCCCGCCATGCAACTAGCGGTCTTGCATCAATTGCGCCACCACGCAGCAGAGATATGGAAGTGCGTGCCACAGGTGTTCGTACTATACCGGGTCTATTTTTTAACAGGCGTGCTGGAGCATAGAGCTGCTGAGCCGCGAATCGAGTCAGTGAGACGTAGCTGTGTTTTGGTCTGGTTCTGCCTCTTTCAATTGAGACCTCAGTACTATCAGATACGCCCTCCTCCTGAACGTATATCTCGACAGGATTATTCTGAACACTCTCATCCGATGCCGTAATATCGAGAAGATAGATTTGATCACCATCGATCTCACGCACCATGACTCGGGTCAAATCGAAGGCTGCATGCGCCATCAGATAGACTGCTCCGTTAATATTCTGAGTACGAAGCAGTGGATGTAACTGACCCGGTAAGCCCACTTTGACTGATTCTGGAAACGACACAATTCTTTCCTGCCCCACTTTAAGCTTCAACTTTATCGGTGTCTTTTTCCATTCAATACGTTCTGTAGTTAGTGACTCGGCTAAGGCCAATGTTGTGAACAACGACAGCACAAGTAAAAGAATAAACGATTCCTTCCATGACGCTTTTAAAATAGGTTGATTCATCTATTTTCCTTCCAGTTCAGGTGCATTTTCTAGTTCCTCTTTGCTCAGACGATGCGGGCCATTACTTGCAAACCCATCGAGTGCCAGGCCCCAGGGGTTGGACTCAGGATCTACAGACAAACTGACCACACGTAGTGGATAACGGATTGCAGTCTTTTTTATTGTCATCCCTTTTACCGACTCAAACAGATCCAGATCCAACCAGACAACCCAGATACCGGGAGCAAGTACATCGACCCGACGTTCTTCAAATCCATGCCCAGAAATCTCATGCATACCACGAACGCGATAAGCTAGCTCGCCCTGCTTTCCTTTCAATTCCATATCAGCAATGAGGTCTGCCCGATAGCGCGGTGTCAGATAAGGTGATACCCGAAATATAGCCATGCCATAATCTTTGGCACCGTCTTCCGACCAGCGATTGAGCTGCTGAAAGATATAGAAGGCAAAGGCGTACACATTGGCTTCAGGCACCTCACCCACAGCCAGTGTGGCACCCGAACGAAGATCAGGAGGGACATGTACGGTGAGTTGTTTCGGTGCCTGACTCCAGCCGAACCAGAGTGCCAGGATAATGACGACCTGTATGCCGATGATCACCCACAGGGATCTTAGATGTGCACGAACATTATCGATCGCGTAGCGGTAGCGTTGCATTCCAGCTCCTCCCGATATCCCAGGATCCACTACGACGGATGAATGGTGATCGGCGCAGGCCATGGTCAGACAACCAGATAGTGAAGCGTTGTTGGTAATGACCATCTGGTTTTCCACGCTTTAATCGTTGAAACAGACTTGCCATGACAATCACGGTAGCCACCACACCGACACCGGCCAGACCAAACCCCATCGTGACCGCACCCATCAGGCCTGCCAGGAGGAGGCTAACAGGCAACCAGATGAGTGCGGCCATGCCTACAATCATGCCAAGCTCAGACGATGAGCAACCTTTAAAGATTGCTGGCTCAACGTTGAGCCTGTCTGCCAGTATGTCGTCACGGTCAGACATCGATTAAATAACGCCTGCCGCTTCGGTCAGCAGATAGCTGGCGAAGATAAGAACAATGGCGCCGACAATACCCAGAACACCTACCTCAGCCCAGTCCGCCTTACCTTGACGTGCTTCATTGAACTTGGCGAAGCCGAGATAGGCGATCCACAGGAACCCAAGTACGGCTATCGCCAGCCC
>JAYEGM010000147.1:0-2845 GCA_034659075.1 Pseudomonadota bacterium
CCTTGCCATCGCACTCTATGCTGCCGCCTTCAAGGACGAAATCAATTTGCTCAAAGGTTCTTTGCGGTCTGAACTGCTGGTGAAGTAATGATGTGAGCTGATTGTCCTGCCGATGCGGGAATTTATTGCCCCAGGCATTGAATTCAAAGTTCAGCCAGGCTATTTCGTTTCCCCGAAGCAGGCTGATCGGGCCGTAATCCCTGGTCCAGGTATCATCATAAGGAAGGGTGAAAAGTTTTAAGCGTTCAGGTGATATGCCGGTCTTTCTCATGTATTGCTGTACATGCTGACGGGTGTCTGAATCGTAACAGCAGATGCAGATATGGCTACTCAGACTAATTAGCTTTGTCAGCTCAACATAGGTGGCTTCGGCGTCTGCCAGGTTTTCGCACCAGTCTGTAGCTTTAGTCGGCCAGCTGATTAGAACACAGTCCTGGTGCTCCCATTCCGCTGGAAGGCGCGCGGCGATCAATGTTTTTCGAGTTTCCCCAGTTCTTCCAGAATAGAAAGTGTGAGCTCCTCCGCCTGTTTTGCCATGCCTTTGGTTAATGTATCAGGATCACGTTCACCATCAATCAGGCGACGAAAGATTCCAGAAATCCGCGACATTTCACCTCCCACTTTGGACATCTGTTCACCCATGTTGCCAAGCAGAGACAGGGCCTGGACGTTACCTGTCGCGGCGGCCTGTATCATTGATGCCAGGCCGGGCGCGGCCATAGAGCCATCCGGTTTCTGTTCCGGGTCAGGCAATGTGGCCGGGTTCTGGATTCCCTGCAGGATGCTGCTGGCAATCACGCGGTCTTCATCATCCAGAATTTCCAGCATGCCGGTTTCTCTCTGGCCGGTGTAGATTTTACGAATGACACCGACCAGATCTTTCCAGCCAGCCTGCTCGGCCTGCTTTAGCAGGGGTTCAAGATCGTTGCGTTCATCCGGTTTCATGCAGGCTTCTGCTACGGCATTGATGAACTGGGCGTGAAATTGTCGAATCTGTTCGGTGTTTGAAATCGGCTCGGTCATCCTGTGACTCCGGTAGATGCTGATATGTAGGGTGCAGTATATTACGCTAATCTCAGAGAAAACAATCTTGTATAATCTGTGTATTGTTTAATCAAATGATCACCTGGAATCGAGCAAAATTATGAGACTTCTTTCGCCATTTAGAGGCCTGCGGCCTGTTGCAGAAAATGTGGGTGACGTTGTTGCTCCCCCCTATGACGTAGTGAACACTGCCGAGGCCCGCGAGCTGGCCAGCAACAAACCCTGGAGTTTTCTGCATGTTTCCAAGCCCGAAATTGACCTGCCAGCGGGAACGAATCCCTATGATGAATCTGTTTATCAGCGCGGTGCGGACAATTTTACGAAGATGATTGATGAGGGGATCCTTGTCCGGGATGGCGCACCCTGTTATTACATCTACGAACTTACCATGGGTGATCATGTGCAAACCGGAATTGCGGCAGCGGCATCTATTGAAGCCTACGATAAAAATATTATTCGCAAACATGAATTTACCCGGCCGGTAAAAGAGGACGATCGCGTTAACCAGATTCGAGCCTTGCGCGCACAAACCGGTCCGGTATTTCTGACCTATCGGCAAAGTGATGATGTAGATCAGCTGGTTGATCAAAAAAAGTCTGAGTCACCAGTCTATGATTTAACCTCCGATGATGGTGTCAGGCACCGCTTCTGGGTGGTTGATGCTGCCCGGCAGGTCGCTCTATTTGATGAGGCATTCAGCCACATGGACTATCTGTATATTGCAGATGGACATCATCGCTCAGCAGCAGCGAGTCGAGTTTGCGCCGAAAATGAAAACAGAGCAGACGAAAACCGCTCCTGCAGGCATTTTCTCGCGGTGCTGTTTCCTGATGACCAGGTGGACATTATCGATTATAACCGGGTGATCGCAGACCTGAATGGCCTGTCGAAAGATGAATTTCTGTCACAGGTGGGCAAAAGCTTTGACATTGAGCAATCTGCCTCAGCCGTTAAACCGAAAGGAAAAGGACAGTACGGCATGTATCTGGATGGCCAGTGGTATCGTTTGTCGATACATGATGATCTGACTACTTCCTCTGATGCAGTAGAAAAACTGGATGTTCAAATGCTGGACAGCAATCTAATAGCACCCATCCTCGATATTAGCGACCCGAGACGTGATACCCGGATCGATTTTGTCGGCGGCATACGCGGCCTGGGCGAGCTGGAGAAGCGTGTCAACAGCGGGGAAATGGCCGTGGCCTTTTCTCTATACCCTACCGGCCTGGATGAACTGATGGCGGTTGCCGATGCCGGCAAAGTCATGCCGCCAAAATCCACCTGGTTCGAGCCCAAACTCGCCGATGGGCTGGTTTCTTACGTGCTGGATTGATTTAACGGCGGTTTAGGTTTTACGTTTTACGTAATACCACTGCTGTCCCATAAAGATATTAAAGACTGAATGTAGTGTGTTGATTTAGCTTGCTCTATGGACAATCAGAAACTTAAGAGACATGAAAAACAATCATAGAATCCGTCATTCCGGACTTGATCCGGAATCTATGCATTTCAATAACTTACTGGATGCCGGATCAAGTCCGGCATGACGATAAAAGTTTATGGGACAGCAGTGGTAATACCTAAAACATCTAGTTTTTTTTATGCCCTGAAGCAGAAAGCAAAATTGCATCCATCCATCTGTCGGGCAGTATTCGTTTCAGGAATTTGAACACGTGAGCAGGTTTTGTCACTGTGTAGCGGATACGGGGTTTTTTACTTTCCAGCGCATGAATGACTTTTTCCAGTACCGCATCGGCTGGCAGGGTAAAGGGAACCGGCTTGTCTGACTGCATGCGTTTTA
>JAYEGM010000148.1:0-2839 GCA_034659075.1 Pseudomonadota bacterium
CTTGTGGCTCTGTGTTCGTATCATAGGTGCACGGGTTTTCAGTGGGTTAGCGTGTTTTTCGTGCACTATTATACCTTGATATAGGGGCTATTCCCATTAATATCAACAAGTTATACTTTTTGAGCAGACTCTAAGTAGTTCCTTAATGATGGCCTCTGTAAATCTCTGTAGCTTATACCTGCCTGCTAGAAAAAGATCAGATAAATTATTCCTGCATAAAGCAGATATTTAATTGTGTAATAGAGATTCTTGTTGTATTTTTTCAGGCGCTTGCCAACCAACCTGACCTGATAGACGTAGTGAAACGCCCGGTTTAGTATCCCTACCTTGTCCGTATCTGTATTTTTCGTAGCCGCTGCGGCAACCACAATACGACCGAAAAACCGATTGAACCATCTTGCAATCGGGTTATTCATAGGACGCTCAACATCACAGAAGAAAATCAAACGGTCTTCATTCGTATTGTTTTCAGCATGGTGAATAAATGTTTCGTCAAAAAAGACATCCTCGCCGTCACGCCAGGAATAATCCTCACCGTCTACACGAATAAAGCATTCGTCTGAGTTTGGCGTAGTAAGACCCAGGTGGTAACGAATTGAACCGGCGTAGGGGTCACGATGCCGTACCAGCGTGGCATCGGGTGGCAGCAGGGTAAACATCGCTGCTTTTATAGAAGGCGTTTGCTTAAGTAATTCAATCGTCTTCGGGCATAGCTCCTGTGCGGATGGCAGGTAATCCTGATACCATTTGAGGTAGAAGCGTTTCCAGCCTGTTCTGAAAAATGAATTGAAGGCAAGGTCATCGAGCTTCTCGGATTTCTTGACCTGACCGATTTTTGCGGCATTTAGTGCTTCATCACGGATGATTTCCCAATTGTCTTTGAAAATCTTCATCTCAGGGAAATAAGTGCCTTCAAGGTATGGTTTGTTCGGCACACTGGAAAACAGGTACATGATACTGTTAATCGGTGCCATGAGCGTTGAATGATCACCCAGTTGTCTGAAGAAACTGTGCCGGACCTTGCCACGATAATGCACGTAAATTACAGAAAGAATGAAAAAATACAGTATCAACAACTTGGGTGTAAAAAAATCTGCCACATTAGCCTCGTTTTGCGTAATAATAAAATCAGTAATCGGTCGCGGGTCTATTATTACTGTATACCAGTGATTATTGATTATAACCTACCTGTCGTAACGAATTTCGCCATGATCTGGATCAAGCTATATAACATAATTAATAAAATTCAAAATAATAAGCATAATTCATCTCTATTAGTTGATAGAATGGGTCTATTAAGCTATTTCTATTACTATAGAAAATTAAAGGGAAATGGAGTGTTATGACAACTGGTAAAGAACCTCAGGTTGACGAAATCTCTTATGACGAGCAGGAATACCTGGAGCGTACAGCACTGCTTGGGCTGGAGTATGTCCTGGCAGATTTTGTTCGAGAGTTCCAGACTGCTACGAAGCGCTGGGAGAGAATCGCATTCCCGACCATGTTCATATTCGCACTACTTGCCATTTCCGGTTTCTGGCTGATCTACAGCATCACAGAAGACATGCACACCATGTCAGAAAGCATGGATCCTCAGATGTCGAAAAACCTGGGGAATATGTCGAAGAATATTGCAGCTCTTACCCAAAATATTGAAAATATGGATATGAACATTTCCCTCCTGACCGACAGCATCAATGAAATGAATTCTCATATCGCACATATGGATGGATCCATGTCGAAGATGCAGCAGGATATATCAAACATGTCAGGCAATATTGCGCAAATGAATTATTCGATACATACCATGACCTGGACCACAGGTGTGATGTCTGAGGATATGGGGCGCTTGAATAGAAGCATTGGCAAGCCAATGCGTTTTATGAATAATTTTCTTCCTTAATGCTGGCTTGATCTTTATCTTGTGCATGGCTGAGGGTTTCACTCCTCATTGAGATGGTCTTTTTTATTCGATTTCTTGAATTGATATGAGTTTTTCGTACTTCATGCGCGAGTTCATTTATGCAGGCCGTCCATGGCCCTGCACCGGTATGACAAATTAACTTTTACCTTTCCTCTGCTTTCCACCTCTCTACAATTTCTCCGGCAATTCCTTATTGATAATGATCGAGGCCTTATTAATTTCAATGTAGCCTTGCGATTTTAAGTTAGAAAGTATGCGGCTGACCATTTCACGGGATGAACCGATCTTATTCGCAATATCCTGTTGTGTGGGTTTGGGTTCCAGCTTGTGAGTACCATCTTTATCTATAGCGAGTGAAAGTAAAGTCACTCTCAGGCGTCCATAGACTCCCATTAGTGCCAGCTGCCGCTGTAATTCGGTGGCATCGCGTAATCGTTTGGCAAGTACCTGCAGCATGATCAGTGACATTTCCTGATTGTCGGAGAGGCACTTTAAAAAGTCTCTGGATGTGATAACAGATAACTGACAGTCGCAGGTGGCCATAGCAGAGGCAGAACGGGGTTTCTGATCTATCAAAGCAAGCTCACCAAAATAGTCACCTGGCTCAAGGATCTTCAATTGCATCTCTCTACCATCAGCATCACTGATATAGATCTTTACTTTGCCTTCATTGACTAGGTAGAGTGAATCAGACTGTTCACCTTCAGCGATGATGATGCTATTTCTGGAGAATTCCTGATGCTGGATCTTGCTTGATAGTAGCTCGAGGTGCTTGTAGGTCAGCCTGGAAAAAAGAGGGACGGAAGTCAGGATGGAATTCATTGCAATCTACCTGCAGGAACAGCTTAATGATGCTGACACAATCATATTATGACCAGATGAATATAAAAGCACTTGCCTATAATATAAACTACA
>JAYEGM010000149.1:0-2837 GCA_034659075.1 Pseudomonadota bacterium
AGAGCTTAATGAAGGAGCCGCTGGTGTTCTTATGCTGCCGACAAAACAGGCAGGCATCCTGCGTCGGGTTGAGGGTGTAATGAAGGCGGAAAAGGTGAAATACATTGATGGTGTTGAGATTAGCTTGCGCGAAGGGTACCACGTAACACCGTTACCGGAAGGGGCGAGTTATCTGGGTTTCATCTTTTCCTCAGCGCCAGATTCTGACAAAGTCGAAAAGGCACTACGAGGCGCTCATGCCGTGCTGAACCCTGTAGTCGCGCCTTACTGGCCAGTGGCTTCAGGCAAAAAAGAGGCCAGCGCTGAGCAGCTGGCCGAATTATAATGCTTTTATCCTGGTCGTTAAGGTAATTTAACGATTGCATTAATGCCAAAGTTATACAGCTGTGACTTGCCCTGATTGCCTTCATACTCAAGTTCGAGGTCAAAATGCCTGCCTATATGCACGCCGAGTCCAAGGCCATAGCCGATCTGGGTTTTGTTTTCTTGAATGACTCTTTGTGTACCGGGTGTTCCCCCTACGAGTTCTGTTCCGATTACTCCTTCTTCTGTTTCCCCTGTTGGTTCTCCAGTTTCCGGATCAAGAACCGGGACATCTCCTATTATATCGACTTCCGTTTGAGGCCCCCAGGTAGTTTCAATTTTGAAACGGGAGGCAACTATACCGACCTTGCCCTTGGCATATATGCGACCCGGGGTACGATACGCGACATAACCGCTGTACAGTGGGTTTTCCCATCTGCCACCGTTAGGATAGATGCTCGGATTGCTGGAGTCCGCACCATTTACATCACCCCATTCAATGCTGGGCAGGTATTGAAACTCGAAAGCCGCTTTACCTTTCCAGACCGGGCGCGCGAATTCATAGCCGAGTATTATGCCGGCATTTCGAGCTTCTTCCTCGCCAAGGCCATCATCGCGGTTGTTCATATCGACGTATTTAGCACCGATCAACCATTGACCGTTCGCATCTTCGCCAAAGAATGGCCCGTCACCGGGTTGATCAAATTCTGTTGCTGAAGCAGATAGAGTGACCAGTACTGCGGGCAATACTAGTAATTGAGCAAAGGTTTTTTTAGTTGTCATGGTCGACCTCTTGCATGGCGTCTGGTTAACGTAAATTACGTGTTTGTGTCAAATCTAGCAGGAAAAACTATATTTCTCAACATACTGCGCATGATTTAGAGAAAAATAATTCAAAATAGTACATAACATGCTGATATACATGAAATATTAATTGGTATTATTTAAGATATTTCTTTTGTCTTAGTTCCAGAGCCTGCTCCACCAGCGTTTTCTGTTACCTGGCAAAACGTGATTATCAGCCAATACTACAGGCTTGTTTAGACTCATTACCCAGCCTGGCAGTGGCGGTATGCTGCTCGTTCCGCAGGAAGTACCGAGGTTGTTCGGGTCAAAAATTTTCACCAGCGTAGGATGAGTAAAATCATCAGTATAGACAATCCCGCAATAGTCTTCATCGTGCTCCTCACGTAATAAGCGGTCCATACGGACAATAAAGTGCTCTACATCATCACTGTCAGCGATATTCTCTGGTAAATCATGACCCAATGCATAGATATACCAGCCGTCATTCTTCTGTTGTCGAATAGTCGACCACAGCTTGTCCAGTTTATCCCACTGCAGAACACCGCGCAGGACACCATTATACTTTTCCAGAAATTCTACTGACATGTTTTCTACTTACATATTGTGACTGTAATTAGTTCAAGTTTACAGTATGATTTGCTTCAGCGTAATGTTTTTCCTGACGAAATACAGCAATTTATACGGTATATTTAATGCTGTTGCGAATACCGCTTCTAATAGTTCTATTGACCATTTTATTCTGGTCAGGTTCTTCTATTGTTGAAAAAATGGAACCTGTTTATTTATTGTCTGAAAATCCTCTGCAGCTTGCAGCGGAAATGTTTCAGCAGAACAGGCTGGAGGAAGCCCGTCTACTGGCGCAGTTCAGTCATCACTACCTGCCTGTCGATCCGCAATATTCATCCATTGCCATTGATCAGGAAGCGGAAAATAAGTTGAATTCAGCAAGCTACTTAATAGAGCGATTTATAGACGGTGCATTAACGGGCGAGCCGGTAGATACACCCGGACTGATCGGCACTGTAGCACTTGATATGATGGTCATAGGTGATGTGCGTGATTTGCTGGTACAGGGCTACAAAGAATTTGATACAGGGCAGGGTGATGAGGTGATTATGGGGCTCTCGGCGGCAGGAATACTTTTGACCCTGGTACCTGAGTTATCCTGGGGGCCCTCGCTATTCAAGACATTCTGGAGCGGGAGGCGGTTCTCTGAACCCTTTCAGCGACAGATAAAGGCCGCATTAAAGCAGGCGCGAAAAACCGGTGATTATCGTAGTTTACAGCGCATAATGGGTGACTTCACAGAAGTCTTCGATAGTCTTGGTTCCGGCCCGGCGATGGCTGTCTTTAAACGGGTAAATTCGACAGAGGATCTGGCACGACTGGCGAAAAAGGCAAAAATAGCTCCAATGGAGGCCTATACGCTGACAACAATCGATGGTATCAAAGCGCTGGAGAATATCTCTTCCACCAGCATTAAACAGGGCAAGCTAATAAAGCGGGTCAAGTTTGCCACCCGGCAGCAAAAACTGTTAGGTAAAATGCTGGATCTGATTCCAGTAATATGGCTGCTGGTTATTTTTAGTCTTTCCATAGTATTGTCCATAGCCCTAATCGCCAAAGGTAGAAAAGAGAAGTTTTGAGTTATATTTAAATAACAAAATGAACTGCATCATGCGTGCTGAAGTCCATTAGCAGCTGATTCCCCGGCCCTGGTTAAAAAG
>JAYEGM010000150.1:0-11286 GCA_034659075.1 Pseudomonadota bacterium
ATTCCGGAAATGTGCAGCTTGTTAGCAGCTGATATGAACATCAATGTGAAACAGCTGAATATCAAGGCAACAACGACCGAAAATCTTGGATATTGTGGCAGGGAGGAAGGTATTGCAGCCATGGCTGTGGTGCTGATTGAAGCGGGTGCAGAGTAACGGATTTGAGAGAATAAACAGCACAAAAGAAGCAAGATGTTACAATCAGCCGAACTTTGATTTGACAATCTGACACACAGGTCATATCTTTTAAGGAAAAATGCAACAAAAACAAGTAGTACGATAATATTTTAAACAAGTTACTTGAAAAGGTTTTTACATGGTAAGCAGGTTAACGCTGACAGACTGCGACTCGGTACCGGGTAAAGATAAGCTAAAGCCACGCAAGGCAGCTAATCTGATAAGTGAAATGGCAGCTGCAGAGATTGAACTGCCCGGTTCTATACCCAGGCTTTCTTTAATGATTCGTGCAGTTACCTGCAGTAATACGAAGATAAAAAGCCGTCTGCTGCTGTTGCGACAGCTGCAGGAACCGGTAACCAAGGTTTTACAGGCGGTGCATGCCAGAAGAATCGGCATTACACTTCCGATCGCCAATGAAAACGTCAAGTTGCTGGGTGCTGTTGACGGGTTGCTGCGTGATCTTATTTGTGGGTATAACGCTATTATCGAGAAAGCCAGGGGTTCAATAGGGTTTATGCGTACTGCCAGCAAAGCCCAGTTTTCTGAGGCCTGTTATGGCTCTATTTCATTTCAAACACGTCGCCTTATGCTGTCCTATGAGTCGTACCGACCCGTCCGAAAAGGTATCTGGTCGCAGATTCATCTTGTGTACAGGATAGCCCGCGAATGTGAAAGTGAAACTTTTTCTGTACAAACTGAATCGCCAGAAAATACTTACCAGTCCTCCATTGAACACATTTACAAACGGGCAATTTTGATTGGCCGCAGCGATCCTTATCATTTTTCTTTTCGCGGTGTTACACGATTATTTGAGTCCTTTGAAAAATGGCCGGAAAAGGTCAGGCTAACTCATGAAGTGGTCATTCCAAAGAATGACAGCATGTTTATCATTGATCTGAACAGTGATTATCCGGCAGCACCTTACTTCCAGAATTCAGATAAAGTTGCCGATGACCGTTTCCTGATTCTTGATACCACAGAGTTAATGGAGTGCCTGAATAATGAATTAAAATCAGTTATGCACAGCATCATGGCGGGTTTGAAAGGGATAGACCATGTGCAGGGTTTCGAGCGCATGGAAATTCTTCGCCACATCGTTGTCAGCTGGGGCATGCATCCAATTCGTAAGGGTGAGCGCGAAGAACTAAGCCAGGATTGTAATATTGTTTTTGGCCTGACTAATATTTTCAGTATGTTGCACCCTGATTTTTATCAAGATGATATCGATGACATAGATTTTGATTCAACCGCAGAGGTGCAGATGGTGCTGGGTGTCTTTCAGGAAAAATTCGGTAAGAGCCTGGATAGACAATCATTTGTTTCCAGCTGGAAGATAGGCAATGAAAGCAGTGGTGGTTATAGCCTTAGCCATACCAGCTCCAGCACAAAAGAACTGCGAGTGGGTGATATCCTGGCCTTGAAGAAAAGTGGCGAGGACAAATGGAATATCTGTATCGTCCGCTGGGCAATGGAAGGTGATGATGGGCAGCTGCAGGCGGGTGTATTCAAAATAGGTACTAATGCTGAGCCAATTTCAATGAAACCGCTGGAAACAGAAAAAGAATTGTTGAGGATGGAGTATACGGCAGCTCTGCATATTCCCGAGGCAAGCTCGTTTTCAAACACAGATATTATTGTTGCACAGAAAACGGTTTATTCACCTAAGCGTACGTTGTATATGAGACGAAGTGATAGGGATAATTTAATCATTGCGAGAAACCTTGTTGTTTCCAGCCGCTCGGTTGATGTGTTTTCCTACCGTTATGATGTAAAGAATCACCAACGTCCTTAGTCACAGCAGGAGGCTTCACGTTTCTGCAGTGACAGCGAAGTTTCCATGTAATGGCGCCACTATTAATCTGTTGCAGCCCTGTCATTTTTTCGTAAAAGTACATAAACAGCGCCCTTGCCGCCATCACGGGGCATCGCAGAGCAAAAGGCCAGTACTGTGCTGCTTTGTCTTAACCAGTAATCTACGTGCTGCTTTAATACAGGTATACCTCCGGTCGAACGATAACCCTGGCCGTGGATAATTAATACGCGATACTGCCGGGCCTGCTGGCAT
Source organism: Pseudomonadota bacterium (assembly GCA_034659075.1). Taxonomy (GTDB): domain Bacteria; phylum Pseudomonadota; class Gammaproteobacteria; order BMS3Bbin11; family BMS3Bbin11; genus BMS3Bbin11. Next base: position 2,246 of record JAYEGM010000150.1, read on the forward strand.
TGATGAAGGAAATGCATCGAGGATTGAAAGGCCTGCTCAACTGTTTGCCCATGCAGGTCAAGCCGGTTCTCAATGGCCAGTTTACCGCGTTTTAGTTCCTTCATGATGCGGTTCTGTACACCATTGCCCTGATAACTCAGTTCATCATTGGCAGAAATGTCAGAACTTCCCGCAAGCCGGACTGGAGGTGTGTCAAAATCATCTAAAGCTGGTTGAGTCTTCAGGTGAGGTTTTTTTAGATCAGTTTTGTGTTTTTCCTGCTTATTCTGTTGCAGAGGTGTGATGTCAGGAAAAGTGCGGGACATAAAAGAAGGGCTGTCCCGCTTGTCAGACATGAGGATTTAAGAATTCTTCAGGCTTGCCAGATAGCGTTCAGCATCGAGTGCTGACATGCAGCCTGTACCAGCTGAGGTTACAGCCTGCCGATAAACATGATCCATCACATCACCGGCGGCGAAAACACCGGCTGCACTGGTTGCAGTCAGGTTACCGTCGCAGCCGCTATTGGTTTTAATATATCCACCTTCCATTTCAAGCTGGTCTTTGAATATGCCGGTATTCGGTGCATGGCCGATGGCGATGAAAACACCGTGTACATCAATTTCTTTCGTGGAATCATCCCTGGTACTTTTCAAGCGGACACCGGTAACGCCTGCATCGTCGCCCAATACCTCATCAAGGACGTAGCTCCAGGCAATATCGACATTGCCATTACTTTCTTTTTCCTTGATCTCGTCTGCCAGAATGGCTTCTGCGCGCAGTTCATCGCGACGATGCACCAGGGTTACATTTGATGCAATATTCGCTAGATACAGCGCTTCTTCGACAGCGGTATTACCGCCGCCAATAACGGCAACCGGCTTGTTTTTATAGAAAAAACCATCGCAGGTAGCACAGGCAGATACACCACGGCCTTTAAAGGCTTCTTCCGAGGGCAGGCCAAGATACATGGCTGATGCGCCGGTGCAGATGATCAGTGCATCACAGCTATACTGTCCGCTGTCACCGGTGAGCTGCAGTGGCCTGCTGGAGAAATCAACGCTGTTAATCTGGTCAAAAATAATCTCGGTACCAAAGCGCTCAGCATGAAGCTTCATACGCTCCATCAATTCCGGTCCCTGTACGCCCTCATTATCACCCGGCCAGTTATCCACTTCAGTTGTGGTGGTTAATTGTCCGCCCTGTTCCATACCTGTGATTAAAACAGGTTTCAGGTTGGCTCGTGCGGCATAGATTGCGGCAGTATATCCCGCTGGTCCTGAGCCGAGTATCAATAGTCGGCTATGTCGGGTTTCAGGCATTCAAATTCTCCAGTTATTATGCAATGGAAGCCCTGTCAGACAGGCCGTTCCAGTAGTAAATGTGGTATGTTACGTCATCGAAAAATGAAGGGCAAAAGCATTAGAGATGATTATTGGAATTCCTGTTGAAATTAAGCCATTTGAGCAGCGTGTCGCTTTGCTGCCTGCAGCAGTGGCGGTGCTGACTGCGCTCGGTCACCAGGTGTTTCTACAGGCAGGTGCCGGTGTCGGCAGCGGGTATGAGGATATGGCCTATACGGCTGCCGGCGCGAAGCTTGCTGATGACGCAGCGACTTTGTACAGTGAAGCGGAGCTGATCGTAAAAGTAAAAGAACCGATTGCAGAAGAGATCGTTTTTTTAAGGGAAGATCATATACTGTTTTCATATCTGCATCTGGCTGCTAATCCGGAGCTGGCTAAAAGTTTACAGAAAATTGGTCTGACAGCGCTGGCCTTCGAAACACTGGTGGCTGACAATACCTTGCCCCTGCTGGCGCCCATGAGTGATGTGGCCGGGCGGGTGGCGGTACAAACGGGCGCTACCCTGCTCTATGCCACACATGGAGGAGAAGGCCTGCTTTTAGGTGGATTACCTGCGGCTGAGCGCGGGAATGTTGTTATCATTGGTGCTGGCAATGCAGGAGGTAATGCCGCAATTGTCGCCAGCAATCTCGGTGCAACTGTGACAGTTTTTGACCGTAAGAGAGAAAAACAGGCCCGGATGCGCCAGCTCGGCAAAAATGTAAGCGGCCTTTATCCTTATCCTGATGCGGTGGCAGCCGCTATTGGGCAGGCTGACCTGGTGATCGGCGCTGTTTTAGTGCCAGGTGCGCGTGCGCCTCATGTGATTAGCCGGGATATGGTTGTTAGTATGAAAGCCGGCAGTGTCATTGTCGATATAGCCGTCGATCAGGGTGGCTGTGTCGAGACGACAAAAGCAACCGATTATTCCGCACCAACATATATAGAGGAAGGTGTGGTTCATTTTGCAGTCACCAATATACCGGCAGCTGTCCCTCGATCTGCTTCACAGGCCTTAAGTGCCGAACTGCTGCCATACCTCAGGCTATTGCTTGAACAGGGTGTAAAAGGAAAAACCCTTGCAACTGCGGTAAATGTAGAACAGGGCAGGATAGTTCATCCTGCGGTAAAGCTATCATTGAGAAACTGATGCCACAGGCAAAGCGAAAAAGATCAAAAAAGAAAGAACCGGTAATTACACCAAAGGTAAGAGCTGGGCTACGTGAGAGCATACTGTTTCTGCTCACTGTTGTTGCGCTGTTCCTGCTGCTTTCCCTTGTCAGCTTCTCTCCTCAGGATCCGGGCTGGTCGCACAGTACCGATACAGGCATGGTTTCAAACCTGGGAGGGCGCACGGGTGCCAGTTTTGCCAACCTGTTTCTAAACCTGTTTGGTCTGATGGCCTATCTGTTCCCGATTATGCTGCTTTGGCTGGTAGTCCGCATTTATCGCCAGAAATCAGCCTCCCATGCCAAGGATATTCAGACCAGGGTAATCGTTTCTATTGGTTTTCTTCTTACCCTGATTGGCGGCTGCGGCCTGTCTCAGATGTATTTCAATTCACCGGTAGACGCCAGCAGCTATCTGGCAGGTGGATATCTGGGCGGTGCTATTGCCAGTACATTGACCCCATCGTTTGGTACGGTGGGAGGAACCTTGTTGTTGCTTGCGCTGTTTCTTTCCGGTGTGACACTATTGACCGGTTTATCCTGGTTCTGGTTGATGGACATTACCGGAAAATACACCTTGCTGGCCTATGATTATGCCAGGACCTTTATAATTTCATTGCAGGAGAAAAAGAAATCACACAGGATGCTGGAGCAGCGTCAGCTTAGTGTGAAGAAAGCGAGGCGTAGCCAGGAGAAGAAAAAGCCGGTTCGCATAGAGCCAAAGATTGCTAAACCTGAGCAAAGTGAGCGCAAGGAACGTGAAAAGCAGGCCGATCTGTTTTCACTCCCTGCCGATGAGTTGCTGCCGAGTCTATCTTTGCTGGATCCTGTTCCGGTACATGAAGGCGGCTATTCCCGGGAAGCATTAGAAACCATATCGCGCATGCTGGAGCGGAAACTGCTGGACTTCAATATTGAAGTGCAGGTAGTTGAGGTTCAGCCCGGGCCCGTCATCACTCGTTTCGAAATTGATCCGGCACCCGGTACCAAAGCCTCGCAAATCGCTAACCTGGCCAATGATCTGGCACGTTCTCTTTCTGTTGTTAGCGTCAGAGTAGTGGAAAATATTCCAGGTAAACCCTATATGGGCATCGAAATTCCCAATGAAATCAGAGAAAATGTGGGCTTTATCGAAGGTCTTTCGTCGAAGGCCTATGAGGATGCCGGTACGCCACTGGCAATTCTTCTGGGTAAAGATATCAGCGGTGCGCCCGTCGTTGCGGATCTGTGCAAAATGCCGCATCTGCTTATTGCAGGTACTACCGGCTCAGGTAAATCAGTATGCATTAATGCCCTGATACTGAGTATTATCTTCAAATCCACGCCAAAAGATGTACGTATGATTCTGGTAGACCCGAAAATGCTTGAGCTATCGGTGTACGAAGGCCTGCCGCATCTGCTGACACCAGTCGTTACCGACATGAAGAAGGCCGCCAATGCTTTGCGCTGGGGAATATTTGAGATGGAGCGGCGTTACAGGCTGATGGCTGCAGTGGGTGTACGTAATCTTGCTGGTTACAATCGTAAAGTGGAGGAGGGTATCAAACAGAAGACTCCATTGATGAATCCACTGGTAGAGCCGGGAAATGAACCTGAAGAATTATCGACACTGCCACATATCGTTATTATCATCGATGAACTGGCTGATTTGATGATGGTGGTCGGTAAAAAACTGGAAGAACTAATTGCGAGGCTGGCGCAGAAAGCGCGTGCTGCCGGCATACACCTGGTGCTGGCCACACAGCGTCCGTCTGTTGATGTGATTACCGGTCTGATTAAAGCAAATATACCGTCACGGATTTCATTTCGGGTACCATCAAAGATTGATTCCCGTACAATACTTGATCAGGCCGGTGCAGAAAGTCTGCTGGGTATGGGCGATATGCTGTTTCTGCCTCCAGGGGCGAGTAATACTGTTCGTGTACATGGTGCATTTGTTTCTGATGATGAAGTTCACCGTGTAGTCAAGCAGCTTACTGCATCGGCGCAGCCGGAATATGACGAGGCAGTACTGGAAGAGCCGGCAACGGGTGGGAATCTTGCTGACGGCGATGCTGACGGTGAACAGGACCCGCTCTACGATGAAGCCGTACGCTGTGTCACAGAAAGCCGCCGTGCATCGATATCCTCAGTACAAAGAAAACTGCGGGTCGGCTACAATCGCGCCGCCCGTATGATCGAGACCATGGAGATGGCCGGCGTAGTCACAGCAGCTGATAATTCAGGCAAACGGGAAGTACTGGCACCGGAGCCGGTTAAGGATTAAACGCAAAGTTTTCAGTTGAGATAACTGACGCGTATCATTTTCCGAACACCGAACACATATTATTTATGAAAATAACCTTTATTACAGTAGCCGTTTTTCTCCTGCTGGTATCAAAATCCCTGTATGCCACTGGCCTGGATGACTTGCACCGTTTTTATAGTGAAATAAAAAGCTATTCTGCCAGATTCGAACAGACGGTAATGGATGAAAAGTGGAATCTGCTGGAGGCCTCCAGTGGCGAGTTTCTGATACAGCGCCCGGGTAAGTTTCGTTGGCATTATGCCGAGCCATCAGAGCAGCTGATTATCGGTGATGGCAGGCAGGTATGGATCTATGATGTCGAGCTTGAGCAGATTATCCACCGGCAGTCTGATGCGGCAATTACTCAAACACCTGCAATGCTGCTGTCAGGGGAAGGAGACCTGTCTGAAAATTTCACCCTGGAAGATGCGGGCCAGCGCGATGGCCTTGACTGGGTACGCATGATCCCGAAGAACCGGGATTCGGGATTTACCGATATCCACATAGGATTTTCCGCGGGGCGACTGCAGTTGCTGGAAATGCAGGACAGCTTTGGCCAGACAACGAAAATGAGCTTCAGTGATGTAAATGAGAATAGCGACATACCTGACAACGCTTTTACATTCACCCCACCTGCAGGCATCGATGTCATAGAAGAGGCTGGTTAGCCAGTGGAGTTCACCTCACCGCATGCCCCGCTGGCTGATCGTATGCGGCCGCAGGAAATATCTGAATGCGCAGGTCAGCGGCACTTGCTGAAAGAAGGCAAGCCTATCCGCCACATGGTGGATTCGCATAATGCGCACTCGATGATTCTGTGGGGGCCGCCCGGTACTGGTAAAACAACTCTGGCAAGATTGATTGCGCATCATTCCAGCGCCCGATTATTAACAATGTCGGCTGTGCATGCCGGTGTTAAGGATATCCGTGCAGTGGTCGAGCAGGCCCGGCAGAATCAGGCGCTAGGTGAAAAAACACTGCTATTTGTGGATGAAGTGCATCGCTTTAACAAGGCACAACAGGATGGTTTTCTTCCTCATATCGAGGACGGCACCTTCGACTTTATTGGCGCCACTACCGAGAACCCGTCATTTGAGCTGAACAATGCCCTGCTGTCACGGCTACGGGTCTATGTGCTTAAATCACTGACTGAAGATGACATTATTGAAGTCCTGCAGCGTGCCATTGCAGACCGGCAGAGAGGACTGGGTGAGCTATCCATCAGTATTGCAGAAGAAGCCCTGCGGTTACTTGCCGGGCTTGCTGACGGAGATGCCCGGCGCTCGCTGAATATGCTTGAGATTGCGGTTGATTTTGCCCGCACTGTCGATGACAGGCTGCTAATCGATGAAGAAACAATTAAGCAGGTAGCTGGAGATAATCTACGGCGATTTGATAAGGGTGGAGATGCCTTTTACGACCAGATTTCCGCCTTGCATAAGTCTGTGCGGGGTTCTTCGCCTGATGCATCATTGTACTGGCTGGCACGTATGCTGGATGGCGGTGCTGATCCTTTTTATGTCGCCAGGCGTGTAGTGCGTATGGCCAGTGAAGACATCGGCAATGCTGATCCTCGAGGCTTGCAACTGGCCCTTAATGCCTGGGAAGCCCTGGAGCGCCTGGGCAGTCCTGAAGGTGAACTGGCACTTGCGCAGGCCGTCAGCTATCTTGCCAGTGTGCCGAAAAGCAACGCCGTTTATGTGGCCTGGAAAAAAGTGCTGTCGGATGTACAAAATCAGGGGTCGCAGGTTGTACCCATGCATTTACGCAATGCACCGACAAAACTTATGAAAGAGCTTGGCGCCAGCCAGAATTACCGCTATGCACATGATGAAACCGAGGGCTATGCAGCCGGTGAAAACTACTTTCCGGAGGGTATGAAACCGGTTCGTTACTATGAGCCGCTGGATCGCGGACTGGAAAAAAAGATTGCAGAACGTCTAAGATATCTTGCAGAATTGGATCAGGCAGAGTGGAAACATAAAAAGTGAAACATCAAAAGTGAAGCAGCCAGGGTGAAACAGCTTTTAGTCATTGCAGCGGGTGGGGCAGTAGGTGCCCTGATGCGGTATGGCATGTCGAATGCAGTCTATTCCATGTTAGGTAGATCGTTTCCCTATGGTACTTTGGCAGTGAACGTATTTGGTTCCCTGCTGATGGGCTTCCTGTTTGTGTTGTTGATCGAAAGATCGGCATTCGATGTGCTATGGCGTAGTGCGATATTGATAGGGGGGCTAGGCGCGTTCACTACTTTTTCCACATTTTCCATAGAAACGCTTAACCTGATTGAGAATGGCTCAGTAACTCTGGCATTGCTGAACATGCTATTGAGTGTTGCACTCTGTATCATAGCGGTTTGGCTGGGTGTGGCTGTGGCCAGGCAGATGTAGCGATGGGCGAAAGGTACCCTTGAAATGAGAACAATGAATGTAACGGTAGTTCGGATATACTGCACTGAAGGAAAGGGCAGACTTAAAGACTTATTGTCCAGATTACATGATGAGTACCAGGTGCGGGGCGTCACCGTTTTCCGTGGCATTGCCGGCTTCGGCGTTTCAGGTGAGCTTCATTCCTCAAGTTTGCTGGATATTTCACTCGATTTACCGCAGGTGATAGAGTTTTTTGACAGGCCGGAGAAGATTGCAGACATTCTCTCTGAGCTGGCAGGCACATTCGAGCCCGGTCATGTGCTTAGCTGGAATGCTGAAGTTAATGCATGAAGTTAACGCATAAAGTAATCGCACAAAATACAATACCTTATTTTCCCTAGTTGAAGTAAATACCACATTAGAAATAAATATGCTTGATCCACAATTATTACGAAATGATCTCGATGATGTTGCCAGGAAACTGGCTGTTAAGGGCTTTCAGCTCGATAAAGAGCAGTTTTTAGAACTTGAGGCGCAGCGCAAAACACTGCAGGTGCAGGTTGAATCACTGCGAGGTAGCCGTAACGCTGAATCCAGAAAGATAGGTAAGGCCAAGGCGGGCGGCGAAGATATTCAGCCTCTGTTAGATGCTGTTGCCAACCTCGGTACTGAATTAAAGGCGGCTGAGCAGTTGCTGGTCTCCATTCAGGAAAAGCTGAATGAACTGCTGGCAGGAATACCCAATATCCCTCATGAGTCGGTGCCTGCCGGTAAGGATGAGGACGATAATGTTGAATTACGTCTTTGGGGTGAGCCGAGGAAATTTAATTTTGAGCCGCAGGATCATGTCGGCCTGGGTGCCTATAAAGGGATGGATTTTGAAACCGCTGCAAAAATAACAGGCAGCCGCTATGTTGTTTTGCAGGGGGAACTCGCTGCCATGCATCGTGCCCTGACCCAGTTCATGCTGGACACACATAGTCGATATAATGGCTATACCGAGACCTATGTACCGTATATTGTAAATGCGGACAGCTTGCAGGGAACCGGCCAGCTGCCGAAATTTGAAGAAGACCTGTTCAAATTGAATACCGAACACGACACCTATCTTATTCCAACAGCAGAGGTCCCGTTGACCAACATCCTGCGTGATGAGATTATTGATGCGGATCAGCTGCCATTTAAAAGAGTGGCGCACACGCCCTGTTTCCGCAGTGAAGCCGGTTCCTATGGACGCGATACCCGTGGCATGATTCGCCAGCATCAGTTTGAGAAAGTGGAACTGGTGCAGGCCGTCCGCGCTGAAGATTCCTGGCAGGCGCTGGAAGAGCTGACGTCCCATGCGGAAGGCATATTGCAGGCACTCGACCTGCCTTATAGAGTCGTCAACCTGTGCGGCGGTGACCTGGGCTTCGGTGCCGCCAAAACCTTTGACCTGGAAGTCTGGCTGCCCGGCCAGGAGGCCTATCGCGAGATATCTTCATGCAGCAACTTCGGATCCTTTCAGGCCAGGCGCATGCAGGCGCGCTGGCGCAACCCGGAAACCGGCAAGCCGGAACTGCTGCACACGGTGAATGGATCCGGCCTGGCAGTAGGCCGGACACTGGTCGCGGTGATGGAAAATTATCAGCAGGAAGATGGTTCTATCGTCATCCCGGCAGTACTGCGCAGCTATATGGGTGGACTTGAAAAAATTTTGGCTTAGAGAAACTATAGTTTCCCCACAGAACACTGAGTATTGTTTTCAGTTTTCAGTCTTGAAACTTGAAACTTGAAACTGTTTCATATCTGGTCGAGTTTTGACTCCAGTGTTTCAAGCAGCACATCAAATGGCTGGATGAATTTTTCCAGGCCTTCGTCTTCCAGTTGCTGCGCAACCACTTCCATGTCTATA
>JAYEGM010000151.1:0-2784 GCA_034659075.1 Pseudomonadota bacterium
TTTCAGCAGATACCCTTGTTGGGGATCATTCTTCAGCCCAACCTACAATTGCATTCAAGCAAAGCCATGACTAAACAGAAGTATATGGGACAGCAGTGGTTTTACGTAACACGTAACACTTAAAACATTTTTAGTTTATTTCCAGCAATTCCACATCAAAAACCAGTGTCGCATTCGGTGGAATTACACCGCCTGCGCCCTGTGCGCCGTAACCAAGATTTGCCGGTATAGTCAGCTTACGCGTCCCACCGACTTTCATGCCGGCAACGCCTTCATCCCAGCCGCGTATTACATTACCAGCACCTAGCTTGAATTTAAACGGGTCATTCCGGTCTTTGCTGGAGTCGAATTTGTTTCCGTCTGTTAGCCAGCCGGTGTAATGGACGGTGACTAAATGACCTGGCTCAGCCATATCGCCACCACCTTCAGTGATATCTTCATATTTGAGACCAGAATCTGTTATTTTTTCTGACATTTCTTTTTTCCTTTTGGTTAGAAATAAAAAGTGTGAGAATACCATATCCCGAAAGTAAGGGCTGTCACGCCTGCAAAGAGGACGTACAATACCGCCCGTATGTTTTATCACCTAGCAGAAGAATAGTGTTATCCAAACTGAATCCTCAACAGCGTGAAGCCGTCCGTCATGTCTCCAGTCCGTTGCTGGTGCTTGCCGGTGCCGGTAGTGGGAAGACAGGCGTCATTACCAATAAAATAGCCTGGCTGATTCGCGAGCGCGGTATGCAGCCACGTAAAATCACGGCGGTGACTTTTACCAATAAAGCCGCAAGAGAAATGCGCTCACGTGTAAAAGGGCTGCTTTCAGGTATCAGTTCACGTGGACTGGTCATCTCAACCTTCCATACTCTGGGCCTGAATATCCTGCGTAAAGAATATGCCACACTGGATTATAAGGAGGGATTTTCTATCATAGACCAGAGTGATGCACTGGTCATACTTCGAGAGCTGATGCGCTCTGAAATGACTTCTGACAACAAGTTTCCAGAGCATGTACTGGGCAGGATCTCGAGCTGGAAAAATGCCTTTCTATTACCGCATGAAGTTTCTGATGTGATGGCGGAGGATGACCCGGTCAGTCAGGCGGCCTTCCGCATATATCCGGCCTATGAACGCCAGTTGCACGCCTGTAATGCACTGGATCTCGACGATCTTATTTCAAAGCCTGGCGTGTTGATGAAAAATAACCCGGAGATCCTGGATCGCTGGCGTCAGCAGATCAACTATTTGCTGGTTGATGAATACCAGGACACTAATACTGCGCAATATGAGCTGGTCAAAATGCTGGTCGGTGCGCGTGGGAACCTGACAGTCGTCGGTGATGACGATCAATCTATCTATGCCTGGCGGGGAGCTGAAGCGGAAAACCTCTCCCAGTTGTCGAAGGATTTTCATGACATGCAGGTGATCAAGCTGGAACAGAATTACCGTTCCATGGGCCGTATACTAAAAGCCGCCAACAATGTTATCGACAATAACCCGCATACCTTCAAAAAAGCACTCTGGAGTGAACTGGCTTATGGTGATCCGATTCAGATTCTGGAGGCAAAAAACGAGCAGCATGAAGCGGAGAAAGTCGTCGCTTCGATAATGCAGCACCGTTTTCAGAAAGGGCTGACATATGATAACTATGCCATCCTTTATCGTGGTAACCATCAGGCAAGGGTGTTTGAGAAAATTCTGCGCGAACAGCGCATCCCATATTTTATTAGCGGCGGCCTGTCATTTTTCGATCGTACGGAAGTCAAAGATGTTATGGCCTATCTGCGTCTTGTCGCAAACCACGATGATGATAGTGCTTTCCTCAGGATAGTTAATACGCCGCGCCGGGGAATCGGGCCGGGCACACTGGAAAAGCTGGGAAAGTATGCCACGGAGAAGGGCATCAGTATGTTTTCAGCCACTTCGCAGCTTGCTCTGGACAGCCGTATCGCAGGGACACAGCTTGCATCACTGAGACAATTTAGTCACTGGATAGCCTCGACAGCGGATGACATCAGTTCAGCAGACATGAAGCTTTCAATCCAGCAACTGCTGGACCAGGTCTCTTACCCTGAATGGGTGCGCAGTAATTCCGAAGATGAGGCGCAGGCTGAGCGGCGCCTGAAGAATATTAAGGAATTACTGGACTGGCTGACGGTTGATGATAGCGAAGAAACGGAAGAGAAAACACTTTCTGACTGTGTTGCCAACCTGGTGCTACGTGGAATACTTGATCGCAATAACGATGAGCAGGATGGCGATGAAGTGTCACTAATGACTATTCATGCAGCAAAGGGTCTGGAGTTTCCCCATGTCTATGTCGTCGGCATGGAAGAGGGTCTGCTGCCGCATCGCAGCAGTATAGATGAAGACAACATCGAGGAAGAACGTCGCTTGTTTTATGTCGCCATCACACGTGCCCGGCACGGGCTGACCCTTAGCCTTGCCAGGGTGCGGCAGCGTTATGGAGAAACGCTGGACTGCGATCCCAGCCGTTTTCTCGAGGAACTGCCGGTCGATGACCTCGACTGGCAGGCGCTGGGCAGAAAAATTAGCACCGAAGAGAAGATGTCACGGGGTAATGCGGCCCTGGACCAGATTCGGGCGATACTTGGGTAGTTTCAAGTTTCAAGTTTCAAGTTTCAAGTTTCAAATTTCAAGTTCAAAACTATTTTACCGTCAGGTCGCCAGGGGCTGAAAAAGACACGCTGTTGGTAACGAATTTGAGTTTTTTGCTTTTGATTTTAGTCTTGAAACTTGAAACCTGGAACTTCAGACTTTCTTTCC
>JAYEGM010000152.1:0-2781 GCA_034659075.1 Pseudomonadota bacterium
GCTTCGTGCCTCAGCACCAACCTACAGCAAAATCTATTTTCATGTCTAATGTAGTCAATTTTGATCTGTTTCGAATACTACAAGGCAGAAAACAGATATTGTAATTATTTTTATGGGACAGTAATGACGTAACACCTAAATCGCAACGCTTCATGCTTAAGTCTTTTTGTGGGAGGCGCGCCTCCCACAGCAAGTCAAACTGATACAGCTTCCAGCAATTTTTTTTATATATCTGCTATTCTTTAAGTGCCTGACTTATTTTTCATACCTGCTATGAACAGAAAATCTACATTCCTCGTCTTTTCCGTTGCTTCTGCTGTATTTCTGGGCTCTCTTGCCTGGGCGCAGAATATTCCCTCCAATGTGACCAATACTGTTGCGCTGGATCGGCTGTCAAAAGTGCTGAAAGCCCGTGCGGTAGCGGACAAGGCAGAAGCGGTAAGTCTGGCCAGGGCCCAGGGTTTTCCTGTTCGCCAGGAGCTTCCTGGCGGCAAGATTATTGAGATTCAGCGTCTTAATGCCAGAGGCAAGCCGGTCTACTATCAGACGGACAATGCGGATGCGGCTGATACTATATCTACGGACGAGATTCAGGTTGGCGGCAGTACAGGCCTGGGTCTCACTGGCAGTGGACTGAAGATTGGTGAATGGGATGGTGGCAGTGTCAAGGCCTCGCATAATGAATTAACCGGACGAATCACAAATATCGATTCGGCTCCCATCAGCGATCATTCCACTCATGTCGCCGGCACTATGATTGCTTCAGGCGCCCGCGCGGCCGCCAGGGGTATGTCAACGGCGGCAACTATCGATGCCTATGATTTTAATTCGGATACTGGCGAAATGGCGGGAGCAGCCGCTGGTCTTTTATTATCAAACCATTCCTATGGTTTGATCACGGGCTGGATATTTGATCTCTCAACCAACCCGGGAGGCTGGACCTGGTTTGGTGACCTGGCCATTAGTACAGATGAAGACTTTTATTTCGGTTTCTATGATTCCGCTGCCCAGGCATGGGACCAGATTGCCTTCGATGCACCGAATTACCTGATAGTAAAATCTGCGGGTAATGATCGTAACGATGCTGGAACAACAGGCAGCCATGTCCACTTTGATTTAGATAATAACCTGGTAGCATCCAGTGATAGCCATGATGCAGACTGCGCTCCAGCAGGTTATGACTGTATTTCTGCTGAGGGCACGGCAAAAAATATCCTTACGGTTGGTGCCGTTGAAGATATTGTCGGGGGCTATTCGACAACGACAGATGTTGTTATGTCCGATTTCAGCGGCTGGGGCCCTGCCGATGACGGCCGCATCAAGCCTGATGTGGTGGCCAATGGCATCAGTCTCTATTCCTCGCTGGGTGGGCCGAATAATAAAGAATATGGCTATTTCTCAGGCACCTCGATGTCTGCACCGAATACCACCGGGTCGCTGCTATTATTGCAGGAGCATTATCAGGACACCCATACAGGATTCATGCGCTCGGCCACCCTGAAGGCACTGGTGATACACACCGCGGATGAAGCAGGGCTAGCCGATGGCCCGGATTATGAACATGGCTGGGGGCTTGTGAATACTGAGTCTGCAGCGCGTGTGATTACCGAAGATGGCGGAGCTCACCGGATTATGGAAGACGTCCTGCTTGATGGCGGTATCTTTTCCACCCAGATTAATGTTAATGAGCCGTATGCGGTGATTAAGGTGACCCTGGTGTGGACAGATCCCCCTGGAACACCGGTGGCAGATTCACTCGATCCGGTGGATAAAATGCTGGTCAATGACCTCGATCTGCGCATTTATGATTCCAGTGGCACCTATTTGCCCTGGGTACTGGATCTGGCCAATCCTGCCAGTCCTGCTTCCACGGGTGATAACAACACAGATAATGTTGAGCAGGTGATAGTCGCAGGCGGCACGCCGGGTGCCTATAGTGTGGAGGTTACGCATAAAGGAGTACTTTTATCTAATACAGCACAGAATTTTTCACTGATCATCAGTGTTGAACCTCGGCAGCAGGAAACTATTGTATTTGACGAGGATTTTACTGGTGGGCTGCCGACTGGCTGGTCGCTTGTGAATAATGTTGATTCCGGGACTAGCAGCGCTTTCTGGGAGTTTGATGATTTGGGATTGAGGGATAATCTAACCGGAGGCACTGGTCGTTTTGCCAGTGTTGATAGTGATCTTGCAGGTAATCCCAGCAGTACGGATGCTGAATTACACACGGCAAGTGTTGATCTGTCAGGATTCACACAGGTGGCTTTGAGCTTCAAAAGTGATTTCCGCTACTATGATCTAGCACCGGACGAAATTGCTGACGTCGATGTCAGTATCGATGGCGGCAGCAGCTGGAGCAACGTCTGGCAGCGTACGGGTGGTAGCGAGCGCGGCCCGACTTCGCAGACTGTTGATCTGACAACGGTTGCAGCCGGTCAGGCAGATGTACGCCTGCGATTTCACTATTATAATGCCGGTTGGGACTGGTGGTGGCAGGTCGATGATGTCCAGCTTTCGGGCCAGGCAGTTAATGGTGATGTCTGTGGCAATCCCTACAATCTCCCTGCCAATCAGTGGCGACTGATTTCACTGCCCTGTGATCCGGGGGCTTCCAACACCGTTAATGACCTGTTTAGTGATGATTTAACCGGTGCTTACAATATTACCTGGGTGATGTATGAACGCGATGAAGTGAATGATCAGTATGTGCGACTGGAATTGACCTCACGGTTAAAACAGGGGCTGGGTTACTGGATTTTTTCTACTGATACAACACTG
>JAYEGM010000153.1:0-11089 GCA_034659075.1 Pseudomonadota bacterium
GGATTGCGTACGCTGGCGTTGCGACAGTTGTTCCGCGGCAGCATGTTTAATGTCCGCGATGGACTCGATGACTATGATGATGACTTCACCCAATTTACAAAGCTTGGCGATGTAATTACCGCTGAAATGCGACGGCAGATGGCACGCTTGAAAGCTTCCAGTGAAGACGATCCGCTTGAAGAAGCTGAAGACGATCAGGATTATGCAAACGATAATCATGAAGGCTCATCATCTGAAGATGCTTCTGAACTGCCTGTCATTGCCGAAGGCAGTGATGGGTCTGATAAGTCGCTGGATGAGCAGATAATCGAGAATGAACAATTTACCGAGAAAGAAGATCCGGGAGAGAAACGGTATGCCAGCAAAAACAGATGAAAAGTTGAACAGCTTTGCGCGAGATGCGGCAATGGCAGCAGTATCAGGACTTGCCATAGAACCAACCAGTCTTGTTAGTTATGCATCATCTGGCGTGGTTGCGGTCATTGGTGATGAACAGGCCTGCAAGGCAGCATCGATGATGAGTGCTGTGCTGAAACCACATCTTATTCTTTCCGACAATAGCAACCCGGCGGGTAATACATGTATACGTATCTGTCAGCGGGATGTTCATGTTGAGGGTTATCTTGGAAACTTCGTCATTACCCTGCAAGGGGGAGATGATGATGTGGATATCGTCAAGGCAGACCTGGTGCTTGATCTTAGTGATACCGCATTATTGGCTATGCCACTGAAGCCACCAGGATATATTGCTTCCGCGTCAACTGAGTCTGATATGCAACTGGCCATAGACGAACTGGCGCAGATGACCGGAACCTTTGAGAAGCCGAAATATTTTGAATATGACTCATCGATATGTGCCCATGGGCGCTCCGGTATCACAGCCTGCCGCCGCTGCATTGATGTTTGTCCTGCCGATGCGATAAAAAGTCTTCGTGAATCTATCGAAGTGGATCCTAATCTTTGCCAGGGGGGCGGTGCCTGTGCCAGTGCCTGTCCGAGCGGGGCAATTCGTTATGTCTACCCATCTGCCGATGACACGCTTTCATTAATACGTCGTTTGCTGAACGTCTATCGTGAAGAAGGCGGGCAGGATGCGATCGTGGTGTTTCATGCTGCAGAAACAGAAATACCGGATTCATATGCTGGTAATATATTGCCCATTGTCATTGAAGAACTGGCCAGTGTGGGTATTGAAATATGGCTGTCAGCTCTAGCCTACGGTGCCAGAACAGTATTGTTGCTGGATGATGACAGGGTGCCAGATCAGGTCCGCAGAGAATTAAAGAGGCAACTCCTGACCAGCACAGAAATACTGGCCGGCATGGGTTACTCTGCTGACGCCATTAGCCTTATCGACAGTAAAAAGTTTATACCCGCCTGCCATCCTGAGATGCCAGAGATCAGGCCAGCCACTTTTGCCGGCAGCGGCAACAAGCGGCAGTCTGCTTTCATGGCTATTGATGCTTTGTATGAGCAGGCTTCGACAGTCGTAGAGAAACAGCCACCGGTTATGGCGACGCTTACGCCCGGAGCGGCCTTCGGTGAGGCTATTATTAATGACTCATCCTGCACCTTGTGCATGTCCTGCGTCAGTGCCTGTCCCGGCAATGCCTTGCAGAATGGACAGGATGTCCCACAGGTTTTGTTCATCGAGTCATTGTGTCTGCAATGCGGTATGTGTACTTGCACCTGTCCCGAAGGTGCTATCTCAATTTCTCCCCGCATCCTGTTCGACCGTGAGCAGCGTAACCACAGCAGGTCATTATACGAAGAGCCGCCTTTTTGCTGCGTGTCCTGCGGCAAGCCCTTTGCAACAAAGTCAGTCATCGACAACATGATGAAAAAGCTAAGCGGGCACTGGATGTTCACAGATGAGCGGGCGAAACAGCGACTGATGATGTGTGAAGACTGTCGCGTCGTTGATGTGATCCAGGATCCCGAGATGATGGAAAGAGATCTTCACCGGGGCCGGATTACCCATTAAGTCACTTTTTTGTGGCGTAAAACCGAACATGAAGCGGACTTTTGCTCCATTTTGGTCATTATTTTCATTTAGTAACTGGCGCACTTATTGCACTAACAACAGGTAAAGGAGAATTCTGAATGCCCCAGACACAAGTTTTGGCAAGTGATGCAGATAATCAGGCAGTAGCCGGGTGGCATGAAAACCCAATTACGCAAGAGCAGCAATACCGTGCGGCGGCCTATGGAATGCTGGCTGCTTTGTTGCGCTCAGCACCAGACAAGATGTTGATGAACCAGGTTTCCGGCTTCTCTGCAGTGAATGAAGGTGGTGATGAAATGACTGTTTCGATGTCCTTGTTAGGCCTGGCGGCAGAGAATTGTCCCGAGCCTGCTATCGCTGCAGAATTTCATGACCTGTTTATCGGTCTTGGGCGAGGTGAGCTGCTTCCCTACGGATCGTATTACCTCACGGGTTTTCTGATGGAAAAACCGTTGGGTGATCTGCGTGATGATCTTGATCGACTGGGCTTCGAACGAGAAGCGGATGTGCATGAGCCTGAAGATCATATCGCTGCTCTTTTTGAGGTCATGGTTATGCTTATCCAGGAAGGCTGCAGCACGGCGACACAACAGGATTTTTTTACAAAACATATCGACAGCTGGGGGCAGAAGTTCTTCGCTGACCTGGCTGTTGCTAAAAATGCAGTGTTCTACAGGGCCGTGGCGAGGTTTGGCGCGGCTTTCATTAATCTTGAAAAACGTTATTTGGCAGATGGGTAAATAGCTGCCAATTTGAGCGCAGTCTGCGTGCAAACTAATCGATGATCTTTCCTGTCAGGAGGAAACGAAATGAAAAAGCAAGAAACGAAACGAACTAGCCGCAGGAAATTTCTGCGCGACAGTGCTGTGGCGGGCGCAGGTGCCGCGATGGTCGCCTCATCTCCAGGTTCGGCACTCACCCTGACAGAAACAGAGCAAGATGAGAAACAATCCGAGGGCTACCGTATGACGGCGCATATCTCGGCCTACTACAAAACAGCCGCTGAATAAAAAAGCATACGGTAACAGGAGAATAGTAATGAAACTGACGAAAACATCTGATCAGATTACGCAAAACAGGAACAATCACTCAGCCGCATCTGCAGGTGGTGGCCTGGCGATGTCGCGACGTGGATTTCTGCGCAATTCTGGCTTGATGGCAGGTGGTGCTGCACTTGCCACTACGCTGACGCCCGCGATGATGAAAAAGGCCCGGGCCAGTGCCAGTGCTGAAGCGGGCGGTAGCACTAATGAGGTCAAGACTATCTGTACACACTGCTCAGTAGGCTGCGGCATACTTGCTGAAGTCCAGAATGGCGTATGGACCGGCCAGGAGCCTGCTTTCGACCATCCCTTCAACCACGGCGGGCACTGTGCAAAAGGTGCTGCTGTACGTGAACATGGACACGGCGAGCGCCGACTGAAATACCCAACCAAGCTGGTCAATGGCAAGTGGACCAAAATCTCCTGGGATCAGGCCATCAATGAAGTCGGTGACAAGATATTGCAGAGCCGTGAACAATCCGGCCCCGATTCCGTTTACTGGCTGGGCTCGGCCAAGTTTAACAACGAACAGTCCTATTTATTCAGGAAGCTTGCCGCCGTGTGGGGGACGAATAATGTCGACCATCAGGCGCGCATCTGTCATTCCACCACGGTAGCCGGGGTTGCCAATACATGGGGCTATGGCGCCATGACCAATTCCTACAATGATATCCACAATTCAAAAGCTATCCTGATGATAGGGGCTAATCCAGCTGAGGCACACCCGGTAGCATTGCAGC
Source organism: Pseudomonadota bacterium (assembly GCA_034659075.1). Classification (GTDB taxonomy): domain Bacteria; phylum Pseudomonadota; class Gammaproteobacteria; order BMS3Bbin11; family BMS3Bbin11; genus BMS3Bbin11. The sequence goes on from JAYEGM010000153.1 coordinate 3,789, forward strand.
ATATATTCAAGGGTAAAGAAGAAAACAACGCGCCGCTTATCGTTATTGATCCACGCTTTACCCGCACGGCGGCACATGCAGACCATTTCCTGCGCATCCGCCCTGGTACAGATGTGCCCGTGGTATGGGGCATGCTGTGGCATATCTTCGAGAATGGCTGGGAAGATAAGGAGTTCATCCGCCAGCGGGTTTATGGCATGGAAGAGGTAAAGAAAGAGGTGGCGAAGTGGACGCCCGATGAAGTTGAAAGGGTCGCAGGTGTTGGCGAGGCTGAAGTCCGCGCTGCAGCCAGGGCGATGGCAGATAATCGGCCAGGCACTTTCATCTGGTGCATGGGTGGTACTCAGCATACGATAGGTAATAACAATACGCGTGCTTACTGTACCTTCCAGCTGGCGCTGGGCAATATGGGTGTTTCCGGTGGCGGTACCAATATCTTCCGTGGGCATGATAATGTTCAGGGCGCTACGGACTTTTGCATATTGTCGCATTCCCTGCCTGGCTATTATGGTCTCTCTGGTGGAGCCTGGAAGCATTGGGCCGGGGTCTGGGATCTTGATGTTGAATGGCTAAAAGGGCGGTTTGATTCCGCCAGCTATGAGCAAAGTAAAGGCAAAGATGTGACCGCCATGCACACCAAAGGCATACCCGTATCACGCTGGATAGATGGTGTGCTTGAGGATAAGGAAAACATAGCTCAAAAAGATAACATAAAAACGATGATCTTTTGGGGTCACGCGCCAAACAGCCAGACACGTGGCAAAGAAATGAAGGAAGCGTTTGAGAAGCTGGATACACTGGTAATCATCGATCCTTATCCAACCGCATCAGCCATTATGCATGACCGTACCGACGGTGTTTATCTTCTCCCTGCCTGTACCCAATTTGAAACTTATGGCTCAGTGACAGCCTCCAATCGTTCGTTGCAATGGCGGGACAAGGTCATTGAACCTTTATTCGAGTCCCTGCCTGACCATACGATCATGTACAAGCTCGCGAAAAAGCTTGGCCTGGACGGGCAGTTGTGCAAGAACATTGAAGTGAAAAATGATGAGCCGGTAATTGAAGATATTACACGTGAATTCAACAGCGGTATGTGGACCATTGGCTATTCAGGTCAGAGCCCCGAACGCATGAAGAAGCAGCAGCAGAACTGGGGTAATTTCGATTACACCTCGTTGAAGGCAGAAGGCGGCCCCTGTGACGGGGAATACTATGGTCTGCCCTGGCCGTGCTGGGGCACGCCTGAGATGGGGCACCCCGGAACACCAAATCTTTATGACGGCAGTAAAGCAGTCGCCGATGGTGGCTTAACCTTTAGAGCACGATTCGGTGTCGAACGTGATGGCGTTAATCTGCTGGCAGAAAACTTTCATTCCAAAGGTTCGAGTATCAAAGACGGTTACCCGGAATTTACTGACAAGCTGCTTAAGAAACTGGGATGGTGGAAAGATCTGACGGCCGATGAAAAAGCGGCGGCGGAAGGCAAGAACTGGAAAACAGACATGTCGGGTGGCATCCAGCGTGTCGCTATCAAACATGGCTGTGCCCCCTTTGGCAACGCTAAAGCCAGAACCGTGGTCTGGACCTTCCCGGATCCGGTGCCAATACACAGGGAGCCTCTTTACACCTCAAGAAGAGACCTGGTAGAAAAATACCCTACCTATGAGGATCGAAAATCTTTTTACCGGCTACCTACTCGCTATGGTTCCATTCAGGCTAAAGACTATTCAAAGGACTACCCGATCATCCTGACTTCCGGGCGACTGGTTGAATACGAGGGTGGCGGTGATGAAACCCGATCCAATCCATGGCTGGCTGAACTGCAGCAGGATATGTTTGTAGAAATACATCCGCGGGATGCCAATAACGCGGGAGTTAAAGACGGTGAAGATGTCTGGGTCGAAGGTGCAGAAGGAGCGAAGATTAAAGTTAAAGCGATGGTAACCCGCCGGGTCGCAGGCGGAGTCGCCTTTATGCCATTCCATTTTGCCGGGCATTTTGAAGGCAAAGATCTTCGCAGCAAGTATCCGCAGGGCTCAGACCCGATTGTCCTTGGCGAGGCCTGTAACACGGCGATGACTTATGGCTATGACTCAGTTACCCAGATGCAGGAGACCAAAGCGTCTCTATGTCGAATAACCAAAGCTTGATAACAGGAGTATAGAAAAATGGCAGCTATGAAATTTTATTGTGACGCCGAACGCTGTATCGAGTGCAACGGTTGTGTTACAGCATGCAAGAACGTAAACGAAGTCCCCTGGGGAGTTAATCGTCGTCGAGTTGTGACGATAAAAGACGGTGAGCCTGGTGAACGTTCACTATCTGTCGCCTGTATGCACTGTGCAGATGCACCTTGTGCTGCTGTATGCCCGGTGGATTGCTTCTATACCACTGACGATGGCATTGTCCTGCATGACAAAGATATCTGTATTGGTTGTGGCTACTGCTTTTACGCCTGTCCGTTTGGGGCGCCGCAGTTCCCGACAGATGGTGCTTTTGCATCACGCGGAAAAATGGACAAATGCACTTTCTGTGCAGGCGGACCATTAGAAGACAACAGTAGTGAGGAATTCAGGAAGTATGGCTCAAACCGTATAGCAGAAGGTAAGTTGCCGGCCTGTGCTGAGATGTGCGCAACCAAGGCCTTGCTAGCCGGTGATGCGGACATGGTTTCTGAAATTTACCGCAAGCGTGTTGTCAATCGTGCACAGGCAGCCCTGGGAAAAGGGGTACAGCTAAGGAATAGAAATTTTGGCTCTAAAGTTGACATGAAAGGGAAAGCGACAAACTGATCTTTTTGATGAATGTTACATTACAAAGAAGATTGTAAGCTAAGTACAGTTGACAAAATGGAGTACTGTGTCAAATGACTATGACAACAACCAGGTCCAGCTACGGTCCCCTAATGTTAAAAGGGATGCTCGCCACGGTTTTGCTGGTTCTGATTTTGCCGTTGGTGCCGTACGTATTTGCTGTCAATACAGATGCTTCATCTCCCGCTGCGGCCTCCGTTCCTAACCCGGGTGCAGATTTATGGCGTGCGGTAAGACAACGGGATAGTATTACTGCGGGCATCTCACAGGTTAAAGGCGTTGAGACAGGTGTACTTATTAATCCATCAGGAAAGGCCTGGTTAGAATTTCGAAAAGAAAAACTAATACCCTACAGTGCCTATGTTTTTGCGGGCATCGCCTCCGCCCTGCTGCTTTATTTTCTGTTGCACGGGCGGATACGAATCAAGGAAGGGCGATCAGGTGTTCTGGTGCCGCGCTATTCGCGATATGAACGTTGGGTTCACTGGATCATGGTAGTTGTCTTTATGGCTCTGGCATTAACGGGTGTGATCCTCCTTTATGGCAGATTTGTACTGATACCGCTGCTTGGTCCGGAGGGTTTTCATGTGACTGCTCAGTTAAGTAAATGGCTACATGACATAATGGGTCCCATATTCATCATTTCCCTGTTATTTATGGCTTTCAGTTTTTTTCGAGAAGCATTGTTCAATTTTAAAGTAGACGGAAATTGGCTTTTACACGCAGGCGGTTACCTGGGGGGGAAGCATCCAAGCTCTGGAAAGATAAATGCAGGACAGAAGGGGTGGTACTGGGCCGTAGTCTTTGGTGGCCTGGCCTTAATAGGAAGTGGCCTGGTGATGTACTTTCCGAATTTTCAGCAGGGGCGTGAGATCATGCAGGATGCGAATATGATACACGGGCTGGCTGCTGTCTTCGTGATTGCATTCATGTTTATACACATCTACCTCGCCTCGGTCGGGATGGAGGGTTCTCTGGAGTGTATGACTAGTGGCAATTGCGACGAGAACTGGGCCGAAGAGCAACATGACCTCTGGTATGAAGAGATGAAGGAAGAAGGCAGAATAGGTATCCCATCCAATAGAGAGCAGTAGTCTGTCGGATTTAGTATGATTCCTCAATGTTCTCTACGATCACCTGGATCCGACCGATTCCCGGCATGCATCAACAATCAGCCATCCCCTGCTGAGGATTCAACATCCTAGATACAAGTCTCTACAGAGACTTCACATTCAATGATTTGTTATCCAGGTCCACGTTAGTAATATCATTCATTCCATAAGCTTGCTTCCAGGAATTCGCGGAAGGTTTTCATATCTGGAATGATTCTGCTGCGTATGCGGGACGTTCTGTCTATGGAATATGATAGACTTTCGATAATTACAGAACCATTCTAATTACGCAGGAGATTTAAATGGCCGGACACAGTAAATGGGCCAATATACGCTTTCGCAAGGGCGCGCAGGACGCCAAGCGCGGCAAACTTTTTACCAAATTCATCAGGGAGATTACCGTTGCCGCACGCATGGGTGGCGGCGACCCGGATTCCAATCCGCGCTTGCGCTCTGCGATTGATAAAGGCCTGACCAATAACATGAAGCGCGATACCATCGAGAAAGCAATTAAGCGTGGTACCGGTGATCTGGAAGGCGTCAACTATGAAGAAGTCCGTTACGAAGGCTACGGCACCGCAGGGGTGGCAATCCTGGTTGACTGCATGACCGATAACCATAATCGCACGGTCAGCGAAGTGCGCCATGCTTTCAGCAAGTACAACGGCAACCTGGGCACAGATGGCTCCGTGGCCTATTTGTTCAGCAAGATGGGTGTTATTGGTTTTCCTGCCGGCAGTAATGAAGAAGCTGTTATGGATGCTGCGCTGGAAGCGGGTGCTGACGATGTAGTGGCAGAAGATGATGGTTCTATCGAAGTGCAGACTTCACCGGAAGCCTTCAACGATGTTAAGAAAGCACTGGATGTTACGGGATTGACTGCTGATTATGCAGAAATCACAGAACGCGCATCTACGGAAACAGCTCTGGATACAGAAAATGCCGAGAAGCTGATGCGTTTGATTGATGCGTTGGAGGACCTGGATGATGTGCAGGAAGTACATTCCAACGCCTCTTTCCCGGATGATTTTGAAGGCTGATCTGCTGTGATGAGGGTTCTTGGTGTTGACCCGGGTTCGCGGATTACTGGTTTTGGCGTAATAGAAATAGAAAATGGTGAGCTGCGTTATATCACCAGCGGCTGTATAAAAATGAAGGACAGGGCCTTGCCGACAAGACTGAAGACCATCTTTGAAGGGATTTCTGAGATAATAAAAAATACCCGACCTGATTTTATGGCGATAGAGGAAGTCTTTGTCTCCCATAATGCCCGTTCTGCTCTGATACTGGGACAGGCCAGGGGGGCGGCAATTTCAGCTGGGGTAAGCAGTGGCCTGGCGGTAGGTGAATACACGGCGCTGCAAATCAAGAAATCGGTAGTCGGCTATGGTCAGGCAGACAAGGCCCAGGTACAGCATATGGTTCGTAGTATTCTTGCGCTGGGTGGCATACCACAGGAGGATGCCGCCGATGCACTGGCCTGCGCAATCTGTCATAGCCATACACTGGAACATAATCAGCGTATGAGTAAACAGCAGGGAATGAGATCACAGCCATGATTGGTCAGTTACGCGGTATTTTATTATCTAAACAGCCACCCGCTCTGATGCTGGATGTGCAGGGTGTTGGCTATGAGCTCGATGCACCGATGACAACCTTCTACGATTTGCCAATGGAAGGCGTAGAACTGATGCTGTACACGCATCTGGTAGTGCGTGAGGATGCGCAGTTATTATTCGGTTTTTCTACAGAAAACCAGCGTAACCTGTTTCGCCATTTACTAAAAATCAGCGGCATCGGACCACGTGTCGGGCTGGCTATTTTGTCCGGTTTGTCAGTAAAAGAGTTTCGTCTGTGTATCAATGGCGAGGATGTGGTGAGGTTGACCAAGGTGCCTGGCATCGGCCGTAAAACAGCCGAACGGGTAATCCTGGAACTGCGGGGTAAGCAATTACCCGGCATGTCCGGTGATGAAGAGGTGGCTGTTGCCGGCAGCAATGATGAAATACGTGCCGATGCGATAAGTGCTTTGACTGCACTGGGTTATCGGGCAAAGGATGCAGAGAAAGTCATCGGTCGGCTGGCAGACCAGTCTGCTGGTGCCGAAGCGGTGAGCAGTGAATCTCTGATAAGGCTGGCCCTGCAGTCTATGTCCGGTGGTTCGAGATGATAGAAACAGATCGCCTGATTGCACCGGGAACTAAAGAAGAGGCCGGTGAACGGGTTTTTGACAAGGCCCTGCGACCGGTAAAACTCGACGAATTTGTCGGCCAGCCGAATATTCATCAGCAGCTGGAGATTTTTATTACCGCCGCGCGCAACCGTGAAGAAGCTCTGGATCATGTACTTTTGTTTGGCCCGCCGGGCCTCGGCAAAACTACGCTGGCACACATCATTTGCAATGAAATGGAAGGCAAGCTGCACCAGACTTCCGGCCCGGTACTGGAAAAGGCCGGCGACCTGGCGGCCTTGCTGACCAATCTTGAACAGGGTGATGTACTGTTTATTGATGAAATACATCGCCTGTCACCGGCCATCGAGGAAATTCTCTACCCGGCCCTCGAAGATTATCAGCTCGATATCATGATTGGCGAAGGGCCTGCTGCCCGTTCAATCAAGCTCAGCCTGCCGCCCTTTACCCTTATCGGTGCGACTACCCGTGCCGGACTGCTGACCTCACCGTTGCGGGACCGCTTTGGCATCGTGCAGCGGCTGGAATTTTATGACAGCAAACAGCTGCGGCAGATCATTCATCGTTCCAGCGGAATTCTGGGCGTGCAGGCCAATGACGAGGGCGTGGCAGAAATTGCCCGTCGTTCGAGGGGGACGCCAAGGATCGCCAACCGGCTGCTGCGACGTGTGCGCGACTATGCCGAAGTGAAGGGCGATGGCCTGCTGAACAAAAAAATTGCCTGCGCAGCGCTGGATATGCTGGAAGTCGATGAACATGGCTTCGATGAAATGGACCGACGATTGTTGTCAGCAATTGTGCAGAAATTTGATGGCGGCCCGGTGGGCGTCGATAACCTCGCAGCAGCGCTAAGCGAAGAAAGGGATACCCTGGAAGATGTCATCGAGCCCTACCTGATCCAACAGGGTTTTATCATGCGCACGCCGCGAGGTCGCGTCGCTACGCGCCTTGCATGGCAGCATTTCGGGCTGGATTATCCCGCCGACGCAAAAGATCCAAAAGCTCAGCAGGGGGAGTTGTTGTAAAAATAGTTTCAAGTTTCAAGTTTCAAGTTTCAAGACCAAAGACCAAAGACCAAAGACCAAAGACCAGAAACTTATGGCGAAATGTGTTGTTTCCCTCTGCGCTCTCCGTGTCCTCTGTGGTGAATAGCTTCTGATTTTCGTTTTGATCTTCTATTTA
>JAYEGM010000154.1:0-2741 GCA_034659075.1 Pseudomonadota bacterium
ATTTGAAAATGATTGCTGCGTACTAAGGACTAAAGAAATCTATAGCAGTTTTCTTTCGTCTTTCGTCTTTCGTCTTGAAACTTGAAACTTGAAACTTGAAACTTGAAACTTGAAACTGATTTTCAAACAATCACATCAAGCGGCAGCGGCTGTTGCTCCACATGATGCACCATCATCTCAAGCGCCTTAGCCGCCGGCACGGGTTTGCTGATTAAATACCCCTGTAGCAGCTCGCAGTTATGCGCCTGCAAAAACTCCAACTGGGCCACTGTTTCCACACCTTCAGCAACAACTTCCATGCCGAATGAATGCCCCATCTGAATGATCGCCTTGACCAGACTGGCATCGCCTACATCATCTATTACATCCTGTACGTAGCTTTTATCGATTTTTAACTGATCAAACTGAAATGATCGAAGGTGGTCTAGCGATGACTGGCCTGTACCAAAATCATCAATAGCGACCTTCACACCGAGTGTTCTCAAAGCCTGCAAGGTTTCGTTTGCATCGTAAAAATATTCTGCTAATGCATCCTCGGTCATTTCAATTACGAGCCTTTTCGGGTCAGGTTTTTTATCCATTAATTGTCTGAGCAACCTGCTCGAAAATCCACTGTCCTGAAGCATTCTGGCCGTCAGGTTTATAGAAAGTCTCAATTCAAAACGCCCTGCATCAGCAAATCTTTCATGCATTTCCGTTACCTGCTGCAGCAGCCACATTGTCACCTTCTTGATCAAGCCGGTTTCATCGAGCATATCTATAAAATACGCAGGTGCCAGAAGTCCACGTTCGGGATGGTTCCAGCGAAGTAAACATTCAAAACCAACCAGTTGCTGCTTATTTATAGTCACTACAGGCTGGTAGTAGACCTCGAACTGGTTCTCCAGGACGGCCTGATGTAGTTCATTCTCCAATGCAAGTTTTTCTTTTACCATACGGGACATTTTTTCAGTAAAGAACCAGTACCGGTTTCTTCCCTGCCCCTTCGCTACATACATAGCTGTATCTGCAGCCTTTAATAAATCGCTTACTGTATCTGAATCTACCGGGCTCATCGCTATACCAATCGATGTTGAAACCCTTAGCGTATTTGATTTTATTTTGAAGGGCGAATTAAATATCTGCAGGATTTTTTCACCAAGGAATACCACATAGCTTTTATCATTGATGCCTTCTGCAATAATTGCGAACTCATCACCGCCGAATCGTGCCAGCTTGCATTCCGGCAATGTAGTTTCCAGTCGATTCGCCACTTTGCGCAGCAATTCATCGCCTACGCCATGTCCGAGAGTGTCATTTATCTTCTTAAACCGGTCCAGATCAAGAAAAAACAGGGCGACCAATTGCCCATTCTTTTTACCTATTTTTATCGCTTTTTCTAGTTGCTGATAAAAAAGTGCGCGATTCGGTAACCGGGTTAACTCATCATGATGGGCCATGTAATCAAGCTTTTGCTGGCGTTCCTGTACTTGAGAACGCATGCTGTGGAAAGCATCGGCAAGCTCACGCGTTTCGCGTAATGCGGCAACCTGTTTTAAGCTTACAAATTTTCCTGATGCCTGCTGCCTCAGTGCATAAGTTGTCTCTCTGATGGGCCTGAGTACAAGTCGGTTGAAAGAAAAATAACTAAGCCACAAAAGTGAAACAACCGCCATCGTGATTGCCGCAATTGTCAGCGTAAGACTGCGCGCAATTTTTGCCAGATCAGTAATATCGGTAGCTGACTGTATATCCAGCTCAACCTGCAGGGATGAAATCCGCTGCTGAAACCTGTCCAGCACAGGATAAAGGGCATATTTGAGAAAGGATAAATCCTTTCGCCAACCTTCTTCTTTTACCTTAGTGAATAACGATTCAAACGCCATCATCCAGTTATGGTAATTTTCTTCCAGTTCAATAGTAGCTTCTTTGCCATATATACCGAGACGTTCCTGTTCAGCAAAAACCTTCAGTGCATCGAGTTTTGATTTCAGACTTACTGAGTATTGCACCAGGTTTTCATGCCGGCCCTTCATTCCTTTTTCAGTGTCTATCGTGAACACGCCAAAGCGATTGGCAACCAGCAGCCTCAATTCTGCTGTCATCCTCACCCATGCAAAGCGAGTTTCCTGAAGTATTTTATAGACTTCCTGCTCATCATAGCTCTGACTATCTGCAAAAGTGACGGCGATATCCTGAAGTAAGGTTAAGGAATCAATAAATTTTGGAAGTAATTTATTCTGCAACTCATTCGTAGCAGGAAACCACAGCAAATGATTTATTCGGATTTCTGCCAGTCGGGCAGAACGTGTACTCAGCTCGTCAAGGTCTCTTTTGAGTTCATTTACAATCAGGTTCTTCTCAGATGAATTGATGCTTGCTTCATTTTGTAAGTCCTCAATGCCAGAATACAGCTTTTGGAATACTTGCGGGATTTTATCCAGATTTTTTCTACTCGGTTCCATCACGACATTTTGCAGCATACCAAGAAGCCTGTTCCTTCCCTCGCCCAGGTTCGTCAATATTGTTGATACATGATTTCGCTGCGTGATGCGTTGAAAATGCAGATCACTAGCCTTTTCTACCTGTTCATAACCTATCCAGGCAACCATGCCAAGCGCCAGGGTGAGTATCACACCCAGCAATAAATACCTGTTTCGGTAAGAATCAAAAATCGAACTGCGTTGTTTGGCCGTACTACTCATTTCCTATAGTTGTTCTTCTGTATGTGTTAAGTCTTTAGTACTGCGTTGATCTGTTAT
>JAYEGM010000155.1:0-10963 GCA_034659075.1 Pseudomonadota bacterium
TCCCGCATTGTGCCAAAAGATCTTCGATATCTCGAAGACTCAAACAGAAACGGTGGTAGAGCCACACTGTGTGACTGATGACTTCGGCTGGAAAGCGGTAACCATGATAAATTGTTTTCTTCGTATTCATCTGGTTAGTCTGCCTGATCGGGGCTTAAGTTGACAATACCAGTTTTGTTGCCGGAAGGATTTCATCATTTTAACCTCACAATATTTCTTTATGCAGTGTTGAGTTTGGCGGACATTCGTCTGTTATCGATTGCGAGGTCACTTCTCGGTAGCGGTGTGAGGATACCCTCTTACTTTTTCCGGGTTGGTTTGGGTCACGTGGCCTCGCCTCAATCTTGTTTGTGCTTCTTATCCTGGAAGAATCTGAAATATCACATCACAATGAGCTGCTTTCAATTACCCTTGTTACCGTAGGTTTGAGTGCACTGCTACATGGCGTAACCGCTGCACCATTTGCTAAACTCTTCGGTAGACTTGCTGCACGTATTGGACGAATGCGAAGAGAACAGCTTGTTAGCGAACACCCACTGCCTGAAAGGCCACCTAACGCTAAATAAATACGATAAAAGGACATTGGTGACATGAAAAAAATTGCAATAAAGAAATGGAATGAACTTGCGGACCGAACCCCGGTACATGCACTTGTAGCCGAGGTTGATCTGGTCATTATTCGCTATGATGATACCGTATCGGTATTGTACGGGCGTTGTGCGCATCGCGGCGCATTGATGTCCGACGGTTATGTCGATGGAAAAAACCTTATTTGCGGCGTGCACGGTTGGGATTATCGCCTGGATAGCGGCATCAGCGAATACAATAACAGCGAAACCCTGGAGAAGTTCTCCTCCTGGATCGAAGAAGGCCAGGTGTGGATCGATGAGGATGAGATCGATGCCTGGGCTGAAAAAAATCCACAGCCCTATAATCGCGATAGTTACCAAGGAGCCTACCAAGATCACACCGGCACTCAGGATGAACCCTATGTGAAATTTATTCGCAAACTTGCCACAGAAGGGCTATCAAAGGTCGGGCACCACGGACCAGCCGCCGCCATGGGTGTACCACGCGATAGCCTACCTAAGTGGGATGACTTGCAGTTTGTGGTAGCGCAACTACACAAACTACCTCTACTCGATGAAGAAATCGTTTCCACCAAAATGGTCATTGGGCCACGTGCCAAAAAGCCGTTACATTTTGATATCCCAATTTTTGTCTCGGACATGAGCTTTGGTGCCTTGTCTGAAGAAGCCAAGATAGCGCTTTCAAAAGGGGCAGAGCTTGCCGGCACTGGTATTTGTTCCGGAGAGGGTGGCATGTTACCCGAGGAACAAGCGGCTAATTCGCGTTATTTTTATGAGCTTGCTTCAGCACGATTCGGCTTTTCATGGGATAAGGTTCAAAAAGCCCAGGCATTTCATTTTAAGGGTGGTCAGGGTGCAAAAACCGGCACTGGAGGTCACTTACCCGGCAATAAGGTGAAAGGTAAAATCGCTTCAGTGCGAGAACTACCCGAAGGTCAACCGGCTATTTCTCCATCCCGTTTCCCTGACTGGACCGACTTAAGCCAATTTCGCGATTTTGCTGCAGAGGTTCGGGATAAAACCGGCGGCATCCCGGTTGGTTTTAAACTCTCTGCGCAGCACGTAGAAAAGGACATCGATGCAGCACTGAAAATCGGTGTGGACTACATCATATTAGATGGCCGCGGTGGTGGTACGGGCGCGGCACCACTTATCTTTAGGGACAATATCTCGGTGCCTACCATACCAGCATTGGCCAGGGCTCGACGCCATTTGGACGCGAGCGACGCCTCGGATGTTACGCTTATAATTACCGGCGGGCTTAGGCATCCCGCAGATTTTGCCAAGGCTTTGGCCTTGGGCGCTGACGGCATAGCCGTATCGAATGCCGCGATTCAAGCCATTGGTTGCTTGGGGATGCGTGCCTGTGAGACCAACAATTGCCCGGTTGGAATTGCCACCCAAAATCCGCATTTACGCGCTCGCTTGCCAGTAGACATTGCCGCAGAACGACTGGCACGTTTCTTCTCCGCATCTGTTGAGTTGATGACAGTGCTAGCACGTGCAGCAGGGCACAATCAATTGAGTGATTTTAGTATCGAAGATTTAACCACATTCAAACTGGATATGGCGAGACTGACAGGGGTCGCTTATGGCGGTATAGGTTCTGACTAAATTGACTCTGTTGTACCAAGATCGATCAGTCTACGTACTCGTCAGGAATTAGCTAAAAGTGAACCGCCCCGGGTTTACCGGAGACCAGATTGTGTTGCCAAAGCAGCTACACCTATTGTCGTACCCGCACGCATGTTTCTAATCTCACCTGCTCTAGTATTTTAAGAACAAAATACCGTGGTATGGGGGATAGCGTGGCATCGGGAGGGGGGTGCGAACCCCCAGAATTTTTCGAATAAAATCAGGGCATTAAAAAGCCCCGTGTTTTTTAAAAACACAGGGCTGTGTTGTTCTTATAATTCAATGAATTACAAGGTAATGTGGCGTCCCCAAGGGGGTTCGACCTTTTCCCCCAGATTCGCGCAAGCTCACAGATATTAATTATTTATTTTAAATTCAATAACTTGAAACAATCCGAACTAAAATATAGCATGATAGAATACCCCATAATTCATTTTTTTCTGTCACCATCCAACTCTAACTGCTATCTATTAAAAGGTTTCATTTCAATGAGACTTTTCTTCAGCGACAAGTAGTGCACAAACTCCTGCTCCAGTCTTACATTTTCACCTATTTGATTATCACGGAGCTTGTTATATAGCTTTAGCTCCTTATGGTTAAGATGGGGAAGATCAACCATTGTCGGCTTCTGCTCGTATACCCATTTCTTTCTATGCTCCATCAACGTCTTTTCATCCATCAAAAAAGATTTAGTCTTAGGCAAGTACTGACGAAACTGATTAAGAATGTTAAAGCCATGGGTATCAATATCACCCCAATAATAAATATTCAGTTCTTCTAACCACTGAATTTTTTGCAGATACTCAAAACCGTATCCGCGGCCAAATAACACTATTGCTTTCGAGAAATCAGGAAAAGCAAGGCTGTTGATATCATTCTCCGTGACGAAAACCGTCTCTACATCCAGCTCAAGTTTAGAAAATTCTTCTACCGTGATGGTCAGGTCACTCAAACCACAAATATGTAATTCAGGATCAAGTATTCTAAAACGCAGCAGATGTGGCTTTGATTTGAAGCCATAACGTTGTTCAAACTGTTTGATCCCTATTGCCTGGCAATCAATATCCTCCTCATCAAGCAAGTTTTCCCACCATTCTGACAGTAACTTTTTATGTTGTTCAATTAATTTACTATCTATACCGGTAATGGGAATCTGACGGATATAAATATCCGGCTGAGGATGTGCCATCATCCACTGGCTAACAGCGATTAATGAATCCCAGACATCACTATGCGCTAACACCTTAAAGGGATACCGGTTTAACCAGCCACCAAGTATTGAAAATACCGACATTAGATGAGTAGACAACTGATGATACTTTTGGTGTTCATCCTGTTTATCCAGGTACACCAGAACCGCTTGCATTGACTCAAAGACAATCTCTACCGGCAGCTGATTTTTCCCAAACCTGTGATGATTGATGTCTTTCCATGTAATCTTATATAAAGCGGTATCTTTAAATTGCTTTATCCATTGCTGACAGGATGAGAAGTCTTTATCCATCTCACTGGATGTGGGGTGTTTCAGCTTTACGCTGAAAGGAAACAGGTCATTACAATTTGGGCTGTTGGGAACAAGAAACCTTCCCTGTTTCCAGGTTTTTTCCATTTGTTGCCGTATATCCGCGATAGTAGACCAGCTATTCATTGATAGCCTGACTAAAATAGTTAGATGGAAAGTGACAACTATATATTCCCACGCAGGAACATGGGAACGAGCGCCCTTGAGTTATCAGTGCTTTAAAAAAACTATTGTGGTATTGCACGCGCACGCTGCTCTGCCTGGTACTCTTCTATACTGAGGTTTCTCAGTTGCGACTCCCTGCCCTGCGAGTTATGAACAAAGCCAACATTGGCGACGTAGGGTTCAATGATGTGTATCTTCTGTAACGGCGTTACGATTAACAATTGTAAATTAAGCTTTTTGAACAGTTCCAGACCAAACCTGGCTGACTCGTCCGAACCACGACCAAAGGCTTCGTCAATCAGCACAAAACGGAAACTTCGGGATCTTACCTCACCCCACTCCAGGCCAAACTGATATGCCAGACTTGCTGCCAGTACGGTATAAGCTAATTTCTCCTTTTGCCCACCGGACTTACCACCAGAATCGGTATAGTGCTCATATTCAGTATCATCTTCCTGCCAGCGTTCCGAGGCGGCAAAGCTATACCAATTTCGTACATCAGTAACTTTTCTAGTCCAGCGTTTATCCAAGTCGGTGAAACCATCACGACCTTTAAATTTTTCTATAATCTGTTTTACCTGAAGAAATTTCTTTTCAGCATAAAGCTCGTCATCCGAGCCGGTTAAACTACCTTCAGTACAGGCTTTTAATGATTGTTGAAAATCACGTATGTCATGATCTATGTTTTTTTCAGCGAGCAGCAGTATATAACGCCCCTTGTTGTACTGAATATCTGATAGGGATTCATTAATTTTTGAGATGCGCTGCTTTATCTTCTGCTGTTCACCGGCTAGCTGGGAGCTGAAATTGGCAATCTCACGGATAGTATTTTCATTCAGTAACGATTTGAAACGTTTTTCAAATTTCGGCAAATCATCTGCCTTTAGCTGCTTAAGCATCGCCTTAAATTCATCGCCTGCCTGCAGGCTGATATCGACCTCTTTCGTTTCAGCAGGATAATCACGACTATAATTATTCATGCTTCTGATAATGCGTTCCTGCAGCGTTTTAATCTTACCGTCATAACTATCAATCTTCTTTTGCAGCCAGACCCGTAAAGCATGTTCATGTCGGTCACAATTGCTCAATGTCAGTGATTCTTTTTCCTTGCTAAAAACCACATCAAAATGAGGCTGAATGTTTTGTATTAGTACCTGTAGCAACTCATCACCTAAACCGGCGAGTATCTCAGCGTCAGCCTCTGACTTTTCCTTGCTGTCGGCCTGTTTTTGCTCGTTCTTTGATCGTTGATCTTTTAACTCGTCCGATTTCTCAAGGTTTTTACTGATCTTGTCCTGACAATCATCCAATTGTAAATTTAGAGTTTTTAACAGATCTGATTCTTCCTGAATTCGTGCGAGCTGGGCACTCAAATCTTCAATTTCCTTAGCCAGCGGATGCCAGTCCATAGACTGAAAATCATGGTACTCATCCAGCCGACTCAGGTCAGATCTTTGATCACTTAGCTCTTTTTGTGACTGCTGTAGAGTACTGATTTCTTTTGCGGTTGATTGAATACGTGTTTGCAGCTGTTCGCGTGATTCTGTCAAAGTGCGTATTTTTGCTTCATTACTCCAGCCGAGAATATATCTGCTACGATCATTAATGGCACTTCGGTCATCCTTTTCATGTCTCTGGCCACCTGATTTAATTTGACCACGCAGGGTTACTGCCTGCTTTTCCCGCCGAAACTGTGTCATGTTCTCACAACAGGCATAATCAAAGCGGCGAGCCATTTGGTTTTCCAGCCAGCTATAGAACTCACTCTCTGGCTTGATGATAATTTTTCTTGCCAACGAATCTGTATGCAATGAATGGCTTTCGGCTTTGGTCTTCTGATTGACGCGGTAATACACCAGGCGCCCGCGCAAATGTGTTTGGTCGACCCAGTCTGCTACGGCAGCGTAATCCTGCTCAGGTACCAGTAAGGAAAGCCCGAAATTGTGCAAGATTCTTTCGGCTGCACCTTCCCATTGCTGTTCATCATCGCGTACCTGTAGCAGCTCACCTATAAATGGCAGACTAACGGTGTCTATACCAAGTGCCTTACATAGAGCATCCCTGATGATGATCTGCCGACTGTCAATATTGTTGCGACGCTGTTTGAGTGAGTTTATTTCATCAGTCAGGGTCTGCTGTTGATCGCGCAAGGTTTTTAAAACCATCTCCTGCTCAGTACGTTGATTCTGCAACGAGGTCTCACGCTCTATAAAGCCGGATAACTGTTGCTTAACTGTTTGCTGGTTACTGAGGAAATCTTCCTTATTATAAACCTTTGGCAGTTGCAGTTTTTGTGACAGCTTTTGATAATTATCTTCGTGATTTCTGCGACGGTCTTTTTCGCTCTGAATCTCAACAATCTGCTGGCGAAGCTGTTGCAGGCGATCACCGCCATTTTGTGAAATCGCCTGTCGAATTTGATCTCTTTCTAGCTGAAACTGCTGCTGCTTATTGTCTGTTTTTTCAATACGAGTCTGTAACCAGCGATGCTTTTCCTGTAGCTTCTCCAGACGTTTTAGTAATAACTCTCTGCTGACATGAGTGAAATACAGTTTCAGGCCGTCCCGACTGTCAACCAGCTGTTTTCGCTCATCTGTATGACGCAGATGCTTACCCAGATCTTTACTCAACGGTATCAGCCGCTGAATCTGATCACGTGCTTTTAGCACTGCATTATGCACACGAGTCAAATCATTGAAATGATCGATCAATGCATCAATTCGTGTTTCCACATCAAAGGCCTGTAACATGTGTGAACGTACAAATTCGGTCAGGTTTCCTACCGTTTTCATTGACACTGTCTGGTGAAACAACTCCATTGCCTGATCACTATCAATACCAAAACGTCGCCGAAAGGCTGCAGCATAGGGTGGGAAACTGGTAAATGGTTGATGGACATGCGGAGTGTTCTTCAAAGCTTTTTTTAACTGATTGATGTCACCTTCAAAATTAGCAAAATGCTCTTTGATGGTCAGCGCACAGTCGGCGACGATATAAAAACGCTTCGGCTGTCCGGTGCTTTCTTTCTGCCAGAATACCTGGGCCAGGGTGACGGTCTGCTCATAACCCTTATTGTAGAAAACTCCGCTCACCACCGTATAGCTGTTTCGTTCACGTAAGGCAACGGGTTTCACACTGTCACTGGATTCTGAACGTTCAGATTTGTAATAACCTAGTACATAGGAACGTAATGATCGTTCCTTATTACTTGCGCCGGCGGCCTTGTTAAAAGCAATCCGGTTTGCAGGAACCAATAGCGTCGTTATCGCATCAACCAGAGTAGATTTTCCGGAACCGATATCACCGGTCAATAAGGCATTTTTGCCATCCAGCTGTAGTTTCCAGACTTTATTATGGAAGGTTCCCCAATTATAGACTTCGACCTGCTGCAGACGGAAACCTGCCAGCTGGTCGTCATCGGAAAAATCCAGTAATTGCTCCTGGGGAGTATCATGCATGGTTATTCGTCAGTCAGCTCTGGCTGTAGATACTGATGATATTCTGTTAAGTGTTGATCAAACTCAGACAACCACTGTGCGGTAATAAAAGCAATGATAATACGCCTGATTTCTAAACGATGTTTGTCACCCTTTAGTCGACGCGCAAAACCCAAATCGATGACTTTGTTTATATGGCTATCTATCTGATCCACAACTCGCGCATCATTGCTGCTGTCAGGCAAAAAAGTACGAATCATCTCAACAATCTCATCACGCGACATGATAAGTCTCGGATCACTACTCTGGCTATCATGTTCAGCCAGTTTTTTTCGCAACAGTGCCAGTAACAGACTAACGGGATAGGATAATTGTCGGCGCTGCACCAGCTTGGGTAATGCAGCCTCCTCATCATCAGCTTTTGCCGTTTCAAGCCAGGCGAAGCCTTCATCTTCGTGCAAGGACAGGCTCAAACCAATGAGTTGTATATAATCTCGCACCTGTGCCTGAAGATCGATTAAATCATCCCATAGCTTTGGCTGCTCTTCAGCATATATCACTCCTTTAAGAAGATGGATCAGTACCAGCGACAACTGCTTGCTCTGCTGTGCCTGTCCATCACTACCCTCATTGAATGCTGTTTGATTCACTAAACTACATGCCTTTTCGGTTAAAAATTACTCTGGGTAATGTGGCTGTTCGGATATAACCTTCTGTATCCTGCCACTCGACCTGTTCCTGTACATTCTCATCAAATACCACGGCTGGGTTATCCCCGGCCAGAGCAAGATAAGCCACCAGTTCTGCCAGCCCTTGCTGTAATGGATAGTGGTTAATGACCTGCTGCAATGTCACCTGACCCTGTGTTTGTAACTGCTGATGAATATTGCTTTGCAAAACCGCATTATCTACATAAATCTGATTAAACAGGGCTTCTGTATTAACTTCATCACCCAGAGCATTTTCTACTATAGACGCTACTGCATTTTTTGCCGCAGGGCTAAACATTGGCCGCTCCATAGGCAGCACTATATCTGGAGAAGCTTCATGAATCTGCATAAAAGCCCCCTTCGGTAACGTCTCTCGAACACTGATAGCCGTTTGGCTAATGTTATCAAGTATTGCCATGATACGTTTGTTTTCCAACCAGGCCTGATCGTCCAGATAACGACGTAATTGCTGCGACAATCTGGCAACCATACGCTGAGTATGCTCGCCTGCCTCCAGCCATTCAAAATGTATCAACTTAAGACGTTGGTTTTGGCCAAACTCTGCAATCGCATCAATATCGCAGACCTGTTCCAGCAACTCTGTCAGTTCCTGCTGGCTTGCTGAAGACATCAGAAAATCCCAAAATGCTCTAAAACTTTTACCCTGATCTGAATTGGCAATAGCATCACGGTCACCGAACACATGTTCCAATAATTCGCCCTTGGTACCATTCCAGGTAGCGATATCTTCACGAACTTTTCGGTCCAGCTGACGAAAATTCTGCTCAACGGTGCGAAAGTCACTCAGTAAACCACGCGCTGTATTGCTAAATTGCATAAAACGGTCTTTTACAGCAGTTTTGTCCATTAGGGGTATATTGCCCGACTCTATTTCTTCTATCTGTAGGTCGATTGCCTGTCTTCGCTGCATAAGGTCTTCTATTCGTTTATCTTTATTGGTTTCGACACCGGATACAATTTGTCGAAGCAGCTCAAACACCGTCAACAATCGTGATTCCGTACCAATAAAATTCTTTTCCAGAAGACTCTCGATCCAGCTAACTACCTTTTCTGTAGAAGGTGAAATGTCATAGTATGGGTCATCTGAACCTGGAGGGTAGAACTTGGTTAACCAGCCTTTCTCCTGTTGCGCCCAGTCGTCCAGATATTCCTTAGCTGGACGCGGAAAAATATTTTCATTTTTTTCCTGTTCACGCAGTTGATACAGGACATCTTCAAGACGGGAAACCAGGTCAGCCTGTGACATATCACGAAGATTTGCCTGTATAAATACCTGATCAATAAAACTGATTATTAATGGAGCATGCTCTGCAGTCAGTAATCGCCATGCGGGGTGAGTTTTACTCAATTGTAGTAGATCGTGATATTTCAAGCCCATAATAATGCAGGTTCTGATAATTGAATGACTTTACAATAGTTTTAACGTGTACTTCATCAAATATCCGTCTCATCTAAATCAAGTAAACTTCGAATGCAATCTTCCAGTAATGGTAGATAATTTTCAATTACCCCCAGGATCGTTATCGGATCAATATCACCCAGGTAATTATGTACCAGAATATTGCGAAAACCTGAAATCTCGCGCCAGGGAATGCCACTACAGCTGTGCTTTTTGTCATCCGGTAGTTTTTGCGTCGCTTCCGACAATGTTTGTAAATTTCGTAAAGCAGAATCATAAAGGAGATCATCTTCAACAATACTGCCACGGTGTTGAATACGCTGAATTTTATCTATCGCATGAAGTATATGCTGTGCATAAGGTTGCCAGGCTTTGCTCACAAATCGACTGCCTCACTGAGAACTTGCTCACGAATATAGCGGCTAAGTTCGTGCTCAGGAATCACTTCCACCGGACGACCTAATAAGGCCTGTAAATCGTTCATAAGAGGCATTCTTTGACGAAAAAGGTCATATCCAACAGGCAAGTCCACCAAAAAGTCCACATCACTATCCGGTCTTTCTTCACCTCTGGCAATAGAACCAAACACGCGTATACGCCGTGCACCATACTTCCCACCTAATGCAAAAATACGCTCTTTTTTCTCGTGTATTTGATCTAGAAACATGACGTTCTCCTCATTGCCATTGTAGCGACTCTTTCGTATTCCTGCCAGAAGAGCCCTGTACAATATTGAACAAACCCAAAGACATGAGGGCTGGATATTCCTTATAACTGCCTAATTTCTTAAAGTGTTACGACAGCAACCCACGTGATTGCCGCACTTTCACATTATTGCTGCACCTGTTGAGGTATTTGGTGCAGCCCATTTGCTGCAGACACAAGCCAAAATATCGGGCATGGGGGATAGCGTGGCGTCGGGAGGGGGATGCGACCCCCCAGGATTTTTCGAATAAAATCAGGACATTAAAAAGCCCCGTGCTTTTTGAAAAACACAGGGCTTTTATTTTTTCTTATAAATCAATGAGTTACAAGGAAATATGGCGTCCCCAAGGGGGTTCGACCTTATCCCCCAGATACATGCAAGATCACAACTCTTAAATATTTAGTGTTTAATCAATGGGTTACATCAAAATATTTCCATTGTAACACTAGCAACTTCAGAACGAGTTAGTAAAGAACGCTACAGATCAGTACTGATTTCCAACCTCAAAATGTACGGTTAGAAACCGTAATGAGAACTAACGGCTATCAGGTGATCCCGCAAGAGGTAGCCGACAAAAGCTAAATATCAGTTTATACCTTAAACTTCTCAATAGCAGACATTTTCAATCCGGGGAATACCGTCACAGCCCCCCCTGCGCCATCATTAAAAATAACCATTCCCAAGGACTGGGTTTGTTCCGGAGCGGACCTACGCGAAGCGTGAACAAAATTCCTGATCTGGCCAATGCTGCCATTCAATGAAGTTCGACTATTTTAAA
>JAYEGM010000156.1:0-10933 GCA_034659075.1 Pseudomonadota bacterium
AGGATAAAGGTTAAAGGTTAAAGGTTAAAGGTTAAAGGTTAAAGGTTAAAGGTTAAAGACTAAATGCAAATGATTAAGAATCTAATAATAAACGGTGGTGAAAATCTAAAGGCGAGAAATAAAATAGCCAGGGGATCCTTTCACCTTTTGCCTTTAGCCTTTAGCCTGATAGCGCTCGCGCTATCAGGCTGCATGGTAGGCCCGGACTATGAAAAACCAGAAGTCGATACCCCGGCTGAGTGGCGTTACCAGGTCACCGATGCAGCGGATACGGCAAATACTGCCTGGTGGAAGCAGTTTAATGATCCGGTACTGGACCAGCTGGTTGAAGAAGCCCTGGACAATAACAAAGACGTACGCATCGCAGCGGCCCGTGTTGAAGAGTTTGCCGCCCGGGTCGATATCACGCGTTCAGGCCTGTTTCCGCAATTTGGCTATGGTGGTTCGGCTGATCGCAGTAAGACTTCATTAGATACTGTAGCCGGTCTACCTGCAGGTATCTCGCGTACCAATGATCTTTATAACGCATCCCTTAACGTTGGCTGGGAGCTAGATCTGTGGGGTAAAATTCGTCGTGCCACCGAGGCTGCCCGTGCAAACCTCCTGGCACAGGAAGAAGCCAGAAGAACGATAATACTGACACTGGTCTCTACGGTTGCCAACAGCTACATCGGGCTGAGAGCTTTAGACAGGCAACTGGAGATCACCAGGCGTACCCTGGCTACCCGTAAGGATTCGCTCAATCTATTTGAGCTGCAATTCAAGGGCGGCGTTGTGTCTCAGCTTGAAGTCGCTCAGGTGCGTTCCGAGTATGAGCAGGCGGCTGTCAGGGTGCCGGCAGTAGAGCGCCAGATCGTCGTTCTTGAGAATGCAATCTCGGTATTACTTGGCAGAAATCCAGGTAGCATAAGCCGTGGCAAGAATATTGATCAGCTGGTTCTGATAAAGATTCCGGAAAGCATGCCATCAGAGTTGCTTGAACGCCGTCCGGATATACGGTTTGCAGAACAGAACCTGGTTGCTGCCAATGCCCAGATTGGCGTAGCAAAAGCACAGTATTTTCCCAGCATTTCACTGACCGGTCTGTTTGGTTATGCCAGCGTTGCTTTATCTGATCTGTTTACCAGCTCAGCAAACCTCTGGGGTTTGAATGGGCTGGTGCTCGGTCCTATTTTTTCCGGTGGCAGGTTAACAGGACAGCTGCGAGCCTCTGAAGCAGTCCAACGCCAGGTATTGATTGCTTATCTGCAAACGGTGCAGAACGCCTTCCGTGAAGTGGATGACGCCCTGATCTCGACACAGAAAAGACGTGAACAACTTGCTGCACTGGGTCGCCAGGTAGCTGCCCTGCAAGACTATGCCCGACTGGCACGGCTCAACTATGATGAAGGCCAGGTCAGTTTTATCGAAGTTCTGGATGCCGAGCGCAGACTGTTCGATGTAGAACTGATCGAAACCCTGGCACGTAACGATGTCTATGCTTCGCTGGTAACGATGTACAAGGTTGTTGGCGGGGGTTGGGTGGTTGAGGCGGAGGAAAGAGCTGGTGAGTAGGTTTTACGTGTTACGTGTTACGTATTACGGATAATCGTAAATCGTAAATCGTAAATCGTAAATCGTAAATCGTAAATCGTAAATCGTAAATCGTAAATCGTTTTTTTTGTTCAGCCTCCATTCATCACTTAAGTCGTATTCTTTCTCCACGGTCAGAAAAACTGATCAAATGAATAATTAAAAGGAGAATGGAGATGAAATACGCAACACTAAAAATCATCGCAATCCTGTCTGCAATCGTGATTATTTCACCAGCCAGGGCGGCACATATTGAAACCAGTGATACCTACTATGACAGGGCAAAGGTACTGTCTGCTGTACCTCTGTATAAAACTATTCGTGTCAGCACGCCACACCGGGGATGCCGCCAGGTACCAGTGGTAAGATATGGCAAAGGCAAAGGGCATGGTGGAAAACACTACAAGTCCGCAACACCGATAATTCTTGGCAGTGTCGTAGGCGCTGCGGTAGGAAACCAGTTTGGTCACGGTACTGGAAAAACAGTTGGCACCATAGCCGGTGGTATACTCGGTGGTTCTGTTGCGCGTGATGTCCAGTATCGTTATGGTAATAATGGTTACCGGGGGCGTGGACATCGGCATGAGACAACAGAGACCCAATGCGAAACTTATAATGAATATCATGATGAGGAACAGATTGACGGCTATCGGGTAAAATATCGTTATAATGGTCGTGTCTATCACACTCGTACCGAGACCGATCCGGGTAAAAGAATGCGAGTCAAGGTCAGTGTGGTACCGAGCAACTACTAAGGAGAAGATTTACGGATTACGTGTTACGTTTTACGTAAAGTCAAAACCGTAAAACCTCGATTTTCCTAAGGAGTAATAATGCGACTGCTGAGAGTTTTTTTTATATTCCTGATGCTGATCTCGTCTCAGCTAGCTGTTGCTGATAGCAGGCAGCATTACACACTGGATGAAATGGCATCACGAATCCAGCAGCAATCCGGTGCCCAGATACTCTCGGCAGATGTTCAGCAGACAGAACAGGGCAAGGTCTACCGTTTCAAGGTAAAGAAGAAGGGGCGTGTCAGGGTTCTGCTGATGAAGCCTGATGGCACGCGTATCAATCAAAAATAGTATACAGACACTTTGATGCGCATCCTTATCATAGAAGATGAAAAAAACCTGCGTGAGCAGTTGGTTGCCCGATTGCAGGGGCAGGGTTATGCCGTGGATGCGGCCTGCGATGGAGAAAACGGGCTGTTCCTGGCGATGGAGCACCCTTTCGATGCGGCTGTCATTGACCTGGGTTTGCCGAAACTGTCTGGCATCGATGTCATTAAGAAGCTTCGTGCGCAGGGCTCGCTATTACCGATACTGATACTGACGGCGCGTTCACGCTGGCAAGAAAAAGTAGAGGGGCTGGAAGCCGGTGGCGATGATTACCTGGGCAAACCTTTCCATATCGAAGAATTGCAGGCACGCTTACGTGCGCTGATCCGCCGTTCTGCGGGCAGCGGTGACAGTGAGCTACGCTGCGGTCCAGTCGTCTTGAATACACGTACACAGACCGTAACAGCAGATGAAAATGAACTTGAGCTGACGGCTTATGAGTACAAGGTGATCGAGTACTTGATACTGCATGCCGGAGAAGTGGTCTCCAAGACGGTATTGACGGAACACATTTACGATCAGGACTTTGATCTTGACAGCAATGTTATCGAAGTATTCATCGGACGCCTGCGCAAGAAGCTTGATCCGGAAAACTGTTATAAACCTATCGAGACATTGCGTGGAAGGGGATACCGTTTCACACTTTGCAGCGAATCTTGAGTAAAGCTTCTTTACAAACACGTTTATTACTTACCGCCTCAGTTATATTGACAGTCTTTCTTGGCCTGACAGGCGTGGCGCTGTTTCAGGCTTTCCAGAGCAGTGCAGAACGAGCAGAGCAGGGAAAGCTGGAAGGTCAGTTATACGGCTTGCTTGGTGCTGCTGAGCTTGATTCAACTGGCAAACTGGTGATGGCAGGTGATCTTGCCGAGCCACGATTTTCCCTGCCTGAATCCGGACTGGTCGCTGAGATAATCGATGATCAGGGTAAGCTTAAATGGCAATCAGGTTCCACCCTGGGATTGAAGCTGCCAGTACAACATGTTTTAGGCATCGATGAATCCCGTTTTGAGCGTCTGTCGGTAAATAATAACGAATGGTTTAGCTTCAGCTACGGCATAGCCTGGGTCGATGAAGAGGAGACAGAACATCGCTATAGCTTCAGAGTCATGGAGAGCCCGCAGGCCTTTAATCAGCAGGCAAAGCAATTTCGCCGCACACTGGTCATCTGGTTAACGGCGGCTGCACTAATATTGCTGATAGTACAGGTGATGGTATTGCGCTGGAGCCTGAAGCCGCTGCGACGCATTGAAGCAGAAGTTAATCAGGTCGAAAGAGGCGCGCGTGAACAACTGACAGAGGATTATCCCCGAGAACTGAACGGCCTTGCTGCCAGCCTGAATTTACTACTGACCAATGAGCGACGTCATTTGCAGCGCTACAGAAATACCCTGGCTGACCTGGCCCACAGCATAAAGACGCCACTGGCCGTATTGCGCGGTGTGGCAGATGCATCCACCGACCAGGATGGCAACCGGCAGGTGATTGAGGACGAGGTCGGCCGGATGGACAATATCGTTGAATATCAACTGCAGAAAGCCGCCGCAGCGGGAAGCATGAGTCTAAGCGCCGGCATTGATGTCCTGCCGGTAACCGAGCGGCTGTTAGCTTCCTTACGAAAAGTCTATCGGGATAACTCTATTTCCTACACTGTGGATGTTGATAAGAGTGCCACATTCAAAGGTGAAGAAGGCGACCTGATGGAAGTCATCGGCAACCTGCTGGAGAATGCCAGCAAGTGGTGCGACAAAAAAGTTTCGATCGCTGTAAAAGATATTCCCGCAGGCAAAAATGTGGCTACTCACAATAAACACCTGATCATCATCGAAGACGATGGCCCGGGTATGGCAGAAGATGAAATAGAGAAATTACTGCAGCGCGGGGCACGAGGGGATGAACAAACACCGGGCCATGGCATCGGCCTGGCGGTAGTCAGGGAAATTGTCGAGGCCTATGGCGGTGAGCTCAGGATTGCCCGGTCGGAGATGGGCGGGGCAAAGATAGAGGTTTGTATTTAAGGCTAAAGGGGAAAGATGAAAGGCTCGGGGTTAAGGACAATGTGCAAAAAAATACCCGTCATTCCGGCATGCTTTTAGCCGGAACCCATGTTGTTTAGAAAATTTGGATACCGGCATGACGAAAAACACTCTGATTTTGATTTTCCTTTAACCTTTAGCCTTTCCCCTTTAGCCTGCCGTTAATACTTCATAATCGTTGGATCTTCCGGTACCGGCATCTTTATTCCGGGTTTATCTGATTTAGATGCCGGTGTTGCGCGGTTGAATGACCAGCCGGTCAGTTCTCTGATCTGTTCTTCCATGGTTTTTGACAAGGGTACCATCTGGCCGGCTACGTGCAGGATGTCTTTCTGGTTGAAGTCACGTTTTTCCTTATAGGCTTCGATTCTGGACGAGCTGATCAGAGATTCGATTTCCGCACCGCTCCATTTTTTTGTAATGGAGGACAGTATGTCGATGGAAAAATCTTCGGGATTGCCGTTATTGGCCCGGATATGAATAGACAGGATTTCCTTGCGTTCATTGTCGTTTGGCAAATTGAGGAAGAACACCTGGTCGAAACGTCCTTTACGCAGCATTTCTGCCGGCAGCATTTTGATCCGGTTTGCGGTAGCCGCGACGAAGACATCGTGTGATTTTTCCTGCATCCAGGTCAGGAAGCTGGAGAAGATATTGATGTTGCCGCCGGATGAGCCTTCGTCGTAACCGAAGCTATTTTCCACTTCATCGATCCATAGCACGATGGGGGCAATCTTTTCTGCCAGGCCGATGGCCTGCTCGAAAGCATATTCCGGAGTGCCATATACACCGGACATAACCAGGTTCATATCCAGGCGGACCAGCGGCACGTTCCATGCGCTGGCAATGACTTTGGATGCCATGCTTTTACCACAGCCACTGACACCCATAAACAATATGCCTGATGGCGGCTGGATTCCTGAAGCGATGGCCTCACGACTGAATAGTTCTCTGCGAGTGATAACCCAGTCCTTAAGGTTATCGAGTCCGCCGACTTCATCGAGGCTCATAATAGAAGGGATGAAACGCAGGCAGCTTTCCTTTTTAAGGATAAGACCTTTCTCTTTCTGGGTTTCGATGATGACTTCTTCAGGTTTCAGTTTTTTTACGCGTAACAGCGTTAATAACAGATGACCAATTTCTTCCAGACCCAGCCCTTTCATAGCATTGGCTGTGCGGTTTACCCAGTCATCACTAATTTTGTCTGCCAGCTTGTACTTCACCAGCTCTTCTTTCAGGTAGCTGATGATTTCTTCTTCTGTAGGTTGTTCAAACTCGACCAGCAGGATTTCTTTTTTTAGTGAGTCCGGTAATTGAAGCGTCGGGTAGGATAGGAAAACAAAGGCATCCTTTTTTTTATTCTTATGGTAGAGATCACGCAGAGACCGTTCAAGCAGAAGGTTGTTTTCGAGAAATGCGGGTAGATCTTTCAGCAAGTAGAAAGAAGATTTGTCAGAGTTGCTGACGTATTCAACAGCATCAACAGGGTCGTGGATATCTGCAATCTGCCCTGTATTGTCATAAAAGCCCTTGCCGGTAGTCCAGGTGACAACGGGCCTGTCATCGAAATAATGTTTTGCGGAAACGGCAGCCAGGGTTTTTTCTATGCGTTCTTCTTCCCAGCCAAGTATGTAGACCAGAGGGTAGCGCGCGATTATGCCGCGGTTAATTTGCTCGGTTGCTGACTCATGCATGCTTATTCCTTGTCTCAGGTCGTAAGGGTGCTTTGTAGGTTGGGCTGAAGAATGTAGCCCAACACGTGTACGGCTAATGTAGATGTTGGGCTTCGTACCTCAGCGCCAACCTACGCCGAACACACTATTGTGACAACCTCCAAAAGCAGAGGGTTTTTGTGCAAAAATTAAGGCTCATCATACCGTATTTTTACCTTTCACGTCTGTCCACGTCGATGAGCTGTAGCCAGTGCTTTACCGGGATGTCAGATCCGCTCTGCAGGTGCAGCAAGCAGCCAATGTTGGCGGTAGCTATCAGGCCGGGTGCATCTTTTGTTAAATCCTGCAGCTTGTTGGCCTTTAGCTGGCTGGATAATACTGGCTGCAGGACAGAATAGGAACCGGCAGAGCCGCAGCAGAGGTGTCCGATATTTTGCTGTGTGAGTGAAAAGCCTGCCCTGCTGAGCAGTGTTTCTACCTGTCCTTGTAGTTGCAGGCCATGCTGTTGGGTACAGGGAGCCTGATAGCTGATGTTAGCTGCCAGGTCTGTTTTTTTTATCAGCTGCTTTTGAAAGGCTTCGAGTATTTCAATTGGATCACGACAGAGTTCTGCTACGCGGCGGGCCTTGTCTGAATAGTTAAGGTCGTCAGCAAGTAGATGGCCATAATCATGCACCATGGTTGCACAGCCGCTCGCCGTCACTACGATACTTTCAGCACCCTGCTCCAGTAATGGCCACCAGGCATCGATATTCTTTCGTGCAAGTTCACGGGCCTCTTCCGTGGCATCATTATGCTGGGACAGGGCGCCACAGCATTTATCTGCCGGGGACTCAATGACATTGAAGCCAAGCTGGTTAAAAATATCCCTCGCTGTGCGGTTTATCTCTGGCGCACAGACCTGCTGGGCACAACCTCGCAGCATAAGTAATGTACGTGTGTGTTTTGTTTGTTCAGATATTTCAGCTGTTATTGGCGAAGCCTTACCTAATGGCGGCAGTTTTTTCTTTATTGCTGGCGGTAAAAGAAAAGAAAAACTGTGTCCGGCTGTTAACAGGGCTTTAAACATGACCGGTTGCAAAAGCATCTTTCTTAATGCTATACGGAGCCATTTATCTTTTATCGGTCGGGACAGGTTTTCGTCATGCATCTGCCGGCCTGTTTCCAGCAGGCGAGTGTAGCGTACGCCGGAAGGGCAGGTAGTTTCACAGGACTGACAGCTCAGGCAACGGTCCAGATGCTTGCGGCTTGCAGGGGTAGGACTCGCACCTTCCAGTATTTGCTTGATCAAATAAATGCGGCCGCGTGGCCCGTCCAGTTCATCACCGAGTAATTGAAAGGTCGGGCAGGTGGCATTGCAGAAACCGCAATGGACGCAGCGGCGCAGTATCTCTTCTGCATCCTTTGCGTAGGGTTGCAGCCGATGTTTTTCCGATAACTTAACTTGCATCAGAGTTCACGGTATAGCCTGCCAGGGTTGAGGATACCCATAGGATCCATGATGATTTTTATTCGTTTATGCAAAGCAAGCAGAGGGGCGGCTAAGGGCATGAAAATATCATCATATCGAAGGCCGTTGCGATAGACTGACACTGTACCGCCCAGGCCTGATGCACGATTTTGTAATTCGCTGAGTGATGCGGTTGTTTTTATCCAGTGCAGGGCGCCTGCCCAGTCAACCAGGCTTTCTCCTTCGATCAGGTCACAGGGTGTATTGGCTGGAACCAGTAGTCGATAAAGCGGCGCCGGGTCTTCAAAGAAAGGAAGTTTGTGTTCGTTGATTTTCAGCCAGGTGTCGGTTGCTATTTCCTGCATGGAGGATGGCAGCTTGCCTGTTGCGGCATCGATTGACGTCGCTGAACCGGAAAGACGGATGCTGAGTTTTTCATCATGATAGCTTGATGCAGACAGCGGCATCGATGCATAGCCCCATTCACGCAACAGGGTCCGCATCTCTGCAGCATCTGTTTCCATGCTAAAGCTAAGTTCATGTTCAGGCTTCGGCAACAGCTTTAATGTGATATCGAGCATGACACCGAGTGTGCCGAGTGCACCGGCCATGGGCCGGAATAAATCATAACCGGCAACATTTTTCATGACCTTACCGCCGAAGCGGACATCTCTGCCGTCACCGCTCAGCATCCGGGTACCGATCACATAGTCACGTACCGAGCCTGTCCAGGGGCGCCTGGGGCCTGCCAGGGCGGTGGCGATGCAGCCTCCCAGGCTTGCCTTGCCATCGAAAACAGGCGGTTCGAATGCCAGCATCTGTCCGTGTTCGGCCAGCAGCTCAATAATTTCGATTAACGGTGTTCCTGCGCGCGCGGTAATCGTGAGTTCGGATGGCTGGTAGTCGATGACACCGCTGTGTTCTGCAATATTGAGAGGTAAAGTGTTTTCAATATCTATTGCGCAGCCGTAAAATTCCTTGCTGTTATTGCCAATGATCTGTAGTGCCTGCCTGCTTTGCGAGGCATCGATGATCTGTTGCTGGAGTTGTTGTGAAATATCCATCAGCAGGCAGATTAAAACCTTTCCAGTTCAGGAAAGGGCAGTTTGCCATGATGAACATGCATGGCACCGAGCTCGGCACAGCGGTGCAGGCTAGGGATGGCCTTTCCGGGATTTAATAGTAACTGTGGATCAAAGGCCTTTTTTAGCGCGTGAAACAGTGCCAGTTCATCGCTATCAAATTGTGCGCACATGGCATCGAGTTTCTCAATACCGACACCATGCTCTCCGGTGATCGTGCCGCCATGTTCAACGCACAGCTTAAGTATGCGCGTACCGAATTCTTCTGCCTTTTTTAATTCCCCGGGTACGCTTGCATCATAGAGTATCAAAGGATGAAGATTGCCATCTCCGGCATGAAAAACATTCGCTACTGCGAGTCCAAACTCTTCAGACCAGATGCTTATCTGTTTCAGCACTGAAGCCAGTGCCACGCGCGGTATCGTGCCATCCATAACGTAGTAGTCGGGTGAGATGCGCCCCACTGCCGGAAAGGCCGCCTTACGTCCGGCCCAGAAGCGTAGGCGTTCTTCATCATTATTTGAAGTACGAATATCGACGGCACCCTGCTCAAATAACAGGGTCTTTAATTTATTAATATATTCATTGACCTCGGTTTCGAGGCCATCGAGTTCACATAAAAGTATGGCAGTAGCATCAAGCGGATAACCGGCATGCGCGAAGTCTTCGGCAGCAGAGATTGCATAGGCATCCATCATTTCAAGGCCTGCAGGTATAACGCCGGCATTGATGATTGCACTGACTGCATTGCCTGCCTTTTCAATATCATCAAATGCCACAAGCATGACACGCGCTGCCTGAGGTTTAACCCGCAGCCGCACGCGTATCTCCGTGATGATGGCCAGCATGCCTTCCGAACCACAAATTATCGCCAGCAGATCATAGCCGGGTGATTCGAGGGTGTTGTTACCCAGAGTATGAACCTGGCCATCCATAGTGATGATTTTTAGTGCGATAATGTTGTGCACGGTTAAACCGTATTTAAGGCAATGCACGCCGCCCGAATTCTCAGCCACATTGCCGCCGATGCTGCAGGCAATTTGTGAGGAAGGGTCCGGAGCATAATAAAGCCCCTTGTCTGACACTGCTTCTGTGATTGCGAGATTGCGTACCCCGGGTTCAACAACGGCGCTTAAATTATCTTCATCAATTTCAAGTATGCGGTTAAAACGCATCATCGATAAAAGCAGCGCCCCGGCAACAGGCCGTGCGCCACCCGACAGCCCGGTGCCTGCACCGCGGGTAACAACAGGGACTGAATGCTGGCGGCACAGTTGCAGTATATTGAGGATTTCGTCCTCGGTTTCCGGTATAGCAACCGCCAATGGCCGCTCACGCAGTACGCTCAGTCCGTCGCATTCATAGGGGGTCAGGTCTTCCTGTTTCAGCAGCAAGCGGTCTGCTGGTAAAGTTTTTGATAGCTGTTGAATGAAGGGGGTTGTTGGCATGGGGTGTATCATACCTTTCTACGGGAATATAAATAACCTGTATTTTCTCTGGCTTGAAGGGGTGGTGTTTTTTTTGTTCGATTTCTTGAATTCATCAGAGTTTTTCGCTCTTTAATGGGTTAGTTCATTACATATTTATTCATTTGCTTGAATTAATATTTGTTTTTCGCACTTCATGGGCGAGTATCTTTTCTTTGATGGCCAAAGAAAAGGTACCAAAAGAAAGGCCACCGCATGCTTGCCCTTCGGGTTCCCTGCGATGCTCGAATGAGCCGGCGGGATGCGAACTCGCTATCGCTCAGACAGGCGCATCCCGAAAACTCCGCCTCATCCTGTGCTTCTCGGCAAGCCTGAACGGGACTGGTAGATCAAAGACACGGGACTAAAGACTAAGGACAAAAGAAAAGTCAAAACCATTATCCCGTCAATCTTTTAGCCGGAATCCGTCTATTTAAAGAAACTCTGGACCAGCCTACGCCGGTATGACAATTTAAAAAGAAGACTTTGATTCTTCATTTGTCCTTTGTCCCGTATCTTTAATCTTGTGCCTT
>JAYEGM010000157.1:0-10881 GCA_034659075.1 Pseudomonadota bacterium
GACATTCTGCATAAAAGAAGAAATGACGGCGACTGTGCTGGAAATGATAGGGATAATGCGTTTTTCTGTTTTGCCACCTACTTTAAGAATAAATGAAGCAACCGTATTCATCATCCCCGTTCTATCAAGACCGGCACCAATAATCATTACGGCAATGATCGACATTACCGCATTACTTGAAAAACCCCGGAATAAATACTCAGTATCTACCAGTCCTTCCTGCAATCCCATCCAGGGTGCAAATAAAGAGGTCAGACCCAGCAACACCATAATAGAGATAGCCGCAACATCCACGCCAACAATTTCAAAAGCAAATAAATAAATGGTAAGCAGCAGTAACGAAGCAACCCAGGCTATCTCGATAGTTGGAACAACACTGGCCAGCCAGAGAGCGAACAGAAGGAAGAATATACCTGCTATGAGGTTTTTCATATTATTTTTGAGAATATCACCCACTATTCATTCCCTATATCATTATATTAATAAAACCTGATATTCTAAAGTATTTAGAGAATTTGTGCGAGTATGGCTTAGAGAAATGATTCTAAATCAGCCAGCGAGCCGCTGATTACATGATAGCTAAAGAAAACGGCCAGGCTAGATTAACCTTCGCCAACTACAGTCATAAAAAAAGGGCCTTGCGGCCCTTTTGCAGTCATTACACACGCCAATCAATAATCAGGCAGCATCATCATCGCTGATGGCCTTCATGCTCAGGCGTATGCGGCCCTGGCGATCAACCTCAAGTACTTTCACTTTGATCACGTCACCTTCTGACAGCTTGTCGCTGACTTTCTCTACACGCTCGTTAGAGATCTGTGAGATGTGCACCAGGCCGTCTTTGCCCGGCAGAATCGTGACAAAGGCACCGAAGTCCATCAGCTTGGCAACTTTGCCTTCATAGATTGTTCCTACTTCGACATCAGCCGTGATCTGTTCGATGCGGCGTTTCGCTTCCTGTCCGGCAGCATTATCGGTTGAACCGATTTTGACTGTTCCGTCGTCCTGAATATCAACGGTTGCGCCCGTCTCTTCAGAGATTGAACGGATAGTCGCGCCACCTTTACCAATGACGTCACGAATCTTATCGGTAGGAATCTTCAGAGTGATGATGCGTGGAGCATAGTCAGACATTTCTTCACGTGGAGCTTCGATAGCTTTAGCCATCTCACCGAGGATATGCTCACGGCCTTCTTTGGCCTGACTGAGAGCGATTTCCATGATTTCCTGCGTAATGCCTTCAATCTTGATGTCCATCTGCAACGCGGTGACACCTTCGGTGGTACCGGCTACTTTAAAGTCCATGTCGCCAAGATGATCTTCATCGCCGAGGATATCTGACAGTACGGCAAATTTGTCACCGTCCTTGATCAGTCCCATGGCAACACCGGCAACAGGAGCGTTGGTTCTGACGCCGGCATCCATCATAGAGAGTGATGCGCCGCAAACAGAAGCCATTGAGCTGGAACCGTTGCTTTCTGTAATCTCAGAGACTACACGAATAACATAGGGGAATTCTTCCAGCGTCGGAATGATGGCGGCAACAGCGCGCTTGGCCAGTTTACCGTGGCCTATTTCACGACGTTTGGGGCTGCCTACGCGGCCGGTTTCACCGACCGAGTACGGCGGGAAGTTGTAATGCAGCATGAAGGGGTCGCGGTAGCTGCCTTCCAGTGCATCAATAATCTGTGCATCACGCTCAGTACCGAGTGTGGTTACAACCAGCGCCTGGGTTTCACCACGGGTGAACAGTGCTGAACCATGGGCACGTGGCAGTACGCCGGTGCGAATGGTGATAGGACGGATGGTTCTTGTGTCACGACCATCGATACGCGGCTGGCCACCGAGGATGCGGCCACGGACGATTGATTTTTCAAGCCCCTTTATCGCGCCTGAGATTTTTTCAGCCTCTTCGTCTGAGGTTTCTTCATTTATCAGCTCATCCTTAATCAGGCTGCGAACAGCTGAACATTTATCCTGACGGGACATCTTTTCAGCAGTGCTGTAGGCTTCTTCAAAACCCGCTGCACCGATCGCTGCAACTTTTTCAGCCAGTGACTCATCTTTCTCAGGCGCTGCATATTCGCGTGGCTCAGTATTGACTTCGGCGGCCAGCTCACGAATCGCATTGATTGCAATATTTGACTGTTCATGGCCGTACATGACTGCACCAAGCATCACTTCCTCTGAAAGTACTTTTGCTTCAGATTCAACCATCAGTACAGCGCTTTCAGTACCGGCAACAACCAGATCAAGATCTGAACTTTTCAGTGCTTCATTACCGGGATTGAGTACATATTCACCATCGATATAGCCAACGCGCGCACAACCGACCGGGCCATTGAACGGCAGGCCTGAACAGGCCAGTGCCGCTGAAGTACCGAGCATAGCGACTATATCAGGGTCGACATCAGGGTTAATTGAGATAACAGTACAGATGATCTGCACTTCATTGACGTAGCCTTTAGGGAATAAAGGACGCATCGGACGGTCAATCAGTCGGCAGATGAGAATTTCTTTTTCAGAAGGACGTCCTTCACGACGGAAAAAACCGCCCGGGATACGACCGGCTGCATAGACTTTTTCCTGGAAATCGACTGTAAGTGGAAAGAAATCCTGCCCGGGACGTGCACTTTTTGCACCGACCACTGTGACTAGAACAACTGTATCATCCATGCTTGCCATAATTGCCGCATCGGCCTGACGTGCAATTTCACCTGTTTCCAACGTGACGGTGTGCTCACCGTATTGAAATGACTTGCTTACCTTTTTCAAAATGTGCCCTCTACTCGGATTCTGTCCGACTGACTTAATTACTCTGATTTATGCCGTAGCCGCTAAATAATTACTTACGCAGACCCAGACGTGAGATCAAATTACGATAGCGTTCTGAATCGCGGCTTTTAAGATAATCAAGCAGCTTGCGACGCTTGCTTACCAGACGCAACAAACCCTGTCGTGAATGATGATCGTGGATATGCTCTTTAAAATGGCCGGTCAGATCAGTGATCCGTGCGGTCATCAGGGCAACCTGTACTTCTGGCGAACCGGTGTCTGTTGCTCCGGTTTGATAGTCTTCAACAATCTTCGCCTTTGTTTCTGCATTTAAGGCCATTTTCTTCCTCTCTGGATGATCCTTACTAGATCCATATTGGATCCTTACTAGTTACAGTCAATAAAACCCGCGTATTCTACCTGTGTGTTGTATATTCCTCAATACTAATATATGTGGAAAATCTAAATTTTACTCATCATTGCGAGGGACGATGCTATCTCATCATGACGGATCCTTAGCTGAGAGATAGCCTCGCTGCGCTCGCAATGACGTCTAATTACCAGGTTCGAGGATTTTAAAAAATATTCTTACATAGTGATTATTTACTTTACATATAAGAAGTTAGATATTGTTTTTATAGGATATAGTTTAATATATTCTAGTCAGATATTTGTACTAAGGAGTCTTTTTGGCTTTATTCGTCTGCCTTCCAGGGCTTCACCTATGCCAATAAAGTACTCATTTTCACTATACACACGCACCAGACCAACCTGCGGCACCTCGTCAGCACGCACTGTCTGGCCCTGACGGAAATAATGGGAAGGATCGAGTTCCAGGCTAACTCGTGGCATTTCGTTTATGCCGGCGTCCAGCGGCAGCAATTGCTGCAGACGCTGCTCACTGTCCATTTTCTCGAGCTGTTCAAGTGTGACGGCATCACTAACATCAAATTTGCCGGCCATTGTCCTTCTCAATTCAGTCACATGAGCACCACAGCCCAGTGCTTCGCCAATGTCAAACGCTAGACTGCGAATATAAAAGCCTTTAGAGCAATGCACATCCAGCGTTACAAATTCATTCTCAAAGGCAAGCATCGATAAGTCAAAGATTTCAACTGTGCGCGATTTTCGCTCAACTTCGATACCCTTGCGGGCAAGTTTATACAGTGGCTGACCATTTTTCTTTATTGCCGAATACATAGGCGGCACCTGCTCAATAACACCCCTGAATTTGTTCAGTACAGCCTCAATCTTCTGGTCAGTCACACTAACGGGTTTTTTAGATATAACATCACCTTCAGCATCACCGGTAGTGGTTGTTTCACCAAGTTTAAAAGTGGTTAAATAACGCTTATCGGAATCCAGCAGATACTGGCTTAGCTTGGTCGCCTCACCAAAGCACAGTGGCAGCAGGCCGCTGGCAAGAGGATCAAGACTTCCCGTATGACCGGCTTTTCTGGCATTGAACAGGCGCTTGGCCTGCTGCAGGGCCCTGTTTGAGGAAAGCCCCAGACCTTTGTCCAGCAGAAGGATGCCATCGACCGGGTCAAGATGGCGATTTGAACGCCTGCTCACTCTTTGTTTTTACTCTGTTCTTCGAGCATTACATCTTCAATCAGCTTACCGACACGCAGGCCGCGCTCAATAGACTGGTCGTAGGCAAACCGTAATTTAGGAATGTAGCGAAGGTCGATGCGACTGGTCAGTTCATGGCGAATAAAACCGGCCGCTTTATTGAGTACTTTTTCAGTTTCTTTAATGGCCTGTTTATCGCCCTGCATGATGAAATATACTCGCGCAGAGGACATATCCCGTGTCATTTTGGTGTGGGTAATGGTAACAGCGGCAGCACGTGGATCATTCATGCTCTTCTGCACGATATTGGCTACCTCCCGCTGAATAACCTCGGAAACCCGGGAGGCGCGACTATAATCTCTAGGCATTACTAAAAATACTAATCAGGTAAGTGCTAACCGAGCGTTCTTTTGGTTTCAGTGACCTCGAACACTTCAATCTGGTCACCCACCTTAATATCATTATAATTTTTTACCCCGATACCGCATTCCAGCCCTGCTTTGACTTCAGTTGCATCATCTTTAAAGCGGCGCAATGAATCCAGCTTTCCTTCAAAGATAACAACATTATCCCGTAATACCCGAACCGGGTTATTACGCTTGATTGAACCCTCAATCACCATACAACCGGCAATGGCGCCAACCTTTGAAACCATGAACACATCACGCACTTCAGCAAGGCCGGTAACCTCTTCTTTTATTTCGGGTGACAACATGCCTTCTATAGCCGCTTTCACCTGGTCTACTGCATCGTATATTACTTTATAGTAATAAACCTCGACACCTTCATTTTCGATTAACTTTCTGGCCGCCATGTCAGCACGGACATTAAAGGCAATAATGATTGCCTGTGAAGCCAGGGCCAGATTCACGTCTGATTCTGAGATACCGCCAACCATGCCATGAACGACTGTGACTTTGACTTCATCAGAAGACATTTTCTCCAAAGACTGACTGAGTGCTTCCACTGAGCCCTGCACATCTGCCTTCACCAGTAAATTGAGCGTCTTCTTTTCGCTCTGCGAATCTTCCATATTCTGGAAAATATTTTCCAGTTTACTTGCCTGCTGGCGAGCCAGCTTCGATTCCTTGGCCTTGCTCTTGCGGAACATAGCGATTTCACGCGCCTGCCTTTCATCACGCACCACCAGCACCTCATCACCTGCCGTGGGAACACCGGATAAACCCAGCAATTCAACAGGAATTGATGGCCCGGCCTGCTTGATCAGATTGCCCGCATCATCATGTATGGCCCGCACTTTTCCGCTTTCCTGACCGGCAATAATTATATCGCCTTTGTGCAAGGTGCCTTCCTGTACAAGAACGGTGGCCACTGGCCCACGCCCCTTATCAAGACGTGCTTCAACAACCATTCCTTTCATCGCTCCTGTTACTGGAGCCTGCAGTTCCAGTATTTCGGATGTCAGCAAGACACTTTCAAGTAAGGCATCCACCCCTTCTCCAGTGTGCGCAGAAACAGCCACAGACATAACATCTCCGCCATAATCTTCTACAAAAACATCATGAGAGCTTAATTCTGACTTCACCCGCTCAGGATCCGCGCCTTCCTTATCAATTTTGTTGATTGCGATGACAATTGGAACGCCAGCAGTACGAGCATGGTGTATCGCCTCAATGGTCTGTGGTTTTACGCCATCATCAGCGGCAACAACGATAATAACGATATCGGTAGCACCTGCGCCACGGGCGCGCATGGCACTGAATGCCTCATGGCCCGGGGTATCAAGGAAAGTCATGCCACCACGGCCTGTATCTACATGGTAGGCTCCAATATGCTGAGTAATCCCACCTGCCTCACCACTGGCAACACGTGTTTCACGAATATAATCAAGTAGCGATGTTTTGCCATGGTCAACATGCCCCATAACAGTAATAATTGGATAACGAGGTTTAAGCTCGTGTTCACCATCATCAACCTGCGTGAATATATCTTCAGGTGTCTCCGCTTTAGCTTCTTTGGCAATATGCCCCATTTCTTCGACAAGCAGAGTCGCGGTATCGCTGTCGAGCATCTGGTTAATGGTCACCATCATGCCCATACCCATCAGAACTTTAATCACTTCACCTGCCTTAACAGACATAGCCGCTGCAAGATCTGCAACAGTCATGGTTTCAGGTATCTCTACCTCATAGATGACGGGTTCTGTTGGTTTTTCAAATACGTGCTGATCCGTGATACTGGTTTGAACCTTCTGATTACCACGGCGTTTGGGTTTACGACGTTTGCCTTTGCCCGCAGCAACATGAAGCTGCTCGCGTCCTTTTCCAAAACCACCGTCATCCCTGCTGCGGGCTGCCTTGTCTTTCTTTGACGGGGCCTGTTTACCCGGGCGAGGGCCAGCACCTTTTTTAGCTTTATCAGGGCTGTCAGTTCTAGCCTTTATGGTTTCTTCCTTTGCTGCCTTTTCTGCTTTTTCAGCTTCAGCTTTCCGTGTTTCTTCAGCCTCAGACTCTGCTTTAGCCCTGACCGCTTCTTCTGCAGATTTTTTAGCCAGTATTTCAGCTTCTTTGGCTGCATTAATTTCAGCCTGTTTTTGTTCTTCTGCTTCTCTCGCCAGCCTGATCTTTTCTTCTTCTTTAGCGTGGACTTCGTCGATCACACCCTTATTTACAAATGTGCGCTTCTTTCGCACGACTACCTGTACCGCATGAGCACCGCCGGTACGTGAGGTCTGACGAACTTCACTGGTGGTTCTTCGACTAAGCGTAATCTTACTGCGCGATTTTGGTAATTCAGCACCGGCATTACCGCTCAGGTGTTTGAGCAATAGCATCTTTTCGTCATTCGTCAGGTCATCACCAACTTTTTTGCCCTTGATGCCTGCTGCAGTCAATTGCGTCAACAGGTGCTCCGGCTCAACACCGATTTTCTCTGCAAAATTCTTAATATTGGTCTCTGACATAAATATCTCTCTACCCTCTTCGAGGGTGTGCTAAATCTCAGCTAATTCTACTCTATAAGCCCTTATTGTGCTTTACTCAAACCAGGGCGCTCTTGCAGCCATAATCAACTGCTTGGCTCGCTCTTCGTCCATTTCCAGAATTTCGAGCAATTCATCAACGGCTAACTCTGCCAGTTCTTCCTGCGACACAACACCGCCGTTTGCCAGTACTTTAGCTGTGTGTTCATCCATTCCGTCCAGTGCCAGCAGGTCAGCATCCGGTTTGGCCTTTTGTAAAACCTCTTCTTCTGCAATCGCAGAAGTCAATAATGCATCCGCCGCACGGTTACGCAACTCGTCGATCAAAGCATCATCAAACTCTTCAATCGCTTCCATTTCCTGGCGTGGGACGTAAGCAACCTCCATTACAGAGGTAAAACCTTCCTGTACCAGTATCATCGCAACGTCTTCGTCCACATCAAGTTGAGCGGAGAACATCTCGATTAATTTTTGTGCTTCACCCTGCCCTTTTTCCTCTGCCCCGCTTTCTGACATGACATTCAGCACCCAGTCTGTGAGCTTTGAAGCCAGCTGCACATTCTGACCACTGCGCCCTATTGCCTGGGCAAGCTGAGTTTCATCGACGATTACATCTATGGCATGATTTTCCTCATCAACCATGATGGACAGAATTTCTGCTGGTGCCAGTGCATTGATGACAAATTCCGGAACTTCCGGCGACCATTTAATAATATCCACACGCTCTCCGGCAATCTCATTTGACACACTCTGTACACGTGATCCACGCATACCAACACAGGCGCCGACTGGATCAATCCTGCCGTCCATAGATTGTACGGCTATCTTTGCCCGTGAACCCGGGTCTCTGGCAGCACCATGAATCTTGATCAGGTCCTCACCAACTTCCGGCACTTCCAGTTCAAACAGCTTAATCAGTAATTCCGGGGAAACCCGGCTAACCAGGAGCTGCGGCCCACGGTTTGCATAACGGACTTCTTCCAGGATGGCCCGTATTCGATCACCTTTACGTAATCCTTCTCGCGGAATCATATTGCGCTTCGGCAACAAGGCCTCCGTACCATTGATTTCAATTATCGCATCGCCACGTTCCATGCCTTTTACGATACCGGTGATCATCTCACCCTGACGGCCTTCAAAATCACTGACGATTTGCTCGCGCTCAGCCTCACGAACTTTCTGCATAATCACCTGTTTGGCGGCCTGTGCAGCAATTCTGCCAAATACGACAGGTTCGATAGCTTCTTCAATTACATCACCGGCAACTAACTCCGGGTAGTCTTCTTTAGTTGAACTCAGCAGCAGCTGTTTTTCAGGATATTCAAGGCCCTCTCCTTCTTCAAGAGATTCATCATCGATGATTTCCCATACGCGAAAACTTTGATACTCACCCGAGACTCTGTCGATCTCTACCCTGGCATCGATATCCAGAGGATTGAGTTTACACGTAGCGGCGGCCAGTGCAGCCTCAATGGCCTGAAAGATGACTTCTTTCCCAAGTCCTTTCTCGCGTGAGACGGCATCAGCCATCATGAGAATTTCATTATGCATAAGTAAGCCTCGCTAACTATCCAATACAGGTACCAGATTTGCTTTTTCGACGATATCAAGAGGTATTTCATATTCCTCATTGTCGACCTCAACAAACAGATTCTTTCCATCAAATGATTCAAGTACGCCCTTGAAGTTTTTTCTTCCAAGCACAGGTTCGGTACTGCGTATTTTTACTAATTCACCGATAAATTGTTCAAAATGTTCAGGTTTAACCAGTGGCCTGTCCAGACCAGGTGATGAAACCTCCAGTGTATAACGGTTTTGCAGCGGATCCTCAACATCAAGCAACCCGCTGATCTGGTAGCTGACTGCCTGACAATCCTCTACTGTTATGCCCTTTTCCGCATCAATATAGATGCGAAGAATCGTACCATTACCACTGCCTGTCAGTTCGACGCCAACAAGTTCATAAGCCATTGATTCAACAACCGGCTCAAACATATCGTTTAATTTTTTTTCCAGCCTATCCATTCCATCTCAGCCATAGCAGCTCCGTATATACCTGACACACGGCATTCCGGACCCGAAAAAACAAGACCCCGCATTGCGGGGCCTTATTTTTATAAATACTTGGTAGCGGCGGCAGGATTTGAACCTACGACCTTCCCATGGGTATAAGACCATGAGACCGACTACTTGTCGGGCTCATAACCCGAAGTCCCTGAACAGCACTTCCAGTCACAAACTCGATAAAACTTGGTAGCGGGGGCAGGATTTGAACCTACGACCTTCGGGTTATGAGCCCGACGAGCTGCCAGACTGCTCCACCCCGCATCAGACGGAGGGCATCATACTCATGACAGCATTATTTTTCAACAGGCAGAGGGATTTATTTTACTGCGAAGACGTTATGCGATGGGTTTTTCCCTAAAGGGCTCTTTAGTTTTGATTTAGAAACTGCCGAGAAGAAATGCAGGAGATAAAGAATGATTGTTATCAGCAAAATAGCAACTACAGGTTTTGACTTTCCTTTCCCCTTTAGCCTTCCCCTGCTTTTTTACTTAGCCTTCTGTTCAACCAGGCTAGGATTCCAGAAAAGCATTTTTCTCTCTTCAGACTCTTTTCTAAGTCTTTCTGCATCCCAGTCCTTATTAATATCAAAATAACCTTCTTTCATCACCCGGACACTTAGTTTACCTGCCTTCTTTGCCAAATCCTTATCGATAAGCAGAGTGGACTCCAGTGGTGTGGTTCCAATATATACCCAGGGTTCATCATCAGAAGTACTGGCATCTATGCGATAAATGACATAGGCGCCGGCAGGCTCAGAGTATACTTTTAGCGGCAATGCCTTTGGTCCGCTGCTACAGGCAGATGTTAGCAGCAATAGAGAAATTGAAAAGAAAATTAAGATTGACTTCATGACTACAAATCCCCTACTTTTTTGGTTTCAGCTCAACCTTTACTGGCTGTGCTTCTTTTTCTGCATCTGCTCGAGAAGAATGGCGCATATTGACCCAGAACGCCGTGACTTTATCGTCGTATCCGGCTTTATGGAAACGTACCGTAATGAGCTTGGATTCTTCACGATCATTTTTCCAGTGAATCATTACCGGGGTAGTCCCCAATAACGAGTCATCTTCAAGGTTTACGACTTCAGCACCTGTAGGCATGGACTGGATTCTGGCAGCACCATAACTGGAACAGCCACTGACTGCTGACAACAGTACAACAATCGCCAGGACTAATTTTGCTTTATGTAGAATATTCGTAACCACTTTAAAAACCTCGCTAGCGCATCATTGCGGTGCATTAACCCATTGTACTGATTGCATTACTGCAAGCATCCATAATTATACCGATCCATGGCATGATTAGTATAAGCGCAAATACATTCAGACTTAACACAAATTGCATGCCGGGTTTGGCTGCAATGGGCTCATTTGTTTCCGGCTTGTCAAAATATAATGTTTTAACAATTCTAAGATAATAATAGGCACCGATCACAGCAAACAGCACAGCGACAACAGCAAGCCAGTACATTTCAACATCTACCAGAGCCTGGATAACGGATAACTTGGCAAAGAAACCGACAG
>JAYEGM010000158.1:0-2706 GCA_034659075.1 Pseudomonadota bacterium
AGGCGATGAGTCTGTGCGGAGATGTTTTCTACAATATCGGGCAAGCTACTCCGGCCAGCAGTCCCATCATACAATGCGGTGAAGTCAGCAGTGATACAACATAGGAGAGAAATCGGCATCCGAATCCGACATAAATAATAAAATAAAAATAGTGCGCCAAGATCCAACTAAAAAAATGAGCGCACTTGTCATCATGTAAAACCCTGGGAGGGAGCAATGTCTAAAAGAAAAAATCATCTGAAATTTGTTACTAATATACGGTTTCCACGAATCGTAGGGGCAGCACTACTGACAGTGTGCATTGGCACCCCGTATGCATACGCGAATAACG
Source organism: Pseudomonadota bacterium (assembly GCA_034659075.1). Classification (GTDB taxonomy): domain Bacteria; phylum Pseudomonadota; class Gammaproteobacteria; order BMS3Bbin11; family BMS3Bbin11; genus BMS3Bbin11. Next base: position 332 of record JAYEGM010000158.1, read on the forward strand.
GCATTCCATATCCTAAGGGAAATGATCCTTCGGCACTTACTAAACTGGTATTCGATGCCGAAGGTGATCTGCTCGAGGGCCTCGAGGATGCGAACCACGGGACTTTTGAGGGCGGTGTAACCGAGAGTGTGACCGATGCAGAAGCAAACAATGTGTTGCAGGCGGAAGAGCAACGTGACGATGGTCGATTCAATGTCCCAACCAATGGTCCTCCAAGCCCGTTATATGGCGCCCGGCCATTCACCCAGCAGATGTTGCGTTTTGAGGAGTTTGGTACTCAGGAGCTGGACCTCTATAAAAATCGCCCGGCCAATTGGCAGTCATTGCCGGGGCCCTGGGATGCCCAGAGCACACCCGATGGCGCTGAACTTGAAGGTTTCCTCGCCCAGCCTATCTGGCCTAATCCAACAGTGTTTGCAAATGACACGGACCTGAATCCATGGCAGTCCGAAATCGAATCGTTTATTGGCCGCGGGCTGGTGGATCCTCCCGCAGAGGGGCGACCGCCGGGTCTGGGTTGGTCTCACCAGCGCTGGGATGATTACAAACCCACAAAATATTTCCAGACCGCCATGGCAGGCGCGCGCACGAATGGCGGCTTCCGGGATGGAAAACAGGACCACGGCTACCGCGATGGCGAGTTCGGAAAAAAAGGACTCTACCACAACACAGTAGGTGCCCATGGGTTTGAAGGTACAACAGAAGGCATCGATATCCGGTTCCATCCGAACATGCCGATACAGGACCATACAGCTCTGTGGACGTTCGATGGAACTCTTCCACCCAAGCTCCTCAAGGCCCGTTATGGTGAGACCTTGCTGATGCGTCACTACAATGCGCTGCCCATCGACGTGGCGGCGAACCGCGGGTGTTCACACCATCAGTACCCACGAGCACAACGGCCATAACCCAGCAGAGAGTGATGGCTATGCCAATAGCTTCTTCTTCCCGGGGCAGTTCTATGATTACCGTTGGCCCATGACGCTGGCTGGCAGCGATACCATGAATACCGATGCCAGCGATCCCAGGGCCGGAGCACCGGACGATAATGGTGGGATCGATCAGATCCCGGGCGACTGGCGTGAAACCATGAGTACCCACTGGTTCCACGATCATATGCTCGATTTCACGGCACAAAATGTCTACAAGGGCAATGCCGCCATGATGAACTACTACAGCGCGATCGACCGTGGTAACGAAGCCATCGACGATGGCGTCAACCTGCGTTTCCCCAGTGGTACCAAACAGGACTGGGGTAACCGTGATTACGATGTGAACCTGCTGTTAGCTGAAAAGGCCTGGGACGGCGATGGTCAGCTGTGGTTCAACCCCTTTAACCTAAAGGGCTTTATCGGCGACGTAATGACTGTGAACTGGCTCTACAAACCTTATATTGACGTGCGCGCGCGTAAATATCGTTTCCGTATCCTGAATGGTTCAGTGTCACGATACTTCAAGCTTGCCCTGGTGGACGGAGCCGGCAACCGGGTGCCCTTCTACATGATCGCCAATGATGGCAACATCATGGAGCACACGGTCTATTTTGAGAACGGTGAATTGCCTACCCAGGGTATCGCTGAGCGCTATGACATCATCATTGACTTCAGCAAGTTCCATAATGGTGCGAAAATCTACATGGTCAACCTGTTGCAGCATAAGGATGGCCAGGCCACCGACAGGCCGATTCCACTGGAAGAGATTGTCAGTGGTTCTTATCAACCGATACAAGTTGACGACGATAGTGACGGTGTCGCTGATCGCTGGGCAAACGGCGATCCTGTTGTTGGCAAGTTCCTCGAGTTCCGTGTAAAGAAATACAAAGGTATAGACCTCAGTATGGACCCTGCCATGTATGTGGAAGGCGGGAAGACGATGATTCCGTTGCGCAGGCCCACCGAAGCGGAACTGGCCAATGCTCTTCACCGCTCTTTCGAGTTTGAAAGACAGCCTACGGACGACAAGCCATGGGTGATTGAAACCGATGGTGGCAAAGGTTTCGGTATGGATCCTCGCCGTGTGTCTGCGGCACCATCTAAAAATTCCGGTGGTCTGGAAGTATGGCGCCTGATTAACAGTGGTACCTGGAGCCATCCAATCCATATTCATTTCGAAGAAGGTATTATCCTGCGTCGAAATGGCAAAGAGCCGCCTGAGCATGAGAAATGGGCGCGTAAGGACGTGTATCGCTTAGGCCCACAACCTGACAGTGGTGACCTGGTTGAAGTCGCGCTGCGCTTCAGAGAGTTTGCCGGCACCTACATGGAGCATTGCCACAATACCCAACACGAAGACCACGCGATGTTATTGCGTTGGGATATCGAGAATCCGGGTCAGGTCAAGCTGATGCCAACACCGATGCCTACATGGGATGGGGT
>JAYEGM010000159.1:0-2703 GCA_034659075.1 Pseudomonadota bacterium
AGGCTTTACGGCGAAGCTAAAGTTGAATCGTAAGATCTCAATTCATTCCATCTATTCTCAGGGGCTTACCCTGGTCAATGACAGGAACAGGGGGCTGCTGCAGCAATTTTCCAGTATACGCAGCAGCAGCTATGCTATGGGCTTATCCGGCAACAGCCTGATAAGGAAAAACGACCGCATCAGTCTGACCATTTCGAGTCCTTTACATGTGAATCAGGGTGACCTTACACTCTCGGTACCAACCGGCATCGACTTTGCTACCGGTAATTCGCTGAGGCAGAGCGAACGCATAGATCTTGCCAGTACGAAACGGGAAACAGATGTTGAACTGGGTTATCACCTGCCTTTAGGCAGGCAGTCGGGTCTGGCGGCCTATATGATTTACCGCACTGATCCGAATGGGTTGACCGGGCAGGCAGCACGGGGGCGCTATGGGTCGATGGTTAATTTCTCTACGAGGTTTTAGGGTTTTTAAGCGATCGTTTTATGTATTACGTTTTACGATTTACGAAAAAGTCTGAAGCCCAACCCGTAAAATATAAAACGTAAAACTCAGCCATTTATTCTTAACCGGAGGCAATTGGGAAATTCAATCTGAATGTAGAGCTATCAGCTTGTCCACTTCAGCTTTCAGCTGCCCCAGAATTTCATCATAGGAATAACGCCCAAGCGTTTCTGGCCCTTTCTTTAGAGTGACAGCACGCGGTCCGCACCAAAGCCCAAGATCGGCATCATCAGTTTCACCCGGACCATTCACCCGGCAGCCCATGACAGCAATCGTAAACGGATAGTCATTGGCATATTCCGTCATCTTCTTGACATCTTCGGCGAGGTCGATGAAGGCCTCATTTTCTACCCGGGAGCAGCTGGGACAGCTGATGATATTTAGGTGCGTGCGGTCGAAGGCAACAACGCTGCGTACCCGGCCGGCGGCAATGTCAGCAAGAATTTCTTTACCGGCACTGATTTCTTCGGCCTTGCGGGCATTGGGCAGGGTCAGAGAAACACGTATCGTATCGCCTATACCCTGGCTGATCAGCTGTTCGAAGGCGATACGGGTTTTGATTATGCCATCCGGCGGCAGTCCGGCTTCGGTGACACCCAGGTGCAGGGGAATGTCAGGCCGCAATTCAGCAAAGCGTCTGTTTACTTCAACCACCTTGTCCGGGTCGGAGTCTTTTAATGAGACGACGTAGCGTGTGAAGCCGATATTATCGAGAAATTCACAATGTTCTTCAGCACTGGCGAGCATAGGCGATATGGAATCATCGGCTGGAAACAGCGCTTTCGTGGCCGGATCTACAGACCCGGCATTCACACCAACCCTTATCGCACAGTCATTATTCTCTGCTATGTCGATGAGGTAACGTACTTTATCCTGCCAGGGTTTCTTTCTTTCATGATGGTAGAGGTGGCCCGGGTTATAGCGTATTTTCTGTACCAGCGGGGCAACCAGTTCAGCCATACGGTAATGTTCCTGCAGGTCTATCGACAGGTTGGCCTCGGTCTGATCACGTATTTTTTCAAGTGCCGCGGCATCTTTTCGATTATCGACTGCAATTCGAACAATGCCTGCACCTGCCTGATGCAGGTCGTTCGTCTGACTGACTGTAGCCTCGATGTCCTGTGTACGGGTTGCACACATGCTTTGTACAACAATCTGATTGCTGTCGCCAATAATAATACTGCCAACCTTGACAGCACGGGTAGGGTTTCTGGGTAGGTCCATATGATCTTTTCTCAAAACGAGAGTTGTCTGTTAAAAAGAGAAAACGGCAAAAAAAGTTTCAGTCTGGTCACAGGTACGGCAGCCGGTGTATGCTTCAGCTAATAAATAGCAGAGGTTAGAATGATTGAGATTATACTAAAAATTTTACTGTCTTACCTGTTGGGCTCACTGATGGGTGGCTTGATACTGGGTAAACTGGTGGGCGCAGACGATATCCGCACTGTCGGCAGTAAAAGTGCGGGGGCAACCAATGCATTGCGCGCACATGGTAAGGCCTTTGCTGCAGGTGTCTTTCTGATTGATATATTGAAAGGTTTGCTCGCCGTTACAGTTATTGCATTATTGCCCTGGCCGATTGAGTCACAAACGATAATATCTGTTGAATGGCTTCAGGTACTATGCGGACTGGCTGCATTTTTTGGTCATCTTTACCCTGTTTTCTTCGGCTTCAAGGGCGGCAAGGGCGTGGCTACACTGCTGGGCGTCATGTTGGGACTGTCCCCGGCGATACTGCTGGCAGGGCTGGTTGGCTGGCTAGTAATTCTGTTATCAACAGGTTATGTTGGGCTTGCCTCGATCGGCGCAGGTATTGCGGCCGCTTTGTTTGCCGGTTTGTGGCTGCCAGGAGGCTTTCTTTCGCCGCTGGGCGTGTTTACCCTTGCCGCTTCAGGGCTGGTGATATTTACGCATAGGGCTAATATTCAGCGCCTGCTGGATGGCACCGAGCACCGGTTTGATATTTGGGGGAAGTTTAGGAAGTAAGTTTCAAGTTTCAAGTTTCAAGTTTCAAGTTTCAAGTTTCAAGTTAAAATCTTTGCGAATTTGGGTTTTGGTTCTAGTCTGTGAACTTCCGACTTCCGACTTCCGACTTCCGACTTCCGACTTCCGACTTCCGACTTCCGACTTCCGACTTCCGACTTCCGACTTCCATTTTCCAGAATCGAGTAGGAGGCGGGATTACTCCCGCCGTCCTC
>JAYEGM010000160.1:0-10826 GCA_034659075.1 Pseudomonadota bacterium
TGAATACATTCTTTGCAGGAATTGAAAGATACTCAGCAAAACACCCCGTGCGGTTAACACCGATACCGATAGTATTTGGGCAAAGGTGGCGTCGACCCGCCAGACAATTACGACAGCGTTCGCAAACAATGTGTCCTTCACCGGAAACCACATCACCAATATTTATACCTTCGACATTGTCCCCCAGTTCGGCAACAACACCGGCAAACTCATGGCCAATCGTCATCGGTACGGGAATTGTTTTCTGAGCCCACTCATCCCAGTTATAAATGTGGATATCCGTGCCGCAAATAGCCGTTTTCTGGATCTTGACCAAAACGTCATTATTGCCCACTTCCGGGACAGCTACATCTTCCAGCCACAAACCTTCTTTAGCGTATTTTTTTACCAGTGCTTTCATTGTTTTCATCGCTCAAACCTGAATATTTAAAACGTAATCTACTTCGTCCAGACACATCAAGGAATCCTTAAAGCAACTTTTTCACCAGTTTCCTGATCTTTGCCTGCACAGGTTCCGGCAGTTCCGGGTGCGGTTGTTTGGCAATCATACCAGTAAATAGTGTGCCAACTGTGTCAGCACCGATAGTTTGTGCTGTCATCTTGAGTTGTTTATGCGTTCCATAAATCCAGCGCCCTAAAATCCCCGGAGCTGCACATGAGGAAATAAGAACTGCTTTTTTCTTTGGCACATTCGATTTTCTAAACCGGGGTGAATTCATGTCCCACGGCCAATAGGCATAAACAATCAGGCGCTCCATAAAACGTTTAAAGATTGCCGTGACCGATCCAAAGTTAGTGGGTGAGGCGAGAATAAAACCATCAGCCCACTCTATTTTATTGATTAATTCCTGCATTCTATCATGCTGCACACACTCTCCAGGGGCATCACCGGGCTGTTGGGTACACTCTCTGCAATTAAGACAAAACTCGACAGGATATTCACGAAGAAGGATAAGCTCAATCTCTGCACCACCTTCCTCGACAGTCCGCACCATAGCTTCGACAGCTTGATCGGTAATACCATCATCCCGGTATGAACCATTTATTGCCAGTATCTTTATCATGCTTTCTCTCCTCTTCCTTATAGAGACAGCTCTTTCTGCTTGCGCTCTCTGGTGAACTCCCACCATTTCCTAGGCGGGCCTCCTTCCATGTATCTTACCGCCGAAATAAACACATCAATGACACAGGGATCGTGTCTCTTGCCGGTGACCTGGCAAAGATCTTTATACATTTGATAAGGGTCCCTGCCTACCAACTCAAATGGTTTCTTTATTCCCAGGAGTATGAAATCCTTTTCAATAGCAATACCGACATTAGGTATGTCTACTAATTTTTTAATTCCTTTTCTTAACATTTTAATCAGCTATGGGATCAGACTAACTGCTATCCCTGGTGGCCTTTTCTCTTATGTGATCATATCGCAGATCAGAAAACCTGATCTCAATCTTATCAGTAAACAACTCAGGTTCTGGATTCGATAGTATTGTTAATAATCTGAGCCCCCATGGTAGTGGAAATGAGCATTCCAGAATTAAAAGCTGTATTTTATTTCAGCAAACACACGGTCATTATTTTCTATTGCTCGGTAAAAAGGAATAATGCCATCACCACCGATATAATCGACAACACCTGCATTTAAAGAAACTGCATCCGTGTATTTATAATCTATCCACAGACGCTGGAAACCCCCATCAAAACTGTCACCGGGTCCATTTCCTCCGGCTAAAGATAACAGGTAATTAGCCGTGGCATTGTCGTGATCAAAACTATAGGAAGTACGAAAAGCAATCTGTATACTGTCCTGGCGTACAAAATCAGGGAATGTATTTTCTGCGACAGCTTCCTGCAGCGTTAAAGTCAGCATTTTTTCCTCATAATTGAAGATATGACGATTGGCGAGTTCTACTGAAATAACAGTGTCTTTTAGTCCATTAAAATCAAAACCGATAAGGGCATCCAGACGATTTTTTCTACCTGTACTGCGGTAGTTGATATCATTAATCAATGCCGCTTCAGCTTTGAATAGCCAGCCGCCTGAAACAATATTACTGGCAATGCCCCCCATATTGACTATATCGTAGGTACGAACGGGTACTTCACCAACTTTCTCTATGTCAAAGCGGTTATCAAATACCTGCGCCCCATAAAAAGAGAGATCCCAGCCACTAAAGCGCCCATCCAGACTCATTGCATACTGGGTATTTTTTAAATTCCATTGCGGATCTTCTCTATCAGGAAATTTATCATACGGTATGGGAGCACCAAAAATATTACTGGGTCGGTAATCACTACCAAAAGCTGCTTCTATTTCCAGCCTGGTTTCATGGATGATAATACCGCTTAAGCCCCAGTCACCGAAATAATAGTCCAGCTTCGTCATGGTTTCACTTAAACGTAGATCCTCTATATCCACCATTCCCGGTTCACGATTATCTAAGGGATTGATGATATCGGTAATACGTATGGAGTCAGACTTCCCCCAGATAACAACCTGACGGCCAAACTTAAGGTCTAAACTTTTTGTCAGCGCCCCCTGAATGTATGCATCTTTGATGTCATAAAACGATTCGTAGGTATCAAGTACGTCCTCTGTATAATTATCTCTACCGTTAATGCTCCATGAGGCGTCGTACCAGGCGAGAACATCAAACCTGGTGCGCCAGTTCTCACCATGTTTCATATCAAGGGTCAAAGCGCCTTTAATCCTGGCACGTGACAAGCCACTGAAGTCCATTAGCATATCACCTGGGGCGACAACACTTTCACTTTTTTGAGCATAATTATATGCAGCATGAAATGAGGTATAACCGCTGAAGCTATACCAGTCGGACTTTTTTTCTAGCAAAGCAGCATTTGAAATATCAATACCGACGTTATTAGTGTCTACATCATCAAAGCCACTTTCATCCAGGTCGCCGAGGTCAGCACCGGGCGTTTTGGCTGATTCATTGGTAGATGCATTATCAAAATCATCAAAGCCACGCAGTGCCTCCTCCAGTTCATCTGCTGCAAGATTTCCAGAAAATAGAGTAAACAAGAAGAGCCCCATAACAAGGCTTCTTGATTTCATCTTAGAGTCCTTTCTCGATACGTCTTACACTAAAGAAAGCGTCATCTAGATCCTGGTTATACTTCACATCATCAAGTTTTAAGATGGTTCTGTGGAGAGTATTTTTATCTTTAGTAGTTTTCATCTCGATCTCAGTTGCAACCCAGATGCCATCAATATTTTCCAGTTTTTTTACATCAAGATATTTTTTCTTTCCACTTTCTTTGAGAATATGGAGCGCACGAACGACAACGAAGTTATCCTGACGTACATACATATAGGATTTGGTATAACCAGTTTCATCGATGGTTTTTTGAGTTTTAGGAACACTTTCCATAACCCATACCTTGTGATCACGAACACTGGTCTCCTTAGCAATGCGATACGTGTAATCATCAATGTTACGAGAAGTCATATCTGAATAGGTAAAGTCCGACCCCATGAAGGAACTGCTTTTATCACTTGAAGCGATGCGTTTTGTTTTTTTTAGCGCAGGCAGGTATAACCATTGATCATCATTTTTGTCAGAGTCATCATAATCATAAGTTAGAAATGCGGTATTTTTAACATCAGCGGGTGACAGGAAAAATATAACACTTTGAGTATCCTGCCCTTTATCCATTGCGTAATTTTTCATTTTTCTGACACGATTATTGCCATGCTTATCAATCAGTATCATTTCCATGGTTGAGATGGATTTATCGCCCTCATCACGTTCATCTACCTGTTTAGCTATTTCATCTGCTGTGATGGCAAAAAGACTAATTGGAAAAAACAGTACGCCCGCTAATAATATATATTTAATTATCATGGTTATTTCTCGATGGATTAATGTTGAATGTTTATTTGATTATCAAAGAAGAAAGAATTGTTTCAGTTACTTGCTCATAGGCAGATTCAATATCTCTATTATTTAACTGGCCTTTTTCAGGTAAAGAATTTCGTAAAGGAATGCTTGCCACAAAAAGATTTATCGTTCCTACTATCATAAAGTGAATAATCAACGGGTCGGATGATTTAAAAATATTTTGTGATTCACCCTTCTGTAATATTTCTCTAAGCAAAAAAAGAATGCGCTGCATTTGCTCTCGTGCACGTACTGGCATATTTGCACCACCTGATGCCATTTCACGCATAAGAATTGCAGCAAAATCAGGGTGTTCTGCATTGGCTATGGCAAATTCTTTTATGTGACGCTCAAGCTTTCCTACAGGTGTGGATTCAGACTTTACTGCCTCAATAACTGCATCTGCAATTGGGGTAAAAAGCGCAATGAGCGCACTTTCATAAAGTGTGGCTTTGTCTTTATGGTGGTAATAAATGCTAGCTTTATTTACACCACATTGCTCAGCCAGCTCATCCATGATGGTGCCACCATAGCCATGTTGCGCAAACATCCTGATCGCACAGCTTAGTATCTTCTGAGATGTTTTAACTTTAACCATGTTGTTGTCCTAATTGTTTCTTTGGTTTGATGACGAGCTTCATCATCGCACCGACTAAAATCAGATCCGAAGCCATCGCCATCAAGATGATGACACCAGTAATCAGGCCAAAGTTGTATAAATTTGTCATGCTGGCAAACATGAAAACAAAAAAGCCTGAACTAAGTACGATAGAGGTAATAAAGATTGCGCGACCCGTTGAGTTAACGGTGAGTAATATCGCTTCATCGACATTGTTAGTTTGTGCGTAATAGCGCCTGAAGTTGTGCATAAAATGGATAGTGTCATCAACCACCATACCGATAGCAATGGCGCCAATTAAAATGGTAAACATGTCCAATGGCATATCAAGCACTACCATCAAGGCAACACCGATCATAATGGGTGTGAGATTTGGAAACATGCTTAGCAGCCCAAGTTTGAAACTGCCTAAAAGAATTATCATCAAGACGGCAATTACAACAAAAGCGATAATGTAACTTTCAATACTACTTCTTATTGATTTGGTTATGGTGTCCGATAAGATCGGTAATGTTCCGGTGATGGATACTGTTGCAGTTTCTTTAAAAGCATCGTTTAAAAGTATTTCAAGCTCATCCATTAACTCTACATATTCAACAGAATCTACCCAGGGTGCTTTTATTGATAGCCGTGTTTTAGAAAACCTTGTATCGACGATGTCTTCAAGGTCATCGCTACCACTATTTTCAAAAAGTAAAAATTCCTGTGCGATTAAATCTTTGTCTTGAGGCACTCTGTATTCACTCTGTCTATTTTCATTGAGTGCTTTATTTATCTCCTTGATTACATCGTTGATCGAAATTATCTTACCGATGAAATAGTTTTCACCCTTAAAGGTGTATATTTTTTCAGTTAGTTCTTCGATGCTATTTAAAAAATGAGGTTCGTATACACCGTTTTCCTTTTGCGTATCTAATACCACTTCAATAGTAATCGAGCCCTTTAATTGTTTATCTATCGTTTCAGTATTAATACGTACTTCATTATCTACAGCGAACCAGTGCAAGGGGTTATGTGAAAACTGCATAGTAGAAGCCAGGGCGAATGCTACAATTATGATCAGGGCTCCAATGCTTACAATGGTTTTGGGGTATGTGAATGAAATAACGCCCAGGTTGTGTACCAGCCGATCAAGCAGCATCGGCTTTTCATCAACCGAATGTTGTTTGGCTTTTATTGGTAAAAGACTAATGAGTGCAGGTAAAAAGACAAGTGTCAGTATCAATTGATAGCTGACGCCTAAAGCTGCAAAAATACCAAGGTTAGCCACTGGAGCAATATCTGAAATAGAAAATGCTGCAAGTGATGCGGCCGTTGTTAATGAGGTCATAAAGATAGCAAGACCAGAGTGCCCCAGTGCATATGACATTGCTGACTTCTTATCTTTCACTTCATCATACTTTTTATAAAACATTGCCAGGAGATGCACAGATGCACCAACACCAATGGCCAACAATAGAGATGGCAGGATTTGCGTCATGGCGGTAATGGGTGCACCTACTAGTGCCATAGATCCCACGGTCGAAAGCAGAGTTAATACAACGATTAATAGCGGTAAAATAATTCCACTTAGTCGTTTAAACATAACCATCAGCAAAAATGCGATGGTAATGATTACATACAAAATAAAGGTCGACATATCACTGATCAAAGAGGCTTGCAGATTTTTTGTCACGATGGGTGAACCTGCGATATAAATGTTCATATCATCACTTTTATATTTCTCAATTATTCCCTCAACCACTTGTATTAATTGATTCGTTTCCAGTACGTTTATAAATTCCAGGTTCTCTGTGGCAATATAACCGGTATTTGGTAAGACAGACTCCTTTGTGCTCTTTTCGCTAAAACCAGCGTCATCATCAAACCCACTTTCAAGCATATCGCTTTCACTTTCAGTTGTTACACCGATTGAGGTATAAGTTTGAGTTGTGATTATGATAGTAGTGAAAGTGGCATCTTCACTAAGATATAAATTTTCATAGATAGGATTAGAAATGGCAAACTGCTTAATCTCTGCCAGCTCTTTAGCATCTGACAGTATACCCTCTTCAAACAGATCTTCTACGATCAATTCTTCTTCACTACCCGTAGTTTTACGGGCATTCATTAAAGAATTGACCTCATTTATGTAAGGAGCATTTTGTTCAATATCATTATGTAGTGCGAATAAGGTTTTTAGAAATGATGGCTCAAATACATCCTGGGTTTTAATAGCGATAATAATCTTTTCATCCCGACCAAACTGATTTCTGAAATCATTGTATGCGAGAATTTGTGGGTCATCCTTATATAGAAAACCTTCCGTTGAGGTATCAAAGGTGATATTTGGCAGATTGCTAGCAAGAGCAATAACCATAGTCAGAATTGCAAATAACACCTTGTATTTATTAACATAAACGACATCCGAAAAATATTTAAATCTGCCTTCGGTACGGATTCGCCAGCCTTTCTTTTCCATCGTTTTTTTGCTCACAATTTAACTAATTAGTTACAATTTGGCTTATATTAACTAATTAGTTACATTTTTGTCAAGATTGATGTTTCACATAGAACTAACCTGGGAAGATGGTCTATGACTTAAAAGAGAGTAAGTACTTTAGACTACTCTCTACTCTGAGTAGATATTGACTGATTATGAAAACAACCTTCACCACAGCTAATCTATAAATACAATAAACTCCTTTTTCAACAGTCATCTAAGAAAAAGGATCATTTCATATCTCTTCTCGAATAATTATTTTTATTAGCTGAACTCGCTTAATAATAATTGGTCTACATTGGTTACAATAAGGACATATAACGATAAGAACATAATAAGGAAACCAAAAATGAATGGAGCTGAACTTTTTGTCCGCTGTCTGGAAAATGAAGAGGTCGAATATATCTACGGCATTCCCGGGGAAGAAAATATTGCAGTGATGGATGTGCTGCTGGATAGTTCAATCACCTTTATTACAACGCGGCATGAACAGGGTGCGGCATTCATGGCAGATGTACAGGGGCGACTGACTGGCAAGGCCGGGGTATGTCTTGCAACCCTCGGGCCGGGCGCCACAAACCTGATCACCGGCTTTGCGGATGCAAACATGGATCATGCACCTATAGTCGGCATTGCCGGCCAGGGTGCAACAACCCGCTTACATAAAGAAAGTCATCAAATACTGGACCTTGTCAACCTGTTTGAACCCATCTCCAAGTACAGTACCCAGGCTCGCGAACCGGAAATAATTCCTGAGATTATTCGCAAGGCATTCAAGGTTTCGCAGGCTGAAAAACCCGGCGGCTGTTTTATTGATTTACCGGAAAATATCGCAGGAGCAGAAGTCATCGACAAAGAACCGCTTAAAGTCCAGAGTGCAGAGCCGCCGACACCGCCTGAGTCAAAAATGATACAGGCGGCAGAACTTATTTCAAACGCCCGCTTTCCACTAATTATGGCTGGCAACGGCGTAATACGAGGACAAGCCTCAGAGGACCTGGTTAGCTTTGCTGAGAAGCTTAATATCCCGGTAGCTACAACATTCATGGCAAAAGGTGCCATTCCTTTTTCACATGAGCTTTCACTGGGTGCCGTTGGCCTGCAGGCCAGTGACTATGTCTCCTGCGGCTTCGACCGGGCTGATGTGATTATCTGCGTGGGCTATGACATCGTCGAATACCACCCTGAGCTATGGAATCATGATAAAAAATCTAAACTGATTCATATCAATCCATCAGCCGCCGAGGTAGATGAATACTATATCGTAGAGTGCGGTGTCATCGGCAGCATTTCCCGTGGACTACAGGGTATAGCGGAACTCGCTACACCGAATCAGGAAAATAATGCCCAACATCTTAGACAGACAATAGTCGATGTTGTTGCAGCACATGCTGACAGCCAGTCTTTCCCGTTAAAGCCACAGAAGATACTATGGGATATCCGCCAGGTGCTTAATGCTGATGATATCGTTATCTCTGATGTCGGTGCACATAAAATGTGGATAGCACGCATGTACCAGGCTGAAAGGCCAAATACATGCATCATATCCAACGGTTTTGCCTCGATGGGAATAGCGGTTCCGGGTGCCCTTGCGGCTAAATTGCAGCACCCCGATAAAACCATTGTCGCAGTGACCGGTGATGCCGGTTTCATGATGAATTCACAGGAAATTGAAACTGCACTTCGAGTAGGAACACCTGTCATAATTATCATCTGGACCGACTCACAATATGGATTGATACGCTGGCACCAGATGCGACATTTTGGCCGCCCAAGCAACATAGATTTTAATAATCCCGATTTTATTAAATATGCAGAAAGTTTCGGCGCAAAGGCCTATTGTGTTGAATCAGCAAATAACCTGGTACCCACCATCAAACGTGCAATCGCAGATAACACAGTAGTCATCATTGATTGCCCGGTGGATTACTCCGAAAATATGAAGCTGACTGAGCAGCTTGGTGAACTGGTCTGTCCAATTTAGAGTCCCAGACAGGGAATCCGCGCCTCCTCGATTTTAGGCGGTGGATATGTAGGTTGGCGTTGAGCGTAGTACTGCGAAGCCCAACATAACCCAATACGAACGCATTACCCATGAGGCGTGATTGAAGTAAAATCTGTAGTTTGCATGAGATTGCCAGGATGGTCGCAGTAGCACGTTGGGCTTCGCTCAGCCCAACCTACAAATTTAAGGACTACCAGGTTTTAACACAAAGAAAAGGACTGGAGAAACAGTATGTCAGAAAATTATCCTGTAATGATTGCCGGTGCTGAGAGTAGCGGCATACTAGATGTCACCTCACCCTATGATGGCAGCATCATCGGGACGGTGAAAATAGCAAACCCTGATGCCATTGAACTGGCACTCGATACAGCCGACAAGCTTTACCGTGACAGTGATAGCTGGCTAAGTGGCGAGCAGCGTATAGCAGTACTTGAAAAAACTGCTGTCATTATGCAGGAGCGCTTTGAATACCTCGCCGTTGAAGCGGCGAGAGAAGGTGGCAAACCACTGATTGACTCTCGTGTAGAAGTCACCCGTGCAATTGACGGTGTCCGAAATTGTGCGGAGCTTCTTCGTCATGAAACCGGCAAGGAAATTGCCATGGGCATTAATCCTGCATCCAGTGGCAGACTTGCCTTTACACACCGTGAAGCGATCGGAGTTGTGGTCGCTATCAGCGCCTTCAATCACCCGCTTAATCTAATCGTCCACCAGGTTGGGCCGGCTATTGCTTCCGGTTGCCCGGTAATAATAAAACCCGCCGGTGACACTCCTCTATCCTGTATGCGCTTTATTTCCATACTACGTGAGGCTGGCCTGCCTGAAGAATGGGCGCAAGCCTGCGTGGTTGATGATAATGCTACCGCTGAAAAACTCGCGAGTGATTCCCGTGTGGCCTTCTTCAGCTTCATCGGCAGTGGCCGTGTAGGCTGGATGCTTCGATCAAAACTGGCACCCGGTGCAAGATGTGCGCTGGAACACGGAGGGGTGGCACCCGTCATTGTCGCTGAAGATGCAGATCTCGATGATGCCCTGCCGCTTATAGCCAAAGCCGGCTTCTACCACGCAGGACAGGTCTGCGTCTCAGTGCAGCGAGTTTACGTACCCGCTGAGAAAGCTGTACAAATTGCCAGCCGCATCGCCGATTTAGGGAATGCCATGACAGTGGGTGACCCGACATTAGAGTCTACCGATATCGGCCCGCTGATCCGCACCGCTGAAGTTGAAAGAGTTGATGAATGGGTCAAACAGGCTATCTCAGATGGCGCCCTGCTGTTAAGCGGCGGCAGCCCGATATCTGATACATGCTACCCGGCAACAGTTCTTCTTGACCCTCCCGATACAGCAACCATCAGTCAGAATGAAGTGTTCGGCCCTGTAATCTGTATTTATTCCTGTAGTGACATGGATCAAGCCATGCAGCGTGCAAATTCCCTGCCCTATTCTTTTCAGGCAGCCGTTTTCACAAAAAATCTCGACACAGCGATGTGGGCCTACAAAAGACTCGATGCAGCGGCAGTTATGGTCAATGACCATACAGCCTTTAGAGTAGACTGGATGCCCTTTGCCGGCAGACGGGTTTCCGGCTATGGAACAGGCGGTATACCTTACACTTACAGAGATATGACGGTGGAGAAGTTGCTGGTTATACGTTCTGGTGAGATTTGAAAATGATTGCTGCGTACTAAGGACTAAAGAAATCTATAGCAGTTTTCTTTCGTCTTTCGTCTTTCGTCTTTCGTCTTTCGTCTTGAAACTTGAAACTTGAAACTTGAAACTTGAAACTGATTTTCAAACAATCACATCAAGCGGCAGCGGCTG
>JAYEGM010000161.1:0-2665 GCA_034659075.1 Pseudomonadota bacterium
CCGGCATATGTTGCCTGACAGGCCTCCGCCGGTGATATGGGCCAGGGCATGCAATGGTATTTCTTTGATCAGGTTCTGTAGTGATTTGACGTATATACGTGTCGGTTCGAGCAGGGCGCGGGCAAGTGTCGTATCGCCGAAGGCCTGATCGAGGTCTGCATTTGAGACTTCGATGACCTTACGAATGAGTGAATAGCCATTGGAGTGCGGACCGGATGACTGCAGGGCGATAAGCACATCCCCTGCAGCAACTTCTGAGCCGTCAATGATGGATGATTTTTCGACCACACCGACACAGAAGCCTGCCAGGTCATAATCTCCATCAGCATACATGCCCGGCATTTCGGCTGTCTCACCGCCGATTAATGCGGCGCCGGCCAGTTTGCAGCCATCGCCAATACCGCGCACGATGGTGGCGGCGGTATCGACATCAAGCTTTCCAGTGGCAAAATAATCGAGGAAGAACAGAGGCTCGGCCCCCTGTACCAGGATGTCATTGGCGCACATGGCGACCAGATCGATGCCGATGGTGTCATGAATCCCACTGTCAATGGCGAGCCGCAGCTTGGTACCTACGCCATCGGTACCTGAGACCAGGATCGGCTCTTTATAACCGGCTGGAATCTGGAACATTGCGCCGAAGCCACCGAGTTCATCCATGCAGCCCGGTCGACGGGTAGCTTTGGCTATGGGTTTAATCGCATCGACGAGTGATTCACCGGCATCAATATCGACACCAGAATCACGATAAGTCAGGCCAGAATTTGAATCAGCCACGGCTGGCTCCTATATGGTAAAGTTAGCGTCACATTTTATCATGACCTTCAGGGGTTCTGTCAGGTTTTTAGTAAGTCTCTGAATGTGGTTATTGATATGCTGTTGAATTCATCAGGGTTTTCTTGAAACTTAAGGGCACCTCTATTAATTCGTCATTGCGAGGAACGAAGTGACGTGGCAATCTCTAAGCCATTGTTTGTATTCAATGAGATTGCCGCGCTGCGCTCGCAATGACGGAATAGTTGAATTAATAGAGGCTCCCTTAAAACTTGATACTTAAAACTATAGTTATTTTTATGAGGTTAGCTTGATTACAACCATCCCTAATATTATTACGATGTTCCGGATTGCGACGGTACCCGTTCTGATCATATTATTGCATGAGCATGAATATGGCTGGGCCTTTTTCGTGTTCCTGGTCTCGGGTATCTCCGACGGGCTGGACGGCTTCATTGCCAAGCGCTTTGATATGGCCTCCGAGCTTGGCGCTATACTGGACCCGCTGGCCGACAAGGCGCTGATATTCAGCAGCTACCTGATGCTTATGCTACTGGGTGATCTGCCGTTCTGGCTATTCCTGACCGTCATCTTCCGGGATGTCCTCATTTTGGCAGGAAGCCTGATTTATGTGGCGTTTTACGGCCAGGTCAAGATGGCGCCGAGTTATTTGAGCAAGCTCAATACCTTTACCCAGATATTGCTTGTCGTTAACATTCTTGCACAGAAGACCTTTGGTCTGGAGTACACCACATTTACTGAGTATCTGATCTATGCCACCTTTATTACAACAATACTCAGCGGTGTGCATTATGTCTGGGTCTGGATTGTGAAAGAGGAGATCGAGATGGTTGAAAATGCGAATGAAGATAAGAATGTCCCTAAAGACGGCTAGACAAGGCTGATGACCAGGCAAAATGGCCAGATGGCGCTGGATGTTTCATTGCGGGACAAAGTCAGCTTTGACAGTTTTGTTACTGGCCATAACGCAGAATTGAAGCATCATATGATCAGGGTGGCCGAAGGAAAAGAAGTGCTGGCACCGCTATTTATCTGGGGTGAATCGGGTGGTGGCAAAAGTCATTTACTGAATTCCTGTTATCGACTTGCCGAAGAAAATGAACAAAAGCCCTGGTTTATATCGTTGTCTGATCTATCAGCTGAACAGAGCAGTGAGGCACTGCTATCTGATCTCAATGACCATGATATTTATCTCATCGATGGTCTTGATAACATCGCGGGGATGGCAGAATGGGAAGAAAAACTATTTCAGCTTTGCAACCTGGCACGTGATAAAAATAAGTCGATCATTATTTCGGCGATCAAGCCGCCAACTAGCCTGGCCCTGGGTCTGCGTGACCTGGTGACGCGTTTAATGTCAGGTTTAACCTATCAGGTGCTGCCGCTAGGTGATGAGCAGAAAATTACTGCTCTGCAGGAGCGGGCATCCGATCGAGGTTTCGAAATATCGGAGGGAGCAGTAAAGTTTATTCTAAACCGATACCGGCGGGAAACGGGGAACCTTTTTAAAATCCTCGACCAGATAGATCAGGCGAGCCTGGAGCAGAAGCGCTTGATAACGATACCGTTTTTACGATCGCTGAAACTGGAATAAATAATATCGTGCTAAAGGCTAAAGGCTAAAGGCTAAAGGCTAAAGGAAAGTCAAACCCGAAAGCCTTTTGCTACTGTTTTTACAGCTTACCAACACTCACGTCGTGCCGGTATTCATGTTTTTTACTAATCGAAGAAACCCTGGATTCCGGCTAGAAACATGCCGGAAAGACGATTTTGACCTTTCTTTAACCTTTCCCCTTTAACCTTTAACCTGATTTTTCGTGTTTCTAAGGTAAATATAAACACAAATAACAAACGCAAGCACCAGAAACAC
>JAYEGM010000162.1:0-10676 GCA_034659075.1 Pseudomonadota bacterium
CGGCCTCCATCTGAACATCACAAATGCTGGCCGGGTGGAAGCGTGCCAGATAGTGATCAGGATCGATAGAAATTTCGATGTGCAGGCCATGGTTGCGCAGAAGGATCGCTGAAGGCAGCTCCGGGGGGCCGCAGTAGCCGGAAAACTGGCCAGGTCGTGCCAGTCCGCTGATCTGGCCATCTACCTGCTGCAGTTTCAGGACCCCCTTGATGATTTCATAACCAGCCACGTCGGCGTGACCGCCTGTTTGCAGCGGCACAGCGGCATCAAGAAAATCCATCGCGTAGCGGATCGACTGACGCGCGCGTGCAGAATTAAACGTATCGCCACGGGCCAGCTCCCCGTCATCCGGGATCACATCCGTGCCATACAGCGAATCGTACAGGCTCCCCCAGCGTGCATTGGTGGCGTTCAGGGCATAGCGTGCATTCGTGACCGGGACGACCAGCTGGGGACCTGCAATGCTATGAATCTCGAGATCGGTGCCCCTGGTGGTAATGGTGAAATCATCACCTTCCGGCAGCAGGTAGCCTATCGATTCGAGGAACTCCCGGTAGCCGGTGGCATCATGGGGCAGGCCGGCTCGATGAAGGTGCCAGTCATCGATCTGCCGCTGCAAGGTTTCACGTTTCTCAATGAGAGCCCTGTTGCGTGGCCCGAACACATCGATGCAATGTTCAAGGCTTGCCCAGAAGGCGTCTGCTTCAATACCCAAACCCGGTAAGATTTCGTTCTGTACCAGTTCGTGCAGTACTTCGGCGACATGCAGGCCGCCAACCTGGATTTTGTCAGTCATCTCAACGTCCCTCTATCATATCTGTGTTCAAAGCACAGACCTTGCTTTCATCCTTCCTTAATCGTTAGCAGCAGTCTTCTGACAGTATCACAGCCCAATTCTGACGGCACAGATAATGCGATATGTGAAGGATCACTTAAGGAATCTCTGATCTGTAGCTCAGACTTGATCTGACAGTTACCCGTTTTTTAGGGTGTCTGTTAGATTAGATTTGAGCTAAATTCTTTTCCACCCAAATCGATTTACCATCGAGCAAAGTATCCAGTGGCGTACGGCCACAGCATTTCTTTCCTTGATGAGTTCGGTCATTGTTATAGTAATCCACCCAAGCGTCCAGATCTTTTTGCAGATCCTCCATGTTTGAATAAAGATTTTTCCTGAATGTGACCTGGTAAAACTCATTCAGAATCGTTTTATGGAACCGTTCACAGATTCCATTTGCCTGGGGTGACATCGCCTTTGTTTTGGTGTGATCAATGTCATTGATTGCCAGATAGAGCTGGTAATCATGGTGATCAACACGACCACAATACTCCGTGCCGCGATCCGTCAGGATGCGTAGCATAGGCAGTTCATGTTCTTTGAAGTATGGCAAGACTTTGTCATTGAGGATGTCTGCAGCAGTAATCGGCGTTTTCGTCGTATAGAGCCTGGCAAAGACCACTTTGCTGTAGGTATAGATAAAGGTCTGCTGGTAGATACGACCAACGCCTTTGAGATTACCGAGGTAGAAGGTGTCCTGTGACCCCAGGTAGCCCGGATGATGTGTCTCAATCTCCCCACAGGCCTCATCGTCGTGCTTTTTCTTCTCGAGAGCAGCAACCTGCACGTCACTGAGAATAATGCCTTCTTTGGCCACTTTTTCTTCAAGAGCTTTTAAGCGTTTTTTGAAGTTCTCCAGGTTATTACGTAGCCAGATAGACCGAACACCGCTACCGGAGACAAAAGTGAATGACCGGACTGGGTTGCGGGCATCTGGCCGATGTAAGCAGATCAAACTGATTCCATGCAACCTTAAATGGCGCTAACCGGCCAATTCCTGCCATTCATATCCCTCTTAATTGTTCTAAAAACTGCGAGAATATTTTGACGTATATCAATGCAATATATATTAATTTATAAGAATATACTCATGAGTATAGTGAATCGATTAGGAGGGATTAAAATGACTGTTGAGACTAAAAAATTATTTATCATGGTCACTACTGGCCCTGAAAATCCAGAATTGGCAACGGTTCCATTTGTTATGGCAACTGCTGCCCAAGCAGGTGATGTCGAAGTAGTGATGGGGTTTCAAGGTAACGGAAGTATGCTCGCTGTAAAGTTTATGTCAGATCATGTGAGTGCAAATGGTTTTCCGAAATTAAGTGAACTAATAGAAACTTATATTGAAGCCGGTGGAAAAATGTATGTCTGTGGGCCATGTGTAGGGTCAAGACAGGTTAATGAGGAAGAGTTGATTAAGGGTGCAACTATCGTAGGTGCATCCAGCTTTGTGTCAGAGATTTTGTCTTCAACTCAGTCTCTGATTTATTAAAGTTAGCTAGGAATATTATGGATAAATAAGGAGTTGACTGACTCCTTATTTCATTCTATGTATCTCTCAATATATGACTGAATTGGGTCGACAACGGCTGTCTGCGACTGAAGCCAGTTAAAAGCAGTTTCGTGCTGTATGAATTGGCGCTTACCGGCCATAAGCGGGCCTTCTAACATTTCTGGTTTATGTGTTTTTTCTAGCTATCTGGTAGCATATACATTTCCCACTGCGCAATGATCAATCTACTCACTGTTAGGCTGAGAAAGCCATTTGAAGGGAGTTAGCCTTATGAAAAAAATCATTGGTTTGATGCTACTTATTCCGTTTCTATTAATATCTACTAACGTCCATTCTCAGAGCGACAACATTTTTGAAATTACAGTAGATAAGCCCATGAAACAGGTATACAGCAATATGATGGCAAGTCTAGATAAATCACGTTTCTATCTATTCTATGAAATGGATATTGGAAAGAATCTTGCATTTTTCGCTGATGAATGGGGTGACGAGTATAATCAAAATGAACTGTCAGGAGTTCGGAGCATTGTTTTCTGTAACGGGTGGTTTCTTAATAGAGCTGGAAACAAAGATCAAAAAATACTTGGGCTGTGTCCCATGCATGTTTCTTTGATTGAAAAAAAGGGAGTCACTACAGCTTTATTCGTTCGTCCGACAATAACCTACAATAATAGTCCAGCGCACGATGTTGTTGTTGAGATAGAAAAAGAAGTCATTGAAATGATCAAAAATGGAATGAGGTAACCATGCATGTATATTTCAATATGGCTGGCCTATCACGACACTCCAGTGGATAGTGAGCCACCGCTGAGATTAAGCGTTAAGACGGCTTTGGTTCGATAAGAGAAGATTTAATCGCTATCAAAATAGGCAGTTTACGGCACACAGCAGTAAATTATGAGAAATAAAAACCACCCGAAGGCGGCTCTTAGCTCGGCTGCTTAAGGAACACAGCGGACACTTTCTAACGTTTAGCTAAGGACAGCAAAGGCTCTAGGCCTTGACTGCCCCGCTTGAGCGTATTGTAAAGGTGTCTTTTCTTGACTTTAATCTACACCCACCCAAGTTGTTGAAGGCTGATAGTATCGTTCCAGATTTTCGTCATGTGGCGAATGAGACCTCCTTCAAATTGCATCGCATAGACGTAGTCGGCCGAAATAGTATTTCCGGTTGGTTCTCCTGGACCACCAGGCCCTGTTTGAGTACCGTGAAACACAGCGTAAGCGGATACACTCTTACGTTCTCGATCCGCAGCGAAGAACTTCAATTCATAATGACCATCCGGAATTGGTGTGAGTAGACCTTTCATCCATTCAGTATAACCTTGAAGGGAATCTAGACCAGCGAGTGCCGCCGCTTGTGCAGAGAATGTTGCATCAGGGTGGCAGTAAGTTTTGCAGACGTCCCAACCCTTTCCGGTTTCGCATGCTTCAAAAAACAGCTTGGCTTGTTCTAGAATATCGCTCATTTTTCGTTCCTCTGTTTCGTTGTTGGTCGATTCTAAATTTCAATTATGCGCCCTATATATTGATTCGCTTGAGAATACATAGCCACCTAACAGCGATATAGACTACACCTAACAACCATATATAACCAAACGCTAAAAGACCGCTTCGGGTCGATGCAGCTGTCCAACACCACTCGGGCTGATAACCTACTCTGAAGGTCGGGAGTCGGGAGCGGTCACTCGTACCACCCTGCGCCATTGGCATCAGTGCGGGAAATTTTTAATCATCAAACCCCTGGCTTCTTGAAGAAGTCATCCTGAGGGGAAATCTTTTCTTTGCCTTTGCCAGGATTGAGCCTTACATCAACTTCTTCCGCCACCATGCGGGCAATTTCGTGCCGTAGCTCTTCACGCTTCTGCTCTGGTGTCATCCCTTCCATATAGTCGAAGTTAACAATGTCATCCTCAGGCTGCGTGCCTTCGGCAGACCGCAATGACCTCTCCAGGGCTTCTTCTACCCATTCGCTGAATTTCACTCCATGCTTGCCAGCCTGCTCTTCAATACGAGCCTTCATTGAGGGGAATAGGCGGATGCTGGTTACCGTATTGCGTTTTTATCTTGCCATGTTTGCTCCATTTAATAAGGGTTGCCTCACGTGTAAGTAAAATTGTAGTCGATTATGTAATTCACTTACAGCATCTATCATGTACAATCCATTATGTAGTCGTTATTTGACTACATCTAATTGACAACATTATGGAAATACAACAATGAATACAACACTGAAAGTAAAAATCAGACAGTTTAATACCGAGACGCAGGAACGCCTGATGGAACTTCTGAACATGCTGTTTGACCGATTGAAACCGCAGCCAGAAGCGGACGATTGGTTAACGTCGCAAATCTCCGGCAGCTAAAAGCTGCATAGCGAGGTACGAGCGGCACAGCTTTTGGCTGTCCGAGTGCATTTGTCTTGTTAGCCTAGGTTTTGAATTTTACTTTACAACTTCATTCTTCCCTTTTTCTGTTAGACTGATAAAAAGGAAGTCCCTATCCTACACCTTAGATGTTTTGGGTAGCTTTGGCGGATCATGAAACCTCAATCACGATCAATTTCAGGATATTCCTTGACGAATCGCATCCAGTCCTCGACCACTTCATATTTTGGAGACTCTTCCCCTTTGATGACGCGAAGAAATCTCTCCTGTTCCGGGAAGAAGGGTTTGAGGGTTCCATTGGATACGGCCATCCAGTATCTCCCCAGTGAATGGATGACGTACTGACTGACCGGGCTATAGTCGTCAGTTAACTTCACCTCATAGCCGCCGCGGCGAAATACCTCCAGGTGAGATTCCGGGTAGAAGTTTTTGACCCGGTCCATACGCGCGAAGATATGACCGATCATCTCTTCATTTTCCAGAATCCCTGTATGGCTACTTTCGAAACCGAGTTGTCCCGTCGCTTGCTGCTGTGCCTCCAGGCGCAATTGGCTCGATAGTGGCACGACGCCATCGCTGTTTTTGCTGATTTTTAGAGTCGCTGGATTGTCGTAGGCATAGAGCAGTTGATGCTCGATAGTTTTCGGCAACGACTTTCGGAAGAGTTCATTGATGAAGCGGCTTTCCGGATTTACATCGCGCCAGGAAGGTAACACGATCAATCCATGCTTTTCGCCTGAAGCAGCCGCCGGGTGCCCGACAAAGGGGGTGGCGATGGTGACCAACAGGCCGATCTTGTTCTCCTTCTGGCTGTTGTCATACTTGTTCAGAGCTTCCCTTACTATCAGCCCGCCCATGCTGTGCGCGACGATGATCATCGGCATCTCACCCAGTTTAATGACTTTTCCAGAGAGAAATATCCGGTGGAAGAATTCTGCTAGTTGGTCCAGGTCGCCACCGGAGGGGTAGTAGAAAAACCAGGGTTTGTAACGTTCTCGATCGAGCTGGTTAACGATCGGTTCAAAGTCACGGACGGAACCGCCAACACCATGAACAAATACCACTGGGATTTTGAATCCGAGATCCTCTTCCAGGGCATAAAACATAGTCGGTGATTTTTCCAGAAAGGACGCGGGATCGTACAAGCCTAGAGTGGCAATGTTTTCGGAAAATAGGGGGCTATCCAAGCTGCGTATGGTTCCAGTTGGAAAGAATAAAGATTGTTGTGGCTCGGCGAGGTTCGGCTTTGTAATCGCATCGGCCCAGTCAACTCGGTGGGGGGAGGATAACCGAATTTCAATTCGATCCAGAACCTTATCCGGTGAGGTCGTCTGGTTCAAGGAGATGGCCTTCTGGCCGATCACTTCCGTCTGATCGAAAATCTGATTCTTGTCCCTGTCGGCAAAAACCAGCAGTTGATAATCGCTTTCAGGCAAATTTAAGCCGAAATGGGTTCCCGCTCCGGCAAAGTACATGGTGTCGACACGTTCATGTGGTTTAAATTTACTCGAATATGCGGCAACGGCCAGGGGTAGGTTGGCGTATCTGCCGTTTTTGTCGATGGTTTGACCAATAACAAAATAGGTCTCTCTGTCGATCATATGCTTCACGTTGACTTGCGCTGGATCAGCCTTTTGAATCCGAGCATATTCAGCCTGGATCGAAGCATGTTTCATGTATGAACATGAACATAGTGCACAAAGAAAAAACAGGCAGATCATGATGTTTTTCACGATAAGTTCCCTCTTCCAAAAATCACTCATAAACAAACACCCAGCAGCTGTATATCATCAGAAATCTCATTGAAAACATCGTGGGCAGGATGGTTGCTCAATTTAATACCAGCTCTCTTTCAATTTTTCTCCTATGTTGTCATAGTGACAGCTAGCGCCCGCATCAACGGCTAAGCGAACGCGTAGCGGGCACTTTGTCCGTCTTGCATGCGTTTTGTTATGCGTATCTACGTATTTCATTCTGGCGTGACCTGGGAAGGATCGACTTGTTTAAAAGATACTGTCTCACCTGACTGAAATTGCTGAACCAGTTTTATAATCGGTTCAATGCTGGATTTATCCATGAAGTCAAATCCTTTAAGCTCTTCTTTTCTGGCTTCGGGATCCTTGTTTTTAAAGGCACCGATTTTCAACATCAGCCTGTCCCACCAAGTAAGTTCCTCTGGTTTTTGCCTTCCACGTAGAGCAACATGTTTTATTTGTGAAATAAAGTATGCTGGTAGGCTGTCAGCGATCCACCCATCAAGTTTCGACCCGGATGGGGCTCCAGAAACAGTGAAAAAGATAACCGGCTTGTTCTCAATGCTTGTCAAATTCTTTTTCACCCATTTGCGGTTCAAGACCTTGTAGTAGATTATCGGGCTGCCTAAGACCAAAAAGTCATACTGCGATGGATCAGCGTTGGCACTTTTCACATCAAATACTGGCAAACCAGTTCCTTCACCTAGCCAATTGGCATATTGCGCCGTGCTTCCATACTTACTTAAGAAAAAAATAGCACCATTCATTTCTAATCCTTCAACGTCGCATAACGTTAAAGTTGTGGGGCGCGAAGCGAAGCAAGCGTCCCACACGAACGCATTGTTATGCGTTTCGATTCACAACTTGTAGATTAAACCCTTCACTTTGATAGGGTTCCTGAAAATACTTGGTCACTTCTATGAACATTGATTCTGTGTCATAGATTGCCCGTTCCGGTTGTTCTAAATGCCTTTTCTCTATTTGTCTTAAGCAAATATCATTACTTACATTTAGATAGATAAGCTCATTTGGTGCATTGGCTTCGGTAATTAGTTCTTTAAACCACATTCGTTGTTTTACAGTGTTTGCAGGAAAATCCATAACTACACTTGTACCTGTTTTCAATATATCCAAAACATGCGATTTGACTAGCGGTTTCAATAATGATGAATAATGGATGTAATCATCAAATGAAGTGATTTGATTTGGGTAAAGCTTCGATAGCCACTCATCTTCAGAGATCAAAACAGCATTTCGTTCTTGAGAAATCTGCTTCGATTTAGTTGATTTTCCTGCTCCCATCTTTCCTGAGAAAAATATCAATGTACCTACTTGCACTTTTAATCCTTTTTACGCATAACAGTTGTTAACGAGACACGTTCCGGTCTCGTTATCATTATTATAAAAATCTAATATTGATTTATATATCATTGTATTGACTGAAAATTACAGCAATAAGGTCTCGTTATCAATATTGTAAAAGCGAGACACTGAATGACCGTTTCGGGTCGGCTGTTCAACACAGCTCGGGCAGTGATAAACATAAACTTACTCTGAAGGTCGGGTGTCCATCGGCCAACAGCGGACATTCTCCAGAAATGAAAAACCACCCCGCAAAGTGGTAGGAACCCCAACAAATGGTGTTCTTATCTACCCCTGTTAGTTGGGGTTCGCAAACTCACCCCAAGCTACAACTGCGGCTGCCTGCGATAAACCCCAATCTGCCTGCTCCCCTGGGTGAGGGTGGCTACAGGTTCATTGCTGTTTGAATCGACGGTGAGCAGATACAGAAATTCCAGACCGGAATCATCTCCCTGGGTGCATTGCAGTTGGATGCCGTCGGCAGTCTTGCTGGACCAGAAGCAGCGTTGAGTTTCTGCGGCCCTGTCGGTGGGTAACAATTCAGCTCTACCCTCGATCTCCACGGTAATTTTGCTGAAGCTGCTGTCGGTATTTTCCACTGCCTGCCAGTGACCAGCGCCTGGATGGGGACTGCAACCCTGTAGGCTGAGTGCACACAGGATCGTCAAACAAATATACCGGGTGTTTTTCATAAGCTATTACTCAATCAGCATCCAAAGTGTCGTCCAACGCTAATCCCCTCATTAATAATTGAATTATTTCTCATCAGTATATCAGACGGAATCACCAGGTCCCATTTGGCATTGATTACGAGTCTAGCTCGATGCTTGGAGTATCGTCACTATTGATGGTTTGCAATGCCTGCATCGTGTCGACTAGAGACGATTTAGGCTACTTCAAAAATAGGCAGCTCACGGCCAACAGCAGGCATCCAAGATACACCGATGAATAAACTTGACCTGACATTAGCACTGTAACCGTCAGTTTAAGTCTAAGCAAATACAACTTCGCTCAGGTATGTTTTTAAAATGTTATAATTACCCATAATTGCGAGGCCGATGATTTCCTGAGTTATTGCTAAAAATACGAAACTAATCAATTATGAAAATCAAATATATGAACAAACTTCGCGGGCCAATTCGCTCGGTCAAGTTAATAACTCTACTACTAGCACAGGTTCTACTGACTGGTTGCCAAACATACGACTACGACGGAATCGTGCCGTGGAACCCTCCTATTTGCCAAGGCTTGTACTTTGTTGATGCCCATAGCCAGGTGGAAAAATTTATCGATACGGAGTCAGAGCCAGAGGAGGAAATGACTGCGGACGAAATCAAGGATTTTATCTTACAGAAAATGGGGTCTGTAAAGGTTGCTCGTTCTATCCTCTATCCTCGTGCAGGTCAGAGCCATGACACTATCGTGAATATTTCGGATCTCACTTCCGGGACAACTAAAATCTATCCAGCTATTGCCGTTAAGGGTAACTATTACTCATACTCATACCCACGTCTCCAACCCTTACGTCTCCAACAACGTATCGATAGTGGGAAGTTTCATGCTCTGGGAGAAGTTCTTTTATATCACGAAGAAAAACCAGGTATCGATGCAGGGGAAGTCGTTATGTATCCTACAAATCCTGAGGTGCAATATCTATATCAAGTCGCTAAACAGGAAGGATGGCCATTAATACTGCATATCGAAGATGCAGCAATGTCCAGAAGAACGCAAATACAGATGTATCGAACGTTGTGCCGTGTTGGTTTAAATCTCGGTAATTATGAAGCTCATAGTTTGTATGAAGAACGTTGTACCAATTTATACCAGAACGAACTCGATATGACTGATCATCCCGTGGTGTTCATTCATATGGCGCAATTACCCCCTGATCGTGTAGAGTGGATTCTCGATAATAATGAAAATGTCCATTTTATGATATCTCACAGTAACCCAATTTCTGCCGAGAGAAAGCATCCCTGGATCAATATGTTCAGCAATGGTGAATTTAGTCCGAGTTGGAGGAGGCTACTAAAAAAATATCCTAAGCGATTTATTTTTGCATTAGATAATGTTACCCAAGACCATTGGACTGAGGATTACGAAAAAATTGTTGAGCTATGGCATAAAGCACTGAATAGATTACCAGACAGTGCCGCTCATGATGTAGCCCATGGTAATGCTGAGCGTTTATGGGGAATACCCCCTTCATGTTATCCAGCAGATAATACCCCAGAGGTGGAAGACAATTATCCATGATTATAGTGATCGTAATGGCAAGAAAGAAAAATACTTTGAGAAATATTTATTACCAATAAGTATGAAAATGAATAACATATGAGGCTTGAGTTAAAGGTGTCGGAGTGATTTAATTTTAATCACTCCGACACCTTTAATTAACATGTTTGGCACGATATTCTTGGTATTATCGTACTGGGGTCTACCATGTTCAGTCTATCTATCTGGCATTTTCGAAAAGTAATTCAATGAACAAATCAATCAGATTTTTCTATCTCTCATCATTGGGTATTTAGTGGATGACATATTCGGAATTACAGCAAGCTCGGGTACAACAGATTGCGGCAAAAAGTGGTGCGGTTATATTTAAATGCCTGGGTGACTGGACGGCTGAGACCCTTCAGGATGTGCTGAAATCGTTAGAAATATATTCCAGCTCTCTTCGAAATACATCCATACAATGGGATGTGTCAGAAGTAGGGAAGGTGGATTCTGCCGGTATGATGCTTTACATCCATTACCATGATTTACTCAAATCACAGCAATGCAGTATCGAGCTGACTGGTGCCAGGCCAGAGTATGAAG
>JAYEGM010000163.1:0-10654 GCA_034659075.1 Pseudomonadota bacterium
TGGCCGCCAGATGGCAGTAAAATAGCGTTCGATGTAGACAAGTTTCGTAAGCATTGTCTATTGCAAGGGCTCGATGACATAGCTTTAACCTTGCAGCATGTGGACGATATACGTGCCTATGAGCAGAAAGCCATTAAGAACACGCCATGGATGTTCACAGACATAGCGTAAAGTGAAATTTTCAGTAAAGCTTTTTGCTGCTCTGATATAAAAGAAGAGGTTTTTAGATAAATGAGTAAGAAAATACTGGTCCTGCCAGGTGATGGTATAGGCCCTGAGATTGTTGAGCAGGCCGTGCGAGTGCTGGAATTGCTGCGTGATAACTCCGGGCTTGATATTACGATTTCTCAGGCTACAGTTGGAGGTGAAGCCTATGACGAAACAGGTCATCCATTGCCTGAGGCGACACTGGCTCTTGCCCGGCAGGCAGATGCAATTCTGCTGGGAGCGGTCGGAGGGCCACAGTATGAATCACTCGATAGAGAACTGCGTCCTGAGCGGGCGCTGCTGGGTCTGCGGTCTGAACTGCAATTATTTTCTAATCTGCGGCCGGCATTGATGTACCCGGCATTAACCGGTGCATCCAGCCTGAAGCCTGAAATTGTATCCGGGCTGGATATCATGATTGTGCGTGAACTGACGGGTGGTATCTATTTTGGTACTCCACGGGGTATCCGCACTCTGGACAATGGACAACGGGAAGGGTTCAATACACTGGTCTATAATGAGGCAGAGATTGAGCGTATTGCACGCTCTGCATTCGAAATTGCCATGAAGCGCGATAAACGGCTTTGTTCAGTGGACAAGGCTAACGTGCTGGAAGTGTCTGAGCTCTGGCGCGAGGTGGTCAGCCGGGTAGGTGAAGAATATCCTGAAGTTGAGCTTTCACATATGTATGTCGATAACGCTGCCATGCAGCTGGTTCGAGAACCGAAGCAATTTGACGTCATGGTGACCAAGAACATGTTCGGTGACATATTGTCGGATGCTGCGGCGATGCTGACCGGATCAATTGGCATGCTGCCCTCCGCCTCACTGGATGCCCAGGGCAAAGGTATGTATGAGCCAATTCATGGTTCTGCACCGGATATTGCCGGGCAGGGCATTGCAAACCCGTTGGCAACGATTCTGTCTGTCGGCATGCTGCTACGCTACACACTGTCTGAAGCTGGCCTTGCTGATCAGATTGAGAAGGCGGTAGAGGCCGTGCTGGACGATGGTCTGCGTACCCCGGATATCAGTGATGATGATAATAATTCAATCGGTACTGCTGCGATGGGTGATGCGGTACTGGAAAGATTGCTAAAGCATTTGGAATAGATAAATGAGTAAAGTATTTGATATTGCAGTGGTTGGTGCCACCGGTGCAGTGGGTGAAACCATGCTGCGCGTATTGCATGAAAGAAATTTTCCAGTCGGCAGGGTATACCCGCTGGCGTCCAGTCGCTCAGCGGGCAAACGAGTAGATTTTGGCGGCAAGATGCTGGTGGTTGAAGACCTGGACGGTTTTGATTTTTCAAAAGTGCAGATAGGCCTGTTTTCAGCAGGGGGCAGCATTTCTGAAAAATTTGCACCGAGGGCTGCTGCAGCCGGTTGTGTGGTCGTGGATAACACTTCACACTACCGCTACGATGATGATGTCCCCCTGGTAGTTCCGGAGGTGAATCCGCAGGCGATTGCGGACTATCAGGCACGCGGTATTATTGCCAACCCGAATTGTTCAACAATACAAATGCTGGTCGCGCTGAAACCTATTTATGATGAGGTAGGCATTAGCCGTATTAATGTTTGCACTTATCAGGCAGTTTCCGGTACAGGCAAGCCGGCAATTGAAGAGCTTGCAGGGCAGTCCGCCGCTCTGCTGGGGGGTAAAAGTATCGAAACAAAGGTGTACCCGAAGCAGATTGCCTTCAATGCATTGCCCCAAATTGATGTTTTTGAGGACAACGGCTATACCCGTGAAGAGATGAAAATGGTCTGGGAAACCCGCAAGATATTTTCTGATGACAGCATTATGGTTAATCCTACAGCGGTCCGGGTACCTGTCTTTTTTGGCCATTCCGAAGCAATACACATAGAAACACGTGAAAAAATCAGTGCCGCGCACGCGAGAGAGCTACTTATGAGCGCCGAGGGCATAATTGTCGTTGACGAACGCGTTGATGGTGGCTATCCAACTGCAGTCACTGAAGGCGTTGATAGCGACCCGGTCTACGTGGGCCGCATAAGAGAGGATATTTCGCATCCAATGGGACTGGATATGTGGGTGGTAGCCGATAATGTGCGAAAAGGGGCCGCTACAAATAGTATCCAAATAGCTGAAATATTGGCAAAAAATTATTTGTAAGCTATTGTTAGTTGCGAAACATAAAGAACTTTCGTAGTATTGTACTATAACTATAAGCTAAATAAGGAAAAATACGTTTCTTTAACTAGGCACAGCCACTAAAAAGAGAAGATCATGCAGAAGGTAAAAGGGATTAAATTAGCGTGTTTGGCAGCTTTTGCCATATTACCAGTACAGGCCTACGCCCTTGGCGTTGGCAAGCTTACAATGCATTCTGCGCTCGACGAGCCATTGAGTGCGACGATTGAATTGACCGCTGCGACGACAGCGGAACTGCAAACGCTTGAAGTTGTTCTCGGGTCTGTCGGCGTCTTTCATATGGCAGGTATTGATCGCAGCGAACAGCTGACATCCATTAGCTTTACTCTAGTGAAAGTGAATGGCAAAGATGTTATCAAGCTACACACCGAGCAGCCATTCCGCGACCCGTTTCTGCATTTTATCGTCAAAGCTACCTGGGCCAATGGCTCTATGTTGCGTGAATATACCGCTCTGCTTGATCCGCCATCCTATCTCACAGGCGCACCAGCCCACATTCAGGCACCTGCAGTTGCTAAACCGGTTGCGGTGAAATCAACGGCAAAACCTTCTCCTGAGAAGAAAGCCGCAGTTGCCAGCACAGCTGTTGATACGTCCGTTGCACAGATAGATGCCGCAGAAAGGAAACTTGGCCCGACTGATTTAGATAGCAGTGCCGGGGGCAGTTATTCTGATCTACGTCCCGGAGGTTCCTATGGTCCTGTTAAAAACGGTGATTCTTTGTGGAATATTGCCGAGGAAGTTAAAGCAGGCACAGGTTTGGGTATTGCCCAGGTGATGATGGCAATTTACAAGCAGAACCCGGATGCATTTTTGCATAACAACATTAATCTGATTCGTGTCGGGAAAACACTGGAAATTCCGACAGATGAAGTAATATCTTCTACCAGCCGCACCGTTGCACAGGCAGAAATGCGTGCGCAAATGGAGGAATGGCAGGAATATAAAGCGACCACTTCTGGTGGAACCAGGATGGCCAGTGCTGATGCGGTGAAAGAGAGTCCCGCAAGCGCCAGTACAGCAGATACATCTGAAAAAGAATCTACTGCTACTGCCAGTAAGGCAGATATGATGCCTGAAGCAAAGGAGGCAGCTGCCGGGACAGATGATGTTCTGGAAATTGTGCGTGCCAAAGTAGAGGGCACTGAGACTTCCGGTATGGGCGTCAGTGCTGATGAAAAAATGAAATATGAGTCAGCAATTGAAGCATATAAGGAAAATGTCAGCCAGTTAGAGGAAACACTGGAGTCATCAGACCTGGAAAAGGACGATCTTATAGAAAGGGTGGCACTGCTGGAGCAGCAGATCGATAAAGCCAACAGGCTTATCGATATACAGAAATCTGATCTTGCACGATTGCAGGGTCAGGCACAGGAACAAATGCAGGAGCAGACAGCAGAAGTTACACCTGTTGAGCCCGCTATGGATACGGAAAAGACGGAAGTAACGCCTGTATCACCCATTGAACCAGTCGCTGAAACTGAAAGTGCCCATTTATCGGCACCGGATATCACCCCGGTTGCACCCGTAACACCGGAAATAAAAAAACCTGAAGTTGTTAAAAAGCCAGCGGTAGTTGTCGCTAAAAAGAAAGAAGTAAAAGTTCGTGCGCGGCCGCAGCCTGTCGAAGAAAAAGGCATGCTTGATACAGCAAAAGACATCATATTCAGTAGCTGGATTACTATGCTGGGTACTGGCCTGGCTCTGCTACTAATTCTGGTTGGTATCTTTGTTGTACTAAGGCGCAGGCGTTCAATTGCTGAATTTGAAGACAGTATTATTTCTGGTACAGCTGTACTCGACATCTCAACAGCAGAATCAACAGAGCCTTCTGATTCCGGTTCAGAAACCTCCTTCCTGAGTGACTTTGTTCCCGGTATGGGTAATATGCAGGCTGATGAGGTTGATCCGCTGGCAGAAGCTGAAGTCTATATGGCGTATGGCCGTGATGAGCAGGCGGAAGAAGTTCTTAAAGAAGCTGCAGGAAAAAATCCGGATCGCCATGAACTTAAGTTGAAATTGCTTGAGATTTATCAGAGCAGAAAGGATGTTTCATCATTTGAAACACTGGCTGAGGAACTCTATCCGGCTGATGGTAATATCCCGATGAATGTCTGGGCCAAAGTGGTTGAAATGGGGAAAATCGTCAATCCTGACAACCCCTTGTTTCAGGGTGATCTGAAGCTTCAGGAAGAGACATTATTTGGCGATAAAGACAGAAAAGAAGATGTACCCCTAAGTGATCTTCTGGATACAGATACTGTGGAGACAGAAGAAGCCAATCTGATGGACGCTCTAAACAAGGATGAAGAACCTGAGGACATTACTGAAGAAATCACTGAAGAGTCTTTCGTAGAGACCGATGAAATGGAAGTAATCGAAGGTTTCGAATTACCTGTAGAAGAAAAGGCGGATAATGAAACTGCAGAAAGCTCAGATACTAAGGGTGATGATTTCCCTGAACCGGATGAAGAAGTGCTGAATCTTGACCTTGGTGATTTCACACCGGATGAAGCACACGAAACAAACTCATTTGATCTGGACAGCCTTGAATTAAACCTGGCAGAACTCGAGGGCGACACAGAGGAATCAGATGAAACAAGTGAAGAAAGTATTGATTTCAATCTGGATGGAATAGATCTGGAACTGGATGACACTTCAGAATCTGAAGGGTCAATAGCAGAAATTACAGATATCGAGGGCATTGAAGATCTGGATCTTGACCTGGGATCTGAAGAGAATGTCAGTGATACTGCAGAAGTCTCTATACAGGACGAGACATTGGAATTTGCTGATCTGGGCGATCTTGCCCTTGATGAAAGCGATTCAGGTTTAGGTGGGTCAGATATAGGCACTGTTGATGAATCTGCAGAAATGCCTGCTGGCGCAAATGAAACCTGGGATGAAGCAGGAACTAAGCTTGACCTGGCCAGAGCCTATATTGAAATGGATGATAAAGATAGTGCTCAGAGTATTCTCGAAGAAGTTGCTAAGGAAGGCACTGACAACCAGAAAAATGAAGCCAGGGATCTGTTGAATCAGATTTCTGCCGGGTAACTGAAGCTAAAAGTTGTTTGAACAGCCTTAGAGTTAGTATGTGCAGGTGCTTGTAAATCCGGCATCACGAATTCTTTCGCTGGCACTGCTGACACTTATCGTTAATTCTCAAGGGTGGTCGGGCTTGCTTATGCTCTTGCTGCCCTTGAGTTTCCTGTACTACCAGTTTCCTCACCATGGCAGTCAAATTCTTAAGTTGGCCAGGAGGCTGCGCTGGTTCTTCTTATCTATCGTGATTCTGTATTTCTGGTTCTATCCGGGGACAGATCTTTTGCCCTTAATGGGAAGGTTCTCACCTTCAGTGGAAGGGGCCAATCAGGCAGCACTGCGAATCTCATCACTCCTTATTATCATTTCATATTGTGGATTTCTGTTGCTGTTAACGCCCCGAGATGATCTGGTTTCCGGCATTCAATTTCTTTTATCCCCGCTTAAAATATTTGGAATCGATAGTCAGCGATTCGCACTGCGTTTAGGGCTGGTATTATCAATAGTGCCACAAATGTCAGAGCAACAAAATCTGTCAGCCAAAGAGAAAAAGATTAAAAATATCTCAGACCTTATTGATAGAGCGGCTGAGATGATTAACATGGCATCAGTACAGGCAAATAACTTTGAATTGAATGGTACGGTTACTATACAGCAGCCCTCACGCCCAGCAATCGGAGATATCCTGGTGCCTCTGTGTCTCTTTATCTGGCTAGTCTTTACTTAGGAGCCTATGAATGAGAATTGCCCTGGGAATTGAATACGATGGATCATCCTATTGCGGCTGGCAATATCAGGAAGGTGTAGCAACAGTGCAGAATGCTGTTGAAACAGCATTATCAAAAATTGCCAACAGACCAGTTCGTATCATAACAGCGGGAAGAACTGACACAGGCGTACATGCTACGGGTCAGGTAGTACATTTTGAAACGAATGTTATACGAAGTGATTACTCATGGATGAGAGGAACTTCACGTTACCTGGACAAAGATGTAACAATCTTGTGGGCAAAGCATGTCCGGGATGATTTTCATGCACGCTTTTCTGCAATTGAGCGCAGATATCAATACATCATACTAAATCGCCATGAAAGACCGGCCGTACTCAATAAAAAGGTAAGCTGGGAATACCGTCCTTTAGACATATCGTTAATGCAAAAGGCGGCAAAACATCTTATTGGCCGTCATAATTTTAACGCCTATCGTGCGCTCGCGTGCCAGGCCAAATCACCGGTACGTGATTTAAGAGGATTGTCGGTCGAACGCATCGGTTCATTTGTCGTTATTAATGCAAAGGCAGACGGGTTTCTTCATCACATGATTAGAAATATTGCAGGCGTATTGTGTACTATAGGTGCTGGTGAAAAAGCGCCTGACTGGTCATCTGAAGTACTGGCATCAGAAGATAGGACCTGTGGTGGTGTGACAGCGTCGCCCGATGGCCTGTATTTGAATGCAGTGATATACCCTGAGGAATTCAATATTCCTACTGTAAAAAATACAACTGGAATCTTTGGTTTATGAACAATACACGTATAAAAATCTGCGGTATATGTAATGTCGACGATGCCCAAAAGGCCTGCATTGCTGGTGCAACTGCAGTTGGCATGGTTTTCTATGCGAAAAGTCCGCGAAATGTAACAGTAGCCTCTGCCAGAGAAATTGTTTCCAGTTTACCGCCCTTTATCAGTTCCGTGGGATTATTTGTCAATAGCAGCCAGCAGGAGGTGAATCAGGTGCTGTCTCGCGTACAGCTGGATTTACTGCAGTTTCATGGTGATGAGGATGAGGCGTTTTGTAACAGTTTTGATCGACCCTATATCAAGGTAACCAGGGTTAAGAATGATACTGATCTTGTCAGAGTATGCGAGCAGTATGCTTCCGCCAGGGGATTGCTGCTGGATAGCTATAAAATGGGCACACCCGGTGGTACTGGCGAAGCCTTTGACTGGGGATTGATACCTGACGATTTATCATTGCCTGTGATTCTGGCAGGTGGCCTTAATCCGGAAAATGTGGCTGAAGCGATATCCAGAGTGCGACCCTGGGCCGTCGATGTCAGCAGCGGTGTGGAAAAATCGCCGGGGAAAAAAGATCAGGAAAAAATGGTGCAATTTATTCGTGCAGTAGAAAATCTTCGACGGGCTTAGTTTCTGTTGAGCCTGTTTTTTAAAAGCCGGATAGATGCAATAAATACCAAAGGTCGGTAAAATCAGATACTCACACAGCCTGTGTATCTGTCCAGTTCGTTTGCTGTCCGGATATACATTACTCACTTTGCAATAAACGGGTTTTTACATGTCTGCCTATTCCATGCCGGATAAAAATGGCCATTTTGGCCGCTTTGGGGGTGTTTTTGTTGCCGAAACATTGATGCGTCCACTGCAGGAGTTAACACAGGCCTATGAGAAATATATGCAGGACCCGGATTTCCTGCAGGAGTTTGATGACGATCTGAAATACTATGTTGGCCGACCCTCTCCACTTTATCTCGCGGCAGGATTAAGCAAAGAATACGGGGCTCAGGTCTATCTGAAGAGAGAAGACCTGAATCATACCGGTGCACATAAAATAAATAACACCATCGGCCAGGCGCTGTTGGCAAAAAGGCTGGGCAAGACCCGTATTATTGCAGAAACGGGTGCTGGCCAGCACGGGGTAGCAACAGCTACTGTGGCGGCACGGCTTGGCCTGGAATGCGTGGTCTACATGGGGGCAGATGATATCGAGCGTCAGGCTCCCAATGTCTACCGGATGAAATTGCTCGGAGCTTCTGTCGTTGCAGTGGAATCGGGGTCCCGAACATTGAAAGATGCACTAAACGAGGCCATGCGCGACTGGGTGACTAATGTCGAAGATACTTTCTATATTATCGGTACTGTCGCTGGCCCGCATCCCTATCCGGCCATGGTGCGCGACTTTCAGTCCATCATCGGCAGGGAGGCGCGTCAACAGGTACTGGAACAGGCTGGTCGTCTACCGGATGCACTGGTCGCCTGTGTTGGCGGTGGATCAAATGCAATTGGGCTTTTTTATCCCTTTATAGATGATGAAGCCGTCGCTATGTATGGCGTTGAAGCCGCTGGCGATGGTTTAGAATCAGGCCACCATGCCGCGCCTTTATGCAAAGGCAGGGTAGGTGTGCTGCATGGCAATAGAACCTATTTAATGGAAGATAATAACGGGCAGATTATTGAGACCCATTCTATCAGCGCGGGTCTCGATTATCCGGGTGTTGGTCCTGAGCATGCCTGGCTGAAAGACATAGGGCGTGCTAACTACGTTGCTGTATCTGATGATGAGGCGATGGGCGGATTTCATGATATCACCCGACTTGAAGGCATTATACCTGCCCTGGAATCCAGCCATGCCATTGCCTACGCACGGACTCTGGCGCCTGAACTGGGAAAAGACGGGATTATGATCGTTAATTTATCCGGACGCGGGGACAAGGATATCCAGACCATAGCGAATATAGACGGGGTGGAAATCTGATGTCCCGTATAGAAAGATGTTTTGAAATACTTAGAAAAAATGGCAGAAAAGGCCTGATACCCTTTGTAACGGCCGGTGATCCGGTTTCAGGTATGACGGTTCCCCTGATGCATGCGATGGTCGATGCAGGTGCTGACCTGATTGAACTGGGTATTCCATTCTCGGATCCTATGGCAGATGGCCCGGTAATCCAGAAGGCTAATCAGCGGGCACTGGCACATGATACAAGTCTGCATGATGTGCTGGATATGGTGAAGCAATTTCGTCAGACAGATGAAACGACGCCTGTCTTATTTATGGGGTATCTGAATCCTGTTGAAGCCATGGGCTATGAAGAGTTTGCGGATGCAGCAAAGCTTGCAGGTGTAGACGGGCTGCTGCTAGTTGATCTACCACCCGAAGAAGCAAGCGAATTCAATGAACTGCTTTATCAGAGAGACATAGATCCGGTTTATTTGCTGGCACCTACCTCAACGCCAGAGCGTATGGAAATTGTCTCACTGGAGGCGCGTGGTTTCGTTTACTATGTGTCTATACGAGGAGTAACCGGGTCGGCAGATCTGGATTATAACGAGATTAAGAATAGTATTAGCGAAATCCGGCAGCATACAAACTTGCCAGTAGGTGTAGGATTTGGCATAAATAGCCCTGAACGCGCCGTCAAGATTGGAGAGTTTGCCGATGCCGTCGTAATAGGCAGTGCTATTGTCAGGATGATGGAAGGCTTCGATGGTGATAAGTCGGCAGTAATTGAGGCAGTAAGTGGTTTTCTACGTGGTGTTCGTGATGCGCTGGATGCAGATCAATAAGCCGGGCACCAGGTAATATACAGGAAAAGATAAAATGAGCTGGTTTGAAATGCTGTTGCCGCCGAAGATTAAAACCAGCGGCAGCTTTGGTAAAAAAGATATACCAGAAGGACTGTGGAAGAAGTGCCCAGCCTGCAGTGCGGTTCTTTACCGGGCTGAACTTGAACGAAACCTTGATGTCTGCCCGAAATGCAGCCACCATTTACGTATTGGCGCCAGACGCCGTCTGGACATGCTTCTCGATGAATCCCCACGAGAAGAAATAGGCAGCACCCTGAAAGCGACTGACCCGTTGAAGTTCAAGGATTTGAAAAAATACCGGGACCGACTGGCAGAAGCACAGAAGAAAACTAATGAACTCGATGCCCTGGTTGTAATAAAGGGTGAGCTTAAAGGATCGCCTGTTGTTGCCACTGCTTTTGAATTCGGTTTTATGGGGGGGTCCATGGGAACCGTTGTCGGAGAAAAGTTTCTCCGCGCAGCAGATCTTTGCATGGAACAGAACATTCCGCTGGTCTGCATCTCTGCCAGTGGTGGTGCACGTATGCAGGAAGCCCTGTTTTCATTGATGCAGATGGCTAAGACCAGCGCAGTACTTCGAAGAATGTCGCACCAGGGCGTCCCTTTCATCTCTGTGCTGACTGACCCTACCATGGGCGGTGTTTCTGCTAGCCTGGCTATGCTTGGTGATGTGATTATTGCTGAACCCAAAGCTTTAATTGGTTTTGCCGGTCCTCGTGTAATTGAGCAAACGGTACGTGAAACGCTGCCTGAGGGATTTCAGCGTTCTGAATTTCTTATCGAAACAGGTGCGGTAGACCTGATTGCCGACCGCCGTGATTTACGTGAAGTCATTGCCGCCAACCTGGGTATGCTGAGTGGGAAGAAAACCGCAGCCTCCTGACGGCGGGTTTTTCGCT
>JAYEGM010000164.1:0-10623 GCA_034659075.1 Pseudomonadota bacterium
GGCAAGACCTATCGTGCGATAGCCCTCAGAGATGATGGTGGCACACTGCGATATTATTCTCCTGATGGCAGGAGTATGCAAAAAACCTTTCTTCGGACACCCGTTAAATTCAGCCGCATCAGCTCTCGTTTTACCAAGGCACGCTTTCACCCGGTATTGAAAAGGACACGTGCCCACAAAGGCGTTGACTATGCGGCCAGTCGCGGGACACCGATTAGAGCAACCGCCTCCGGCAGGATTATTCATGCAGGTCGTAAGGGTGGTTATGGCAATGCTTTAATCATCAGCCATGGCAGCACATACAGCACGCTTTATGCCCACATGTCGAGCTTCTCCCGTGGCATCAAAAAGGGATCAAAGGTGAAACAGGGACAAATAATTGGCCGAGTAGGCTCTACGGGACTGGCAAGCGGCCCGCATCTGCACTACGAATTTCGCGTCAATGGCAAACATGTGAATCCTCTTACCTTTCGCCAACCTGCCAGCAAGCCTGTCCAGCAGACACAGAAAGCTGATTTTGAGCGCTCTGCACGCTACTGGGAAGAGCAGCTCGATAATATTGATGGCCTGAGCGTTGCCGCAGCCATGAGTTCTTCAGGTAGTTAGAACCCAATATCTGATTCACCTTTTCCAGATGGATAATTACTACATAGGCCTGATGTCAGGCACCAGTCTTGATGCCATCGATGCCGTCCTGATACGCATCGAGGATAAAGGCGAGATTGAAATCGTTTCCCTGATTAACACACCATTTCCTGATCATATTCCCGGCAAGCTCAGAAAAATGATTGCCGGTAAAACAGAATCACTGCACGAACTCTGCGCTATCGATACAGAGCTTGGCGAAATCTATGCCGCAATTTCATTAGACCTGATTTCAAAATCAGGCTACAGGGCTGGAGACATCAGGGCGATTGGCTGCCATGGCCAGACAGTGCGCCATCAACCTGACAGCAGACACCCCTACAGCCTGCAAGTCGGCAATCCATCCGTTATCGCTGAACTCAGCGGCATCACTACTGTCGCAGATTTTCGTGCCCGCGACATCGCTGCAGGTGGCCAGGGTGCACCATTGGTACCGGCTTTCCATAAGGCCGTGTTTTCGGACCCTGACAAGCAGCGTGTCATTGTAAATATTGGCGGGATAGCAAACATCACACTACTGCCTCGAACAAAAAGCAAGAATGCTGTATCGGGTTACGATACAGGGCCGGGGAATTGCCTGCTGGATTCATGGTCCTTATCCTGCAGGGGGCTTCGATTTGACGAAAACGGCAGTTGGGCAGCCAGTGGCAAGGTAGACCGGACGTTACTTGATGCACTGCTGTCCGACAGCTATTTCAGTAAAAGCCCGCCTAAAAGCACCGGCACTGAATATTTTAACCTGGAGTGGCTAGAAAACATTTATCCATTAGTGGCTGAACTAAATGCAGAAGATGTTCAGGCTACACTGGCTGAACTGACCGCACACTCGATTGCTTTAACTATCATCCGGGAAGGCTATGATAGCGATGAGGTCTACCTCTGCGGGGGAGGCATACACAACAGTGATCTTACTCGGCGCATACAGGGGCACCTTTCTGCCGCAACGATCTTCAGCACAGAAAAATTAGGTCTTGATCCAGATTTCGTAGAAGCGACAGCCTTTGCCTGGCTGGCATGGCGGACAATAGAGAAGAAAGCAGGCAACCTGCCGGCCGTCACCGGTGCCCGTCACCCGGTTATCCTGGGAGGCATCTTCCAGGCTTGAGTATATTACCCATGCTTTTATGATATCTGCAGAGAACGCAGGGGTTCAAAAAGATTCTTTCAGAGCATTAAACAGAGAAAGAAGAACCGCAGCCGCAGGTAGTCTGGGCATTGGGGTTTTTAATGACGAACCTCGCACCTTCCAGATCATCCTTATAATCCACTTCTGCACCGACCAGGTACTGAAAGCTCATAGGATCCACTAATAGAACCACATCATCATTGACGATCCGGGCATCTCCCTCTGCTTCATTCTCTTCAAACTCAAAGCCGTACTGGAAACCGGAACAACCGCCACCTGTCACGTAGACACGCAACATCAATTTCGGGTTTGCCTCTTCTTCAATCAGCTTTTTCACCTTGGCCGCTGCCTGATCGGTAAAAATTAGTGATTGTTCAATATCTGCTGCAATCTCACCCATTTGACTAACTCCATTAGAATCGACTTATATTATTTCAATCCCGAGTAACCTGGTCAAGTATTTTGTTTTTTGTATCACCTTTGGCTATCGATGCAACGCTGCCCTCTTTGCGTGATAAATCTTTTGCCGTTTCACAAACCATGCTGCCATTGACTGTAGCGCCTAACTCCATTTCGATAGAAGCATAATAAACATCACCAACAATTTTCGCCCTGCTTTGCAATAGCACCTTGCCGCTTGATGTTACGTTTCCATTTACCAGGCCATTAATGACTACATGGGGCACAGTTACATTACCAGTAACCTCACCCTGTTCACTAACTGTTAGTAAACTCTTATTGCTGGAATCATCGGCGGAAACATTGCCGGTTAATTTTCCATCGACGCGTAAGCCTCCTGAAAAAATCACATCCCCTTTAATTTCTGTATTCGGCCCAACTAAAGTATCTATTTTGTCTGTCGGTTTTTCCACTGCGGTCGGTGCAGGCTTTTTACCCAGCATAAAAATCTCCTTTTACGAATGTGTCGCTTGCCAGAGGCTTCAGCCCTGTTCCGGCAGTCCTTTGTTAAGTAATATACTCCAATTATACCATTTTTCTTTTTTTTCAGTCTTTTTACCAGACAGCCGGGCCGTTAAATGCAACCGTTGGGGCAAAAAACCCTCCGGAATGGTCAGCAGTCCATCGACTCTTTGAAAATATTTAAACAGCAACAGAGCATCCTTGTCTGCACTCCCTGTCGGTATTTTTATGGTCTCTAATTCCCCATCCATCAGACCTTCGACTTCCATCAACAGCGTGCCTTTTGATTTTTCTTTGCCATAATCACTATTGACAATGATTACCCTGTAGCGGTAATTCCCTACAGTACCGTCGGACTGCAGGGAAATAGATTTTAATTGCAGCCCCTGCT
This sequence comes from Pseudomonadota bacterium, assembly GCA_034659075.1. Lineage (GTDB taxonomy): Bacteria > Pseudomonadota > Gammaproteobacteria > BMS3Bbin11 > BMS3Bbin11 > BMS3Bbin11. The sequence goes on from JAYEGM010000164.1 coordinate 3,084, forward strand.
CTTTTTTATCGCCTTCAATAATGCTTTCATAAAAACGGATATTCTCCCTTAAACTTGCAAGCTCGCTGCTAGTCGATGCCAATGTCTTTGCCACTTCATCGTAAGCCAGACGCTTTATTTGAAGGTCTCTGATACCTTTTGCCTTCTCAAACTCAAGACTCTGCTTTAATTTATCATTTTCCAGTGTAATTGCAGAAAAATCACCTTCGAGAACACCCAGTTTTTCTATGGCTTGCTGCCATTCTACCTGCGCACGATATTTGCCAAAGACATAGGCTGCGATGGTTGCCATGAACAATACGACGACGAGAACCGGCATCAAGCGGGTTTTCCATACTGAATCTGTCGTGGCCCTTATTTCCAGGTGAGTCCTGGCATCGTTAAACATTATTATTCTGTCATAGACTTAAGGACACTTCTATTAATCCATGAATATTCATCTTGCATCCCAAATCGTACCTCTTTGCGTTAAGAATCTTCGCAATAGCGAGGCTATTACGTGCGATCCTTGCCTTGATATGAACAATTTTGTATACAATCTGATCTATCCAGAATTAATAGAGGTGTCCTTAACTGATTCATGGCGCAAGCGGGACTATCTCCAGCCCTGTTTTCTCATCAAAGCCGAACATCAAATTGAAATTTTGTATCGCCTGCCCGGCAGCCCCTTTAACCAGATTATCTATAACAGACAGAACTATTACCCGCTGTTCATTCCGGTATACAGCAATCCGGCAAACATTCGATCCACGTACAGTACGCGTCTCTGGCAGAGAGCCTGCCGGCATCACATCAACAAAGGGCTCACTTTCATAGGCTTGCTCATAGTGCTGCTGCAGATCGACATCCTGCCCGGGTAATAATTTCGCATAGAGAGTGGCGTGTATACCCCTGATCATCGGCGTCAGATGCGGCGTAAATACCAGCTCTGTCGGAATTCCGGACAATTGAGATAAAGTCTGTAGAATTTCAGGATGATGGCGATGACCTGCGACACCATAAGCCTTGAAAGAATCACCCGCCTCAGTCAAGAGTGTTCCGACATTGGCCCCTCTGCCGGCACCCGATACGCCAGACTTTGCATCAGCGATTAAATCACCCGCATCAACCAGTCCTGCTTTTAGCAGCGGCAACCAGCCCAGTGTAACAGCAGTAGGATAACAGCCGGGATTAGCCACCAGCCTGGCGCCCCTGATTGCATCACGATTCAACTCCGGCAGACCATAGACGGCTTCTTCAAGCAGCTCGGGGCACGCATGCTGCATGCCGTACCAGTGTTCCCAGACAGTAACATCCTTAATCCGGAAATCAGCAGCCAGATCAATGAGACGGATTCCTGCATCCAGCAGCTCTCTGGCCATAGACATGGCGATGCCATTGGGTGTGGCAGAAAATACCACATCACATGCAGCAAAGCTTTTACTGTCAGGTTTGCTGAATTCAAGCTCGCAAATGTCCCGTAGGCTGGGGAATATTTCCGACACGCGGCGACCTGATTCACTACGTGAAGTAATCACCGTCAGCTCCGCACACGGATGCCTTACCAGCAGCCTTATCAGTTCTACACCGGTATAACCGGTACCGCCTATGATGCCTATTTTAGTCATAATGAATCCTTAGGTGAACAATACGTCAGAGACAACAAAATTGGAAGACAGATTGAACCAGCCGCTAGCAAGTCTAATCAAAATGTTGATCTTGCAAAGCCGACTTACCGATAACACTGTTCAATCTAAATATTACACAGCATTTACATGAACTGCAGGCAAAAAAAACGGGACCCGAAGGCCCCGTTCTTAGACATTGCAGTAAGACTTAGAAGTCGTAACGCAGTCCAGCACCAAACATGCTGTAGTCTGTGTCAGTCTTAGTATTCGCAAAACCGACGTAAGTACTAACCTTCTTGGCGAAGTAGTAACGAGCACCGATAGCGTAGTAATCTACGTCCTGACCATCATTATCAGCATCAGTTGTACCCCAGTTACCAGCGATCAGCGTGTTGCCGAATTTGTAACCCAGGTTAAGGAACAGGATGCTGCCTGCGCCTACTGAAGTAAGCTTATTACCGTTCACCTTAATACCACCGACAGCGTCAACGTCTTCATACTGGATTGCAGCTGTCAGGCCATTGCCTTTATAGCGAGCACCCACTTTCCACTGTTTGACATCATCACCGCCTTCAGCCACTTCAGTACCTCTGTTACGGAAGTTATTATAAGCGGCAATGACTTCAACTGGACCCCATACACCGGTACCGCCAGCGGTAACTGAGCCGTTAGCGCCAGTGCCGGATGCAGTTGGGTTCTCATCAGCGACATAACCAATCTGGAAGTTGATACCAGCGAATTTTGGTGAAGCATAGGCAATTACGTCATTAACGAAGCTTTCATGACCTATTGCGCCACCTGACATGCCGCCGCCTGCACGAGCTTGCATGAAGGTTGCGACGTATGGATCCCATTTTACGCCACCGTTCATTTTGTAAGGCGTAGGCTGGCGACCAAGAATTACGGCGCCGAATCCACCTTTAAGACCAACCCACTGGTCACGAGTTCCCTGGGCAGCGCCATTAGATGGGTTCATCTTGAAGGCATAACGGCCAACAGCTTTAAGGCCATTACCGAGGTCCTTGCTGGCATCAATGCCCCAACGGCTCATGCCGCTAGCATCGCCCATTTCAGTTTGGTTATCGAAGTTACCCTGAGTGTTGGCATCGCCACCATCAAGACCGACGAGTTCAACTTGCAGACGACCCCATAACTTGACATCGGCCTGTGTAGCTACAATTGGTGCGGCAGCGATAGTTGCGCCAACAGCCAGTGCAATTAAATTTTTGTTCATTGTTCTCTCCTGTTCAAGAACTGTAATTAAGTAGTAATACCGTTAAAACTAAATAAATCACTATGTTTGGGACTCCTGATAAAACCCAGAGCACCAGGTGATAGTGCGATACTACACGGGTTTTTGCTGTTGCACAACAAATAAAGCAGTTATTTTGTATCTTTTACGACAGAAAACAGCTACTTGTTGTATTATAGCAACATATATGCAAGCCACTCAGGAGCCAAAACCTACTGACAAATAGGCGACAGGGCCGGATTGTCGGATGTTATAAAGCTGCCTATAGGTATCTTCCTTGATTTCCACATCAATATTTATATATTTATAGGCGACGCCTATCCCGATATTTTTTGTAAAAAAGTAATCAATCGAAGCAAAGAAATCCTGCAGGTCACCGGAATCATCACCCAGTTCAATGCTAAATAAGCCCGCCCGTCCACCGAGGGACAGCTTCTTCGTTAACGCCAATGTGCCGTAGATGCCAAAACTCGGTAACGGGACATCAGCAGAAACACTGCCTGATGCACTGCCCACCCCGTCGATGCTGCCGGAAACGCCTGCTTCGATTGAGGCTGCACTCACACCAGCGGAAACACCCAGCTCAAGCGTTTCGTTTCTGACCACAGAAAAGCCCAGGCGGGTCGATATAAACCGGGTATTCAGAAAACTGTTCACGGTAGCGCCAACCGGGACAGTTATCCCCCCCACATCCACTGAATCGATAAAACCACTGCCATCCTGTTCGATATTGGCGTAATCAAGTTCTATCCTCCATCGATTACCCAGACGCAACAATGCATAGGCCATCGGTGTAACTGCTGACTCATCAAGCCCCAGGTTATCAAAATCAATTTCTGCTTTTAGCGGGCTGTTTAGATCCTCCGCCCCGATGACAGCATCGGTATTTGCATAAAATCCACCCAGACCGAATACCACGCGGTTGGTGAAAATCGGGTTGGCATCTGCATCAACGGCAAAGGCCTGCTGGCTTGCTGCCAGAATGGCTAACCCAAATATCAGCTTTCTGCAACTTTTCATTTTTTCTCCACTTTGCTTGTTCAGAATTTATTATGATGAAAGGTTAACATGACCCGAATTCCTGTGCATGAGGATATTTTGAAATGAAGATTCAAGATTCAAGGGTACCTCTATTAATTCAAGTATTCCGTCATTGCGAGCGCAGCGCGGCAATCTCATTGAATAAAAACAATGGCTTAGAGATTGCCACGTCACTTCGTTCCTCGCAATGACGAATTAATAGAGGTGCCCTCAAGTTTCAAGTTCAACGCCTTCATTCAAAAGGATAGAGAAATTCAGAATAGCTGCTGTTTTGGCTTTTAGCTTTTGGCTTGAAACTTGAAACTTGAAACTTGAAACTTGAAACTTGAAACTAAAAAGGCCCCTATAAACAGGGGCCTTTTTATTGTATGGCTGGGGGACAAGGATTCGAACCTTGGTTGGCGGAGTCAGAGTCCGCAGTCCTGCCGCTAGACGATCCCCCACTAACTGTTCAAACTGCAGGCGAAGAAACCACCTGCATAAAATATTAACGTTTCGAGAACTGTGGTGCCTTACGCGCCTTGTGCAGGCCGAATTTCTTGCGCTCTACCTTACGTGCATCGCGGGTAACGAAACCAGCTCTACGCAATGGACCACGAAGCTCTTCGTCATACTGGATCAATGCGCGGGTGATGCCATGGCGTATGGCGCCAGCCTGGCCGCTGATACCGCCTCCACTGACCGTGACATTAATATCAAACTTGCCTTCCATTTCAACCAGATTCAACGGCTGGCGGACAATCATTCTAGCCGTCTCACGACCAAAGAACACGTCAAGCGGGCGCTTGTTGATTGAGATATCACCTTTACCGCTGGTTATGTAAACGCGTGCTGTAGAACTTTTGCGTCGACCTGTTCCGTAATTTACCTCTGCCGTTGCCATGCCTTATATCTCCAGTGTCTTCGGCTGCTGAGCCTGATGATTATGTTCAGCGCCATTAAAGATGCGCAATTTTGACAGCATGGAACGTCCTAGCGGGCCTTTCGGCATCATGCCACGTACAGCTGACATTATGATTCGATCCGGGTACTTCTCACGCATGGTTTTCAGGTTTACTGACTTTATTCCACCGGGAAAACCCGTATGGTGATGATACATCTTGTCATTTTCCTTATTACCGGTAACGCGAATTTTATCCGCATTGATAATAACAATATAGTCACCCGTATCTACGTGTGGTGTGTAGATAGGTTTGTGCTTGCCTCGCAGGTGGCGCGCCACCTCTGTAGCCAGGCGGCCAAGAACTTTGTCAGTTGCATCAACGACATACCAGTCGTGCTGCACGGTTTCGGGCTTTGCCGAGATCGTTTTCATTGGTTTTCCTTCAATTAACTCAAACAAGAAAGGGCGCGCATAATACTAAAAAGAGCCGTATGCCACAAGTATTTACGGGCTTTTTAGGCAAAAAAAAAGGCACGGCTATGGAGGTAGCCATGCCCAAACCACCAAAGGAGGATGGAGGAGTCTTTCAAAGCCTGAAACTATCAGGCTGATTTCCGAATAAGTACTTCATCAGAAATCCATTTCAATCTTTCGGTCACTGTTTCGCTTTGCCTCTGACCTTGATAAGTATATTAGTGGATACTTATTTAATTGTCAAGAAATATTTCTTTCCATGTACTCTTTTGAAGTACATCAATTAATCAGTAAGCGCTCGACCTGTCCAGTATCGTTAACCAGGCTGTCGATAATTTCGTCTATATCTTCTTCATCCAGATAGGTATACCAGACCGCTTGCGGGTAAATCACCATAACAGGCCCCAAATCGCAACGGTCCAGACAACCTGCGGTGTTAACACGTACTTTCCCTACGCCAGAAAGGTCTTCCTCTTTTATACGTTTTTTCATATATGAGCGCATTTCAGCAGCATGGCAGTCCTGACAGCATGGCCTGCCATCTATTCTCTGGTTGGTACAAAAAAACACATGATATTTGTAATACGAAGTATCCATAACTGCCCTTAGCTCACCATAATTATTCGATCGAATTGCCTGAAATATCTGCCCACGCATGGGAAATAATCATTTATTACCCTACAATTCGATCCATTCCACTACACCTGTTTTATTATACCGCGTTGCATTCAACTAGATGACTGAAGATTCAAACCTTAACGTAGACATAGATTATATTGCTGCTGAAGCCGGGCGCTGTGTCGCCTGCAACCTGTGCCTGCCCTATTGCCCAACATACCAGTTAACGCCGCTTGAGACAGCGTCACCAAGAGGAAGGATATCCCTGATTTCAGCTGTGGCCAATGGACAACTGCCCGCCACCGATCATCTGAATGAATTACTCCACCGCTGCCTGCTATGCCGGGCATGTGAAGCACATTGCCCCTCATCTGTATCTTTTAGCCAGTTGATGGACAAAGGACGCCATTTACTCAGGCAGAAACTGAGGCCTGCGTCATTACAAAATAGAATTACAGCTAAATTAATCGACTTTTGGCTCCGCAACCCTGAATTGATACGGGCTGCCAGCCGATTTTCATGGCTGCTGCCACTGCTGCCGAGGATTTCTAATGGTAGAAAATACTCAGATTACCTGGCATTGAAACAGCCGCATCGGCGATGGCGCACAACATACCCTGCTGCCTCGACAGGCAGGCAGGTAAGCCTTTTCCTCGGCTGCCTGTCCCGCAGCATGGACGGACGCACGCTTGATGATGCTATATATGTACTTAATCAAATAGGCTTTTCGGTACTCGTACCTGCACAGCAAAGCTGCTGTGGAGCACTTTCCCTGCATGCAGGAAGAGAGGGAGAAGCCATCAGGATGATGCAGAATAATATCCATGCTTTTGCCTCTTCTGAGATACCCGTTATCCATACAGCCTCTGGCTGCGGCATCAGTCTTATGGCTTATAAGGATTATCTATCAGACGAGGGGTTTTCCAGCCGCCTCGATGAAGTCAGCCACTTTATTGACGCCCACTGGCCGGAGACGCTCAAGTCCGCCTCAGGGAAACTGTCTGCGTTGCTGCACACTCCATGCAGCATGGAAAATAGCGCAGCTGATTCAAATGCACCACTCCGCCTGCTCAGTCGTTTCAGCAATATTGATATTCAGCTGGTTAACAGCCCGTACAGCTGCTGCGGAGCGGCTGGAACAAAAATGTTGACGGACCTCAAAGTCTCCAGCAGTTTGCGGGAACCGGTGCTGGGGCAAATTGCTCGCGAAATGCCTGATGTGGTTCTGACCAGTAATATCGGCTGTGCGCTTCACCTTTCTGAGGGATTACGTAAAGCGAATATCGATATCCCTGTCAGGCATCCGATTAGTCTGGTGGCTGATATTTTGCGTAATGGGCTTATATAGCGTTCATTTTTTTGTGCTGGCGCATAGCTGATGGTTTTCATTTTTATTCGATTTCTCAAATTGTGCTGAGTTTTTCGTCCTTCATGGACGAGTTCATTTCTTTTATACGGATAAAAGAAACAGAACCAAAGAAAAGCCGCCCCGAAGGGTTGGCCTGCGGCTGCTCTGCGCGCTTCAGTCTGAACCGGGCGCGGTGAACTCGCTATCGCTCAGACATGCACCGCACTATTCCGGCCCAGCCTTCCAGTGCTCGACAACCCAAAAGGGGAAAGGAAGGTCAAAACCTGGTGTGTATTTTTTATCTGTTCGTCATTGCG
>JAYEGM010000165.1:0-2637 GCA_034659075.1 Pseudomonadota bacterium
GCAGATCATAAAGTCCCGTTAATGGGCGAGAATCAATCTCGCAGGCCCCCATGTCCTTATCACCCGGGTGCTTATCTTCCATAATCGCCTCGGTAACACCTTTGGAAATAGATGCGCAGCCTGATAACAGGGTGATAAAAGTCAAAATAATGACAGATCGAAAGGTTTCCTGAGTAAAGGTAAACATGAGCAGGTAATTACGGCCAAAGGAATAAAAAATTTCACAAAAAATAACCCAGGCCTGCTCTCATTGCAAATTTGTAATAAAGCTGCCCTTAAAGCATTCTCTTTTTGTAGCGAATTAATTATAGTGTTTCCAACTAAATGGAGAACTCCCATGAAGACAATACTTCTTTTACTAATTCTCACCGCATCATCGGTAGCGACTGGCGATGTTGTTAAAAAATGGGTCGATGAAAAAGGAAAAGTCCACTATGGTGACAAAAAGGCGGCAGAGCATGTAAAGGAAAGTGAAACGCTGAAAATTGAGAATACATTCGATCAGCAGTCATTTGAAGAAGGCGAGGAAAGGCACGAAGAAACGGAAGAATTTGCTGATGAGCTGGAAAAAGAACGTCTTGCTGAAGAAGCAGAACGTAAAGAGAAGGAAGAAAATGAAAAAAAATCCAGTCCTCCAGTACGGTCGGGTGGAACTGCAGTAGTACCTAACCCGGTACTTCGCTCTCTGCCGATCCCTAATCGCCCATCCCGGCCTGTGAACCGTCCTGTACAGTTACCGGCTAAAAAGAATTAGACCGAAAGCCATCAAGCCAGGCAGTCTTTAATTTATCTTTGCCCGCATTCAGATCGGGGGGTTGTAGAAATACTGAATTCTGCAATGCCTCCATTAACGGCAGGCTTCCATACAGGTCATCCCGCAGACGATGAATAAGTTTCAGGGTTCTAAATCCATCAAACCAGTCATTGAACTGGTCGTGGGCGCCTTGTATTGATTTTGAACGTTTCTCAGCTGCTGCCAGATTTTTAAAAAGCTGAAGCTCTGTGACCAATTCCTGCAGCCATACCTGATGATCGATGCTGCTCTCTTTTTGCCTTGCCAGACATTCATCAAGCAGGATTAAGAGCCTATTTTGTCGTTGCTGATTGTTTAATCCCGCATCGTAGAACCAGCATTGCACCGCTTTATGGAAGACCTTAAGAAAGTCAAAAACGAGCGGATGGTAAACTGTGTAAGTCTGTCCATCGCTGTTCAGTTTATCTATTGATATCGTTCCCTGTCCGGTACCAAAGGGCACCCTGGTCGATACCCTGGTGAGTAATTCTATGGGTAGCCACTGCAGCATTACCATGCTGCCGATTTTAGCCAGCTTGTTCTGAAAATAGAAATCTTCACCGGCCATGCGCCTGGGAAAGCCACGAATTTTCGCGTAAGCCAGCGCGTCGCAGGCCAGCAGGCTGCCGATAGACGGGTATGCGTATTTCGAGCCTGCCCATTGCAATCCAGCCACATAATAACGCAGCCACAGCTCATAATCTGTTAATGCTGACCAGTACCGCTGATGCTCCTGGTGTTCCATCTGTGGATCAGGAATATGCCGGTATGGATAAATAAAACAACTGGCCGTAACTTTTATATCTATTGAATTTTTCAGGGTATTGATAACATTTGAAAAATAGTCATCCGGCACCCTGGCATCGGCATCTGTAGTATGTATCCAGGGACAGCTTATCCTTCTGCTGGCTATCAGATATAGTGCGATATCTGCACCAATTTTTCTAACCAGGCCGACTCCCTGATCAGAGGGGATTAGCCACGGCTTCTGTGATCGATCAACAATAAGAATATCAATATTTTTCCAGCTCACGAGTGACTGGGGGCAGGCATCAGCAGGATTTAGGGAACCGGCTATCAGCGTACAGTGGTTGCTGAACCAGTCCCGCATCTTTTGATTGGATGAGCTGAATTCAGCCTCTCGTGCTTCGTTGCCATTCAGCACGACGATGCAAAGCACTTTGTAATTGTTTCTAGCCACCTGGCATTTGTTGATGGAATCAAGTGCTCCGGGCAGGAATTCATCTTCACCACAGGCAGGGATGGTCACGACAAAATCCCAGTTGGCTTCTGCTAGCTGTGCAAACGGTGAAGACTGCAGCTGTGCCTCAGGCTCAGAATACCGGGACAGGTATTTGTTGATTGTTCGCTGGTCCCTGGCCTCATACAGGGGGACCGAAACAAGGCCTGTTTCTATCATTAAAGAACTGCACAAATCATTTTGAGGTTATCAACACCAGCTGAGCTGGTTATTATCATGCTCGAGTAATTCAGTGACGTTTGCCTCGATGACACGGTAACCTATATTGCCATACAATTTTTGCCGGCCATCATTCATCACATAAGAGGGACTGCCTTCCAGTTTTAATAATTCCTTCTTTTCCATATCACTCATTAAAGATGCCAGGGCCGTCCCGTCATATAATACTTGTTCAATCTCTGCCATCGGCAGTTGCAGTTCCTCAGCAATATTTTTCAACACTGTAATATTTCCTATATCAAGTGCATCTTCAAAAAAAGCACAGCGGACGCGCCACAATGTTTCTTCAAAAACTGTTTTGCCATAACTTGCATTGATGGAAGTAGAAACCAGCTTTTTTTCTTCCAGTAGTTGTACTGCTTTT
>JAYEGM010000166.1:0-32233 GCA_034659075.1 Pseudomonadota bacterium
GCTGCCGCGGAAGTTATCATCATAGCCCGGGACGACATCGGCAAGCGTATCGGCTATGCGGGCATCAGCATAGTTACCCGCTTTTCCTGTTGGCGGGAAACTGCCATTCCAGGGATAACGTTGTGCCCTCTTCTGACCCTGCATACGGGCAATCCAGGCCCACTCGGCTTCCGTCGGCAGTCGATAGCCGTCATTCATCGGCCGAACGGCCACCATTTTTTTGTCTTTCTCGACATAGGCTGGTGACAAACCCTGCTGCTTACTGAGCCAGTTAGCATAGCGAGCGGCATCATCCCAGCTGACATTGACCACTGGCTGCTCATTACCATTCAATGCCGCACCGTCAAAATTTCCGGAATCATGTATTTTTTTAAATCGACGATAGTCTCCATTGGTCACTTCTTTGCTGGAAAAATAGAAGGGTCGCTGCAATTGCACCAGCCTCTGGCTCTCGTTCGCCCTACGTCCCGCTTCACGGCGCGATGCACCCATCATAAAACTTCTTTGCGGCTGCAGCCGCAGCAACTGGTGACCCGCTATTGACGTCGTGGCAGTGCCTGTCGAACTCTTTTTCTTTGCGGCCTGCTGTTTTGCTGTCTTTAAATTGATCTCCACATTCTGGCTCGTTCCCGGCCGCGGTCGGATAGCCAGTTTTTCAGGTATATAACCGGCTTTACTCACAGCCAGGGTGTGCGGACGTGCTGCAAGACGCAGGCGGCCCTGATTCTTCTCAAGCTTTTTTCCATCAAGCAGCGCTGTTGCATCGGCAGGGCGTATTGTCAGAAAGATCGTGCCCTTCTCAGAAGTCAATGCTATATCAATTGTACGTTCTTCATCCGGTTTCAGATTGACAGATTTTTTCGCAGTAACGTAGCCTGCTTTGCTTAATTCCAGGCTATGTTCTGCATTTGCGGACAGCTTTAACTTGTTTGGCGTAGTACCCGAAAATTTCCCATCAACAACGATGCTTGCAGCAGATGGAACGCTGTTTAGAACCAGCACTCCATCTACTGGTTCCAGTTCAATTTTGTTCAGCGTGATATTCTTTCCTGCCTCAACGATTTGCTTGATTGAAACAGTTTTAAATCCCTCCTTCTTCAGCTGAATATCATGACTGCCCTGCAATAGTTCTGTTTTAAGAGGTGTCTGGCCAAACAACTTTCCCTTCACATAAACCCCGGCAGCCTCAGGCTCGGTGGCGATAAGGAGCTCGGCCCAGGCCGGTTTTAAAACAATAGCCAGCTGCTGACTTTTTCCGTAGCCCTGAATATCCAGTTCCTGCTCTTCTGGCAGGTAACGTACAGCAGTAATATGCAGCTTGTGCCTGCCACGCTCGATCTCCGCAACGCCCTGCTGTGATATTCCTGTCTTAATGCCATCTACGCTTAACTGTAACGGAACTACCGGTGTGCTTGTAATCGTCAGCAGACCCGGTAGTTCCGTCAGTTCATACGACAATTCAAGCATCTCGCCTATTTCAATATCGACGGGCTCATGCAGTGGATAGTAACCGGTTTCTGTCATTTCTATGGTGTATTGCCCGGGTAAGGCTAGTCTGGAATTCCACAGTAACAGGACCGGGAAAAAGCCTTTCATCTTCACCGCCGCTGTTTGCGGAACCGTTCGAATCACAACCGGGGTAGCGATCAGCAGATAGCCGACAAGCAGAATCAACAGGACAATAAAAGCAATGAAATACCCGTGCCGTTTTTTTCCATCACTCCGGGCATGATCCTGTCTGTGCACCGGTAATTCATAATTGCCTGCGTGCTGAAAATCCACCGATGGCGTTGAGGGCACGGAGGGTGGACGAGGAAAATGGTCGCCTGACTTCCCCTCAACGTCAATTAAGACTTTGTCACCCTGCACCAGCCAGTTGATCACTGAACCGCCTATCTGTATCCGGTCACCGGATTTAAGCCAGACTGAATCCGTCAGTCGTTCATCATTGTGAAACAGGCTGCTATTATCACCCGCCGGCTGGATGTAGGCGTGCCCATCCGACAGAGCAATGAAAGCAAACAAACGTTCATCGGCAACACCGGGAATCACAATGCCTCCCTGTTCTTTGCCCCCTATACGTAAAGGCAGATCTGCTTCAGAAACTTGCCGTTCAGCCAGCGCATCCGTGATGAAGTATTCACGTTTCAAATTAATTCCTCACAGCGTATCGTTACTGTATAGGACCCTGTCTGCGGGCCCAGCGTAATGATTTTACGTACATCACGATAACCGGCACAGGACCCGGACAGGGTGTAACGGCCCGGTCGAAGTGTCAGCTGCTTCTGCTGAAACCTGCCAAGCCGCCCGACATGATAAATGCTTATATCTGTCTGGCCATCAGAACGTATAAGCAATTCGACCGGTACGATGGCAAGCCGTACAGCCTCCTTTAACCGGGCAATTTTGGCCGAAAGTCGCGGTTCGCTGTCTGCAATCTGTTTGTTTGCCTGCAACAGCTTTCGCGCATTGGCCAGTGGCTCATCTGACGAAAGGCGCATTGGATCTTCCAGATAGTGATCAATTTGGGCATTCAACTGGCCCTGCTTTTGCGCATGAGACAGCCCGTTTCGCGCAGCAAGAGAACGAGCATCGATGGCCAGGGCTTTCCGGTAAAGCCCTGCCGTGGTCGACCAGTCTTCGCTGGCTGCGCTTTGCTCTGCCTGCCTGCGCAGACTGGCAAGCCTGTACTGACGCCGGGTCTCAAAAAGTCGGCGTTGGCCATCTTTGACAGCATCTGAACCAGGATGAATTATTGCCGCCGCCTGCAGGGCTTTTTCAGCCGCGCCGAGATTCCCCCTGTCGAGATTCTGTAACGCCTCGCTCATAGCCTGTTTAAAGGCATCTTCAACAAGCGAGATGTTAATTCTGTTTAAGGCGTCCTGTGCCGGGGCATAAGAGGAATCAAGCTGCAGTGCAGCATCATAGGCTTCAGCGGCGGACACTGGCCTGTCCGTTGCTTCAGCCTGGCTGCCCGTCACCATCAACTGCAGGATTTCTTTTCGCACATTGGCGCGCGCCAGGCCCATGCCGGCCTGTTCATGATCCGGCTGCATGGCAAGTGCACGCTCAAAGGCAGAAACAGCTGCCGCTACTTCATTCTGCTGCAGGGACTGCCAGCCTTCTGCAACAGTTGCTGACAATCGCTGAGGCCGGCCATCGAGTAACGCCTGCAACTGTTGCGTGGCTTTTTCATAAGCGGTCAGGGCCTCGGCAAAATGACCACGTCCATACAGGCCGTCTCCCTCCAGAGCTGTTTTCAAAGCAAGCTGCCAGTCTTCAGCTGCCCAGCGTTCTGCATTGGCAAGACCGGGCTGCGCACGCAGGCGGAGAAAATCTTTAAGTGCCTGCTCGGCATCATTACGTACCACGCCTACGGCCAGGGCCGGCGGTTGCGCGGCCCGAACAGACTTCGATGCGTTTGTGGCTTCATCGGCCGAACGCTCAGTCACCACGCCTGGTAAGACTACAAGCACCACCAGCGTTAAAGCAGCAACGAAACCGAACAGTGCCCAGACCATGTGATGAAGATTATTTTGCCCGGCGTCGACCGTATTTTTTTGCCCATCAGAAGCAGGCGGCCGCAAGCCCGGCGGGCGAAGTTTATGCGCCATTTATTCAGTCACGCCGGTACTGCTGGAGAGCGGTGCGAGGCCGGTTTCCGAGGCATATATCTTTCGCATTATGTCTCGCCACTGCTCGTATTGTGCTTCGGCCGTACCGGTCAATTCGCGCGTTTCTCCATCTACCTCAACAACCATCGGTTTCGCTTCGCTGCTGAATGACTCACCCAACTCTTCAATGGCGGCCTGATAGATCGTACTTTGAGCATTGGTGTCCATACCCATTTTAATCGAATACAGGCCGCCGATTACCATCACATCGCGCACGGTGCCGGTAGAAGCTCTGGTATCCCTGCCGCCGAGTGCCTCAATGGCAATCGCACCGAGTATTGCAGCAACACCCAACGCCTTCTGGGTATTGGCTTTTCTTTTTATCTCCCGCAGGGCGGCGGCTTCAGTACTGCGTGCCTTGCGCCATTCCAGGTAGGGTGGCGCCATCTCCCGATAGAAGTTTTCAAAATGACCGTTCAGTGTATCGACAAACAGAAAATCACGTTCTCGCACCAGCTGCACACGCTGATAGGCAGGGTCAACTTCTGCCGGCAGTTTAAGCAGTGTATACCTGCCTTTATCATCCTTGCCAAGATAGCCAGAAAAGGCATCTGGCACCATATCAATCGCAAAACGCATCTCAGCGATCTGCCGGATGTTGGTGCGTTCAGCGTCTGTCAGCGCATCGCGAAACTGTGCCAGATCATTGGCTATAGCATGATACAGCGCATCAAAACTATCTGACGGCAGCTGAATACCAGCGTAATCAGCGGCTTCAAGCTTTGCCTTATATCTTTTTCTGAACCATTCTCGCCCACTGGCATCCAGTGCCGTCACCTCCAGCCTCAGCTCCTCGCCGGTTGAACTCTCGATAGTGCCACGGACCAGCAACTCGGCGCCTTCTGTATTTTTGGGTACTACCCGAACTGCCCCCCAATAACCGGTCTTTTCCATCACTCCGCGTAAATAAAAAGGAATGTAATATGCCTCGGCCTTGCGTATATCCAGTGACAAGCCACTTGCATCGTCTTTATCCTCCGGCAACTCACCCGGTTCAAACAGTTCAATCCAGACATCCAGCAACTGTTCTTCTGCCAGCTCCTGAGTTACCTTTTGCAGCACTTCATCCTGTTTGGCAGTTCTCTGTCCGCCAGAAGTTGCACAGCCAGTAAGCAGCCCCAGCTGGAAAAATAATAAAATAAAAATTTTAAATACCTTATTCATCCGTTTAACGACTGCCCGATTTATATCGCCGGTATTCATCCCACAGCTTCTTCTTCAGTTCCGGGTCAGTTTCTTTTTCTGCCGCTTCGCGCAACTGCCGTGCGACTACATCATCATTCCTGCCATCAGGTATATCTTTTGGTGCTGTGCTTTTATGCCCGGAAGAGGATTTAGACGGTGTGCCCGATTCACCGCCTGCGGGTCGCCGGCCCTGTTCTGTCTGTTTATCACCCTGTTTCTTCTGTTCACTATCGTCTGCAGCATTCCCTTCATCAGCTTCATCGCCATCACCGCCGCCGCCCGCAGAGTCACCCGCTGCACCTCCCGCTGCACCGCCAGCAGATGCAGCTGCAGGCCTTTTCGACTTTACCCGGTCCTGCTCCCTTAACAGGCGCTCATCAAATTCGCCGAGAGAACCGTTAAGCTGTTCGATCATGCGGTCAGTTTTTTCCTGTCCGGTGCTTTCGCCTTTAATATCGATATCAGCCGCCATTGAATAACCGGCTAAGATCTTTTCGCAGGGGGGATCAACAGGCAAGCTTGCTGTCGTCCTGGCTGATATAGCCAGGCAATCTTCCGCCACTCGCTCTTCCAGCTGTCCGATCCAGATATTAAAATCAGCCTTCTCTCTGTCAGAAAGCCTGCCACCTTTCAGTGCCTGATCAAATTCTGTTTTTACCTGCTTTAAGCTTGAATAATCTTCTCGTAGTAGCTGCAGTGCCTGTGTTTCAGGCAATGCAGCGCAGCCCTGTGCAAAAATTAATGTGGGGAAAAGGAGAATTAGGTATTTTATTGAGTGTAAACGCATAGTGAATGACTGTAACCCATATAAGCTTAATAGTAACTGAATCATAGACACTGAGTTTATTGAAAAATGGCGGATGCAGCGGCTGCTCTGCTCCCGGTAATTATTTCATAAGCTGATTGTTTCAACAGTCCTTTGCAGCAGCTAACAGACACTGCTAAAGCTTCTTCACGCCCCAGTTTTATATATAGTATAGCTATTCTATTTTTCAAGCATCTCTGCTATCTGCTCAGGCCCTACCGGCTTGCTGAAGAGATAGCCCTGAGCGTAATCACAGCCCAGTGTAGCAAGCATCGCCATCTGCTCCTCTGTCTCCACACCTTCAGCAACCACCTTCAAATCTAGACCATGCGCCATTGCAATAGTTGCATTGACCAGCTCCAGATCAGCTGAATTGGTGGTGATATCCTGAATGAAACTACGGTCTATTTTGAGTATGTTAAAGGGATATTTACGCAGGTAGTTCAATGAAGAATAGCCGGTGCCGAAGTCATCCATAGCAATCAACACCCCAAGCTCACTCAAAGCGGCCAGTGCATGACCAATATAGGCATCTCCACTTAATAAGACCCCTTCAGTAATTTCCAGCTCCACAGTCGCAGCTGGAACGCCGGATTGAGCTATTGCTTCTGCGGTGGCAGCCAACAGATTGGGATCACGAAACTGCCAGGGCGACAGGTTGACAGCCATGGTGAATGACTGCCCATATTTTTGTTGCCAGCTGGCAAGCATAGCGAGCGCCTCGGTCAATACAAACTGGCCTATAGGTATTATCATTCCACTTTGTTCAGCAACAGGAATGAACTCTGTAGGAGAGATGTTACCCAGAGCGGGGTTGCTCCATTTAAGCAGGGCCTCGAATCCTAAAACCTCACGGTTGCTAACTTTCACCTGGGTTTGATAGCTGAGCTCAAATTCTCCTCGCTCCAGAGCACCGTGCATCTGCTCTTCCAGATCAAGCCTGCGGGAAACTTCCTGATTCATTGCTTCAGTAAAGTAGGAATAGATATTGCGCCCCTGCCCTTTGGAATGATACATGGCAGAGTCGGCACTGCGTAGAAGTTCTGTTGGGTTAATACCGTCATCCGGATAGATCGAGATGCCAACACTGACGGTAAGCACCAGTTCCCGACCGTCAATTCTGAAGGCATCCCGGAAGCAGTTGAGCAGGCCTTTCACTATGGGACTCGCTTCAGCCGGATTAGTCAGCCCACCGAGCAGCACAATAAATTCATCGCCACCAAGTCGTCCGACCGTATCGCTGTCACGCACCTTTCTACGTAAACGTTCTGCCGCTTCGATCAGCAGCTTATCACCTATATCATGACCCAATGTGTCATTGATCTTCTTGAAGTCATCCAGATCCAGAAACAGCACTGCCACCAGCTCGTTATCGCGTTGAGCCTCCCCTATCAGCTGAGACAGGCGATCAAGGGATAGAAAGCGGTTAGGCAGGTCTGTCAGTGAGTCAAAATGCGCCTGGTGCAAAATCTGCTGTTCGGCCTGCTTTCGTTCAGTAACATCACGCACCACGCAAATGAACTGGCGGGTATCGGGCAACTGGCTAAGGCGAGCCTCAAACTGCCTGAGACCATGCGGCACTTCCAGTGTGTAATCATATGTAGCCACACCTCCATGCTCTTCCACTATGGCAACATTCTCTTCAAACTGGCGGGCCTGGGGTGCTGGAAGCACATCCTGCATGCGCTTGCCAAGGAATACTTCAGCTGGCACATACAGATCTGAAGATTGCTGAGCACGATAGTCCAGTATGGTGCAGTCGGGATTCATCAGGAAAAACAGGTCAGGCAGGCTCTGGAACACGGAATCTAATACCAGCTTTCCCTGTCGGGCCTGTGCCTCGGCCAGTTTGAACTCAGTAATATCAGAAATGACCGAAATGAAACCAGTAAGCTTTCCATCTGTATCGCGCAGATAGTCCCATACAATCTCGAGAGTTACTTTCCTTCCATCTCTGGTCAGGTTGGTGGTGACAAAAAGCTCAGGCTCTGGTTGTTCCGCAACCAGATAAGCAAAATATTCGCGCAACTCCTCCTTACTTTTCTCATCTGTCTGATTGTCCCAGATATTTCTACCGATTAATTCATGCGGCTTACAGCCCAGGATACGGTGGTGCGAAGTATTGCTATAGGTAATGACACCCTGAAGATCATTCTTCTGTATCCCGCTGGGCATGGTATTCAGTAGCTGATTCAGATTTTGTTCGCTCTCCTGCATGGCATGCTGTGCATGGATTCGTTCGGTAATTTCGGTAGATAATTGCACCATTCCACTGTTTCTATCTCCCACATTGATCGGTGCCAGCGAAACAAGAAACCACTTTTCTTTTTCCGGAAATGTAACAACATGGCCTTCCATCGGCGTGCCATGCCTGATAGCACGGCATAACACACAGTTCTCTTCGGAAACCTGAGTCGGGTGAAAAAGTGGATGGACTGGATGATGGAGCAGCTGTTGCCTGGTCATTCCACTACTTTCTTCCGCAGCCCGATTGACCTGTGAAATCACACCTTGATTGTCCACGACTACAGCCGGGTGCGGGATGGCATCATAAGTGCTGGATGCCTGGGCCAGAACACTAAAGGGTTCGTTCAACGTCGTTCGCACGATGGCCTGGAAGATCATCCAGAATGAGAGGAACTTGAACAGATGCCCGACCATAAAGGGAACGCCGTAAAAATTCGTATACAGCGTGAAAGAGAGTTCGGCAGAAATAGTTAAGGCCAGAGATGCAAGCAGGAAATAGAGCACTTCCTGCGCTAGCAGGCCTCTTAGCCGGATGTAAATGATCACTGCAAGGCAGAGTAGTGCAATGACCAGCAACTCTGCAGCAACTTTGAAAGTTGTCAGTCCTTGCGGGGTCAGCATTACGGGTTCGCGCAGTGAAAACGATGCCCAGCTTATCAGCAATGCAAGAACGCCCCCGGAAAAAAATATCAGGTGAGCATTTAATTTTCTTTTCAGGAAAAGTGGTGCGGATAATAACAGCAGTGCTTCGAACAAACGGGTATATACCCAGAAGTGCAGTGTTATTTCTGCATCAGTAATATCAAAAAAGGGAATCCCTTTAACCGTAAAAGTATGCCAGGTATCCAGCACTGCAACCCAGAAATAACCAATACCTAGATAGACAAGAAAATCATTTTGGGTAAAACGACGGGTGTTCCACACGATTATCAGCATGAGTATGCCGACAATGATTGAAAACAGTTCGGCCAGGGTGTGAAACAGCAATACGCCAAACTGCCAGCGGATGAATATTAAACAGAGACTCAGAAGCAATGGCACTACTAAACAGGATTTCAGATTAATTCTCATCCTGCCTTTCATTAATACCTACCTTAAGGAAACTTAGCTTTTATTTACTATGCAGATAGTACTACACAGCAACACATTTCTGACATCAGGCTCTCTGGTTACATCTTATCACCCAGACCAATATACTCAAAGAATGGATCCAGTGAGCGCTGGCGACCGAGGAAAGCGTTAATTGATTTGTTGATCTCCCGTGAACCGCCTTTTGCATATATCTCATCACGCAGTCGCTTGCCGACAGCCTTGTCCATCAAACCTCCCGGGCTTTTCTTGAAAACCGAGGCCAGGTCGGCTGAGATGGCTTCTGCCCAGGCATAACCGTAGTAACCGGCATCATAGCCCCCACCGAGATGGCCGAAGGAGGCGACAAAGGCTGTACTTTTAGGCGGTGCCAGAGAGACTTCGGTCATGATATCGTTGCTGACTTCAACAAAGTTCTCGAAATCCTTTTCATCTGTGCTCATGTGCAATTTCAGGTCCAGCATACCAAAGGAAAGCTGGCGTCGGTACCAGGTACCGATGGTTGCCAACCTGGCTGCTTCCATCTTATCCAGCGTATCAGCAGGTATTTTCTTGCTCGGGTCACGGTAATCGACGGCGAAACGGTCCAGCACATCTTTATCCCAGGCCCAGTTTTCCAGCATCTGTGACGGCGCCTCGACAAAATCCCGTGGCACTGAGGTGCCGGAAAATGAAGCGTACTTTGTCTGCGTTAGTACGGAATGCAGTGCATGGCCGAATTCATGAAACAGCGTCTCCACATCACTGTGTTTCAGCAAGGAAGGTTTATCTTCTGTTGCCGGTGGGAAATTACAGATCAGGGCCACCACAGGGCGCTGGTAAACGCCATCATTATGCAGCTTGCCGGTAGTCACGCCAAACTGGGCAAAATGACCGTATTTATTCTCGCGCGGAAACATGTCCATGTAGATCAGGCCCAGTGGATCACCGGAAACGGCATCAGTCACGGCATACAGACGCAGGTCATCTACCCATTTATAACCCGGCTCTACGGCTACTATTTTAAGACTGAATATTTCTTCAAACACACCAAACATGCCTGCTAAAACACGATCCAGCTCAAAGAATACTTTTAACTTACTGGTATCAACCTGGTATTTCGTCTTCTTTAATATATTTTTGTAATAGCGCATGTCCCAGAGCATGATTTGTGCTTCAGGCTTACCCGTCTCATCCGCTTTCAGCTTCTGCAGCAGGGCCATTTCTTCATCGAACTTCGGCTGCAGACCTTCTACCAGATGCTGTTCAAAATCAAAGGCCGTTTTCGCATCTTTTGCCATCTTTGGTTCAATGCGATAATCCGCCCAGTTGTCATAACCCAGCAGCCCGGCTATCTGGGCTCGGGTTTTCAGCATTTTTGTGAACAGCGGAATATTTTTTTCCTTCGCCCGGTTTGAACGTACCGTCACCAGTTTTTTTCGCGTTTCTTCATTGCTGGCATTCTGCATCACCGCAATGTACTGCCAGGTAACGTTTGCTTTTACCCTGTAAGTCCCTTTATCCGTTTTCAATTCCTTGTTAGAGAGAAAATCATCCGGCATACCCGCTAATTCATCTGCTGTAAATTCAACGGCAACTTTAGCATCAGTAATATTGGTGGCAAATTCCAGACCCATGTTATTCAGCTCGGTTTTTAACGCCTTCAACAACTGACGTTTTTCTTCTGGCAGGGCCATACCATTGCGACGATAGTCACGCAGAGTTTCTTTAAACAGCATGGCATCTTCACCCTCAAGCTCAGGCTGAGTTTCGGCATAGGCAGCCACTGTTTTATAGACGTCCTCCCTGAACCCTGCCGCCACATACCAGGCCTGGATCTTCTTACTCGCCTGCAGCGCCCTGTCCCGCATCGCCTCGTCCTGACTGCTTTCTCTTATGACATCAATGCGGTCACTGACATTCAAAACCTGATAAAAAGCATCATCCAGCGCAGCGATGGTATTGGCAAAATCAGCCTTCTCTTTATCCAGCCCGGCAATGGCATCAAGCTGCTTATCGCCGGCGGCAATAGCGGCTGTGACAGAGGCATCTATTTCAGCCTGTGTTTTCTCCCAGACAGGCAATTCAAACAAAACCTTCGCTTTCCTGGCGGCACCTTGAAATGAAGCAACCGTTGGCAAATTATCAGCGGGTTCAATTTTAGACGGCTGATCATCTGTACTTTCACCCTGAACACAGGCGGACAATACGGAGGCCAGGAACAAGCCTGCCATCAATATTGGAAACCGATGCATCAACTTACTGTGAGATTGTGTTCTGCTCATTAGCAACACCCTGGTCTTTGGTCTTTGGTCTTTGGTCTTTGGTCTTTGGTCTTTGGTCTTTGGTCTTAGGTCTTTATGTTGACCTCAAAATCCCGTTCAGGCTTGCCGAGAAGCGCAGATTGAGTCGGAGATTTCGGGATGTGTTGTTTGAGGGCGTAGCCCGAGTTTCACATCCCGCCGACTCGATTGAGCATCGCAGGGAACCCGAAGGGCAAGCATGCGGGTGCTCTTTCTTTTGGTGACTTTTCTTTGAGCAAGCAAAGAAAAGTCACTCGCCCATGAAGGGCGAAACAAAAAGCCGGAATCACCCAAAAAAAAACAAAAAAGAAAGCTAAGAAATGCTAGCCGCGCAGGCGATCAAAACGGTACGTCATCATCAAAATCATCACTCGGTGGCGGAGCCTGCGGTGCAGCCTTCTGCTGCGCTGGAGCTGAACCCTGCTGCGGAGCATTCCAGGCGGTATCACCACCACCTGCTCTTCCTCCCAGCATTTGCATCTCACTGGCAACAATTTCAGTGGTATAGCGGTCCTGGCCATCCTGCCCCTGCCATTTGCGCGTTTGCAGACGACCTTCGATATAGACCTGACTGCCCTTTTTCAGGTATTCACCGACGATTTCAGCCAGCCGGTTAAAGAAAACTACCCGGTGCCATTCTGTTTTTTCCTGCTTCTCTCCAGTCTGCTTGTCCTTCCATGACTCGGTAGTCGCGACGGTAATATTCGCCATCGCGCTGCCACTGGGGGCAAAGCGGACTTCCGGGTCCTTACCCAGGTTTCCAACCAGAATTACTTTGTTTACTCCTCGTGCCATTGCTTGTGTCTCCGTTGTGTTATGTGGTTTCCTGTCCATGAAACCTGCGTCAAATAATCTACCGAACAATACTATCTCAATTGTCTGCGGCTGTCTCATACTTGTCCAGGGCATCAGGTTCGAGTAATTCTGAGTCGACCTTTACGTATACCACGCCCTGTGGTGCCATGATGATAACTTCTATCACGCCTTCGATGGCCGATAAATCTGCTGCCAGGGTATTACCCTGCGTGTCGAGATCATTGAAACGCAGCACACGGGTATCGAGCAGTTTCGGCGGTTTTGCCGGCAGCATAATTAATAGCCAGACTATAATCAGACCTGTGCACATCAGATACACGCCCTGCGTGCCATAGATACCCAGCATAAGACCACCGAGCACACCGCCGAGGAAGGCACCAAAAAACTCTGCACTGTTGTAGATGCCAATTGCTGCGCCCTTATTCTGCACCGGGGCCAAACGTGAGACCAGTGACGGCATTAATGATTCCAGGGTATTAAAACCGGTAAACCAGATCACCATTCCAAGAAGAAACCAGACTGTTGACTGGGCACCGAATGCGAACATCAACTCACCCACCAGCAGCAGAACAATTCCTGCCAGGAAGATATTTGGAATACGTTTTTTACGGGTGGTCATCATGACCAGAGGCAGCATCGCGACAACGGACAACAATACCACCGGCAGGTAAACACTCCAGTGAGATTCACGCTGTATACCGAGTGATTCAACCAGGGTAAAAGGCACGGCAACAAAAAATGCCGTTAATATCAGGTGCAAGCTGAATATGCCGAAATCCAGCCGCAACAAATGATTATCTTTAAGAATGATTGAGAATTGTTTCTTCAGGCTGGTTTCGCCGCCCAGTGGAATATGACTGGCAACGGGTGTCGGCACGGATTTGTAGACGACAACGATGGCAACAATAGCAAGAACAGCGGTCAGCCAGAAAATCCCGGGAACTCCGATGCTGCGGTCCAGTATCGGCCCCAGCATCAGGGCAACAAAGAAAGACAGGCCAATAGTCATACCGATAATGGCCATGGCCTTGGTGCGCTGTTCCTCACGCGTCAGGTCTGAGGCCAGTGCGATAACCGCCGCCGCGATGGCGCCGGTACCCTGCAGGGCACGGCCGATGATGACACCGGTGATAGAGTCCGCCATGGCGGCGACGATGCTGCCGATGGCAAATATCAGCAGACCGGCAGCGATCACTCGTTTGCGGCCGAATTTATCGGACATCAGGCCAAAGGGTATCTGAAATATGGCCTGTGTCAGACCGTATGCGCCGATCGCCACACCGGTCAGAAATGCGGTATTGCCCTGCAGCTCTTCTGCATACAGAGCAAACACCGGTAGAATCAGGAACAGACCCAGCATACGCAGGCCAAAAACACCTGCCAGCGCGCTGACTGCGCGGCGTTCCAGCGATGTCATCGGGTTCTTATTTCTGCCTTGTTTCTTCATGCCCTGCTCGAAATGCCTCAGTTATGAGGTTTAATGGCACCTCTATTCATTAATCAATAGAGGCGCCCCTAAAGAATTTAAAAGCGGATATTTTACTCTTATAACGCGCCTTATTCATCACCGAAACGTAAATACCACAGGACCTGGGTCGTAATGACACAAAGAATCTAATAAACCGCATATAATCCAGATAACGAATTAAACTATCTGTAGTAAAATTCATGTCTTTGTCCTGTTTTTCAGCCAGTAATTTCCTGTTTAGCTATTCGGAAAATAAAAGCATTTTACCAACGGCTGTGAAATCAGCATATTATTAACGGCTTGCCCACTATTCCATCAGGGTCTCTTAATCCTTTCATGAAATACATCAGTATCCGCGGCGCACGCATGCATAATCTGGCGAATATCTCGCTGGATCTGCCACGCAACAAACTCATTGTTATCACCGGCCTTTCCGGCTCCGGTAAGTCCTCACTGGCTTTCGACACTATCTATGCAGAGGGACAACGCCGCTATGTGGAGTCCCTTTCAGCCTATGCCCGGCAGTTCCTGTCATTAATGGAAAAACCGGATGTCGATCATATAGAGGGGCTCTCCCCCGCAATTAGTATTGAACAGAAATCCACCTCGCATAACCCGCGCTCAACGGTCGGCACGGTAACCGAGATCCATGATTATCTGCGCCTGCTGTTTGCGCGCATCGGTGAGCCGCGCTGCCCGGCCCATGATTTGCCGCTGAAGGCGCAGACTGTCAGTCAGATGGTCGACCAGGTGATGGCCATGGATGAAGGTGATCGTTTGCTGCTGCTGGCCCCGGTCATTCAGGAACGTAAAGGGGAACATAGCCAGATCATTGAACAGCTGCGTGCTCAGGGCTTTATCCGTGCACGCATTGACGGCATGGTAACCGAGCTTGAATTCGCTTCTGAACTGAAAAAGAACATCAAGCACACGATCGAAGCCGTAGTTGACCGGCTGGTAGTACGTGAGGGAATTGAACAGAGACTGGCCGAATCCTTTGAAACCGCACTGGAACTGAGTGACGGCCTGGTGCATGTGCTGACACAGCCCAAAAATGGCAGGGAAACGACCCAGGTCTTCTCAGCGCGCTATGCCTGCCCTAAATGTGGCTACAGCCTGTCTGAACTCGAACCACGTCTATTCTCATTTAATAACCCGGCCGGCGCCTGCCCCGGCTGCGATGGCCTCGGAGTGCGCCAGCTTTTCGATCCCAACCGGGTAATTCGCGATAAATCTCTAAGCCTGGCCGGCGGCGCCATTGCCGGCTGGGACCGGCGGAATGGCTTCTATTATAATCTTTTGTGCACTCTGTCCGAACATTATGACTTCAGCATAGACACACCATTTGAAAAACTGCCGAAGAAAATACAGAAGGTGCTGTTGTATGGCAGCGGCAGGGAGAAGATTACTTTCACATTCAAACGCATGTACGGAAAAAGCCGTACCCATGCCTTTGAGGGCGTCATTCCGAACATGGAGCGGCGTTATCGTGACTCCGATTCAGCTGCGGTACGTGATGAACTGGCCCGTTACCTGTCGGTTCACAGTTGTGAGCAATGCCATGGCAGTCGTCTGCGTGAAGAGGCACGTCATGTTTTTATCGGCGATATGGCAATCCATGATATCTCTACTCTACCCATCGACCAGGCGGTCGATTACTTCAATGAATTAAAACTCGAAGGATCGCGTGCCGAAATCGCTCATAGAATTACCCAGGAAGTCAGCGAGAGGCTGGGCTTTCTGGCCAATGTCGGCCTCGGCTATCTTTCATTAAGCCGCTCGGCTGAGACCCTGTCCGGCGGCGAAGCCCAGCGCATCCGTCTGGCATCACAAATTGGTTCGGCCCTGGTCGGTGTGATGTATGTACTGGATGAGCCGTCAATAGGCCTGCACCAGCGTGACAACTCCCGCCTGCTGGCTACGCTGGTACAGCTGCGCGACCTCGGCAATACTGTCATCGTCGTCGAGCACGATGAAGAAGCCATACGCAGTGCCGACCATGTACTGGATCTCGGCCCCGGTGCAGGTGTAAACGGCGGCCACATCGTCGCCGAGGGCACGCCTGAGGATATCCTCAACAATCCCGCATCGGTGACCGGGAAATATCTGTCAGGTGAACTGTCTATTGCCATTCCTGCTAAAAGAACACAACCGGACAGGAAAAAGCAGCTGGTCATCAAAGGCGCCAGCGGCAACAACCTGCGCAAGATTGATGCATCGATTCCAGTCGGCCTGCTGACCTGCATCACCGGCGTTTCCGGTTCGGGTAAATCCACACTGATCAATGACACCCTTTACCCGGCTGTTGCGGTTCACCTGAATGGCAGCAGTCTTGAATCCGCCCCGCATGGCACCATAGAAGGCCTGGAAAACTTTGATAAAGTCATCGATATCGACCAAAGTCCGATTGGCCGTACGCCACGCTCGAACCCGGCCACCTACACCGGCCTGTTCACACCGATAAGAGAACTGTTCGCCAACACTCCGGAAGCTCGCGCCCGGGGTTATAAGCCCGGGCGTTTCTCATTTAATGTTAAAGGCGGACGCTGCGAGGCCTGTCAGGGTGATGGCCTGATCAAGGTAGAAATGCACTTCCTGCCGGATATCTACGTACCCTGCGACAGCTGCCGCGGTGCACGCTACAACAGAGAGACCCTGGACATCACCTTTAAAGGGAAAAGCATTCAGGAAGTCCTGCAGATGAGCATCGAGGAGGCGGCAGAGTTTTTTCAGGCCATACCGGTGGTCAAGCGCAAGCTCGATACCCTGATAGATGTCGGGCTGGGATATATCTGTCTCGGTCAAAGTGCAACGACGCTATCAGGTGGTGAGGCACAGCGCATCAAGCTGTCACGCGAACTGTCCAAGCGCGGCACGGGCAAGACACTGTATATCCTTGACGAACCGACAACAGGCCTGCATTTTCAGGATATCGAGATGCTATTAACCGTACTGCACCGTCTGCGCGATCAGGGTAATACCATCATAGTTATTGAACACAACCTCGATGTCATCAAAACAGCCGACTGGATTCTTGACCTCGGTCCTGAGGGCGGCGATGGCGGAGGAACAATTATTGCTTCGGGTACACCTGAGCAGATATGCAAGGTCAGTGAATCATATACCGGGGTTTATCTGAAACCACTATTGGAGAAAAGCAGGGGAAAGGCGGAAAATTAAGGATGCCCTTAAGGATTATAAAAATTGCAAAAATTTTTCTTTCGTCTTTCGTCTTTCGTCTTTCGTCTTGAAACTTGAAACTTGAAACTTGAAACTTCAGATCAGGGTAAATGAATCCCCCAGCTTAAGCCCTAAAGCATCCCTCGCACTCCCCTGATTAGCCGCTATTTCTACCAGGCCATTGGCATTCTCATACCAGAAACAGCCCCCCTGCTCGACTTCTGAGAATGTCCGTGCCCAGGGCAGACACTGGCCCTTGATTTCAATATTTGGCTTCTTTGATAAACTTGAGTAGCGACAACCGGTAATTGCATTACCGAAATGATCAAAATAGATGACCCCATTGAAATCAGGTTTGAACCTGAGTGTTTCAGTCTCTAACTGTTGTGCCTGTAAAACTTCCACATCACCGGATTCTGCCAATAAACAGGCAGCAGGCGTATAGATGTCTCGGGCATGAAAACTGTCACTTACCTCCCCCGGCCACTGAAAATGAAATTTTTTGAAGTTATGCACTTGCTGCTCCAATACATCAAAAAGACCATTATCCGGTCCTATGTACCAGTGACCGCTGGCTTCGCAGGCAGCATGCGGCCGCTCACTGCCGACCCCGGGATCGACAACACAGACGACGACGCTGGCCGGTGGTAAAAAGGCAGAATAGGCAGGAAGGAGATATGCTCCCGCGCGAATATCTTGCGGGGGCACCGTATGGCAGAGATCAACAACCTTTAAATCAGGTAAGGCAGCAGCGACAACAGCATGCAACTGCCCTACGTAAAGTCCATCGTGGCCAAAATCAGTAAGCAGGGCAATCAAGCCATTGAGACCAGATATTGAGTAACTGTGAAAATGTAACTATCACCAGTGTTTAGTGTTTTTTATTCTTTTCAGGCGGCAGTTTCCATGTCCCCGCTAGTCTTTCTGATCAATGGGTAGAGTTTCTCAGTCTCATCCTGGATACGCTGCAGTACCATTTCGAACATCCCTTCTGTTTCTTTCAGGAAACGTTCATGATTGCCTATCAGAAGCTGATCAGGATGTTTACGAGGACACCATTGTCGGGTATAGGAGTGGATCAGCTTCTTTATTTCCTGGGAACCGGACATGAAATTTTTCACCAGGTTGCGTACACCTATATCTGAGTCATTAAGTAAATTGCTGTACAGGTTCCTGTCCACCAGGTCGATATGCTGGTTGACCTTATCCACATAGCGGTGAAACAGCTCACAGCACGCACCTGTGTCGCACATTGAACGTTCTTTGAACAGATACAACAGCACGTTGGAAAGCTCCGTAATTGTATCGTTCTGCGCATTCAGTTCGTCAAAAGTAATCATTGAGTATCTCCTTGGTAGCTTGTAGATGAAACCACAATTATTATAGTGTCATACATTTAGAATATTCAGATACGCAACAGCTGTCAATAAGAAGTAGTTTTATCGGATACCCTGCGGGCCTGTAATATTTTCAATGAAATCTGCCATTATTCGTGTTGCCTGGAAATGAGACTTCATATAATCAATAACTTAGAGATTATACTTTCAATTTATCACTCACAATGAGGCAGAATTCAGGCCATTTTAAAAAATCTGGACGAAAAAAAACCATGCAAAAATACATGGTTTTTAGAATTACTGTGCAGCGCTTTTAATCTGCTGATGCGTCATCACTGTCTGCATTAACATTTTCGCGCGTGACCATTTGTACTATTGCCATTGGTGCTTTGTCACCCGGGCGGTAACCGCATTTCAGGATTCGCAAATAACCGCCTGGACGGTCTTTAAAATGCACACCCAGGTCATCGAACAGCTTGCTTACCATTTCACGGTCACGTAGACGCGAAAATGCCAGCCTGCGGTTGGCGACAGTTGAGGTCTTGCCAAGAGTAATCAAAGGCTCAGCATGACGGCGCAGCTCTTTTGCCTTCGGCAGAGTAGTGCGGATTTCTTCATGACGAAGAAGAGAAACTGTCATATTTTTGAACATGGCCTTGCGATGAGCGCTGGTCATATTCAACTTTCTTCCACTTTTACGATGTCGCATTATGTAACCTCTACAATCCTGTTGCCGCTTCTTCATCACTGCTTTGAATCAGTGATGCAGGTGGCCAAACTTCAAGTTTTGTACCAAGAGATAGACCATTCTGCGCCAGAACGTCCTTTATCTCTGTTAATGATTTCTTACCTAAATTAGGTGTCTTCAGCAGTTCACTTTCATCACGCTGAACGAGATCTCCGATGTAGAATATATTTTCAGCTTTCAGGCAATTTGCAGACCGTACAGTCAGCTCAAGATCATCGACAGGACGCAATAAAATAGGATCTATCGGTGGCTCTTCCGGCTCTTCCGGCTCAGGTTCTTTAACTTTCAGATCAACAAACACCGAAATCTGCTCATAAAGAATGGTTGCAGCCATGCGGATAGACTGCTCAGGATCAACCGTACCGTCAGTTTCAAGTGTAAAAATGAGTTTATCGAGATCAGTACGCTGTTCTACACGGGCTGAATCTACGTCGTACGAGACCTGACGAACAGGGCTGTATGATGCATCAAGCTTGATTACACCTATGCTTGTGGTTTCTTCATCATTCTTGCGTGAAACCGCAGTGTGATAGCCCCTGCCCTGGGTGACTTCCAGCTCCATCTCCAGTTCAACTTTTTTATTGATATGGGCGATTACGAGATCAGGGTTGACAATTGTTATATCATGCTCGGCTGCAAGATCTCCTGCGGTCAATTCACCGGGACCCATTTTTTTAATATGGAGTTTTGCACTCTCTCTACCTTCCAGGGAAAGTGCGACACTCTTAAGATTCATCAGAATCTCCAGTACATCTTCCTGTACACCTTCGATATTGTCATACTCGTGATCAACACCGGTGATTTTTACTTCTGAAATTGCATAACCGGTGATGGATGACAACAGAATACGACGCAGGGCTGTACCCAGGGTAAAGCCGAATCCGCGTTCCAGCGGCTCGATAGTTACGCGCGCATGATTGTCATCAACTTTCGTTACGTCAACAAAACGTGGCTTCAGAAAATCTAATACTGAATCTGACATTCCTTTCCCTCTTGTATGGGCTGAGACTTTAGTTACTTCTCTAATTACTACTCTAAATTACTTCGAGTACAGGGCGATAACGAGTGACTCATTGATCTCACTGGGTAGATCACTGCGATCCGGGGTAACACGGTAGACGCCTTTCATTGCCTTAAAATCAACATCGAGCCAGTCGGCAACTCCGCGTTGCTCTGCTGCTTCAAGAGCTGCTGTGACACGAATCTGTTGTTTAGCAGATTCTGTTAAAGTGATTTCATCGCTAGGGCGGACCTGATAAGAAGGAATATTGAGTCGTTTTCCATTAACAAGTATGCAGTTATGACGCAAAAGCTGGCGTGACTCCGCTCTTGAAGTACCGAAGCCCATGCGATACACAACATTATCCAGGCGACCTTCCAGCAGCTTCAGGAGATTATCACCAGTTGAACCTTTAATTCGATCAGCTTCTTTGTAGTAGTCAAGAAACTGTTTTTCCATAACGCCATAGATACGACGCAACTTCTGCTTTTCTCTCAACTGCAGGCCATAATCCGAGACACGTGTGCGACGCTGGCCATGTTGTCCGGGTGGGTATGCACGCTTTTCAACTGCACACTTGTCTGTAAAGCAACGCTCGCCTTTCAGATAAAGTTTGCCACCTTCACGACGGCATAAACGACAGACTGATCCTATATATCTTGCCACTGTTAAATCTCCGGATGATTAGACGCGGCGCCGTTTTGACGGGCGGCAACCATTATGAGGGATGGGTGTAACATCCGAAATATTACTGATCTCGAATCCTACAGAATTTAGTGCACGTACAGCTGAGTCACGGCCAGGCCCCGGGCCTTTAACACGAACTTCAAGGTGCTTGACACCCATGTCTCTGGCATCTTTACCAGCATGCTCTGCAGCAACCTGTGCGGCAAAAGGTGTACTCTTTCTTGAGCCTCTAAAGCCTGAACCACCAGCAGTTTTCCAGCACAGGGCATTACCCTGCCTGTCTGTGATGGTAATAATTGTGTTATTAAAGGTAGCATGTATGTGCGCAATGCCTTCTGAGACATTCTTTTTTACACGCTTTTTGCCTTTTGAACTTGATACTGGTTTAGCCATAATTTAACTCTGTGTGCTGTGATTTAACGATGTTCTTATCGACGAATTGGCCTGGTAGGACCTTTACGTGTACGAGCATTAGTTTTAGTACGTTGACCCCGGACTGGAAGTCCACGACGATGACGGATACCTCGGTATGAACCCATATCCATAAGACGTTTGATGTTCATAGTCGTTTCACGACGAAGATCGCCTTCTACATCAAATTTTCCGACCTCAATACGCAGCTGCTCTGCATCAGCATCACTTAAATCACTGCATTTTGTATCTGGTTTCACACCTGCCGCCTCACAAATCTGGCGTGAACGTGTGTTGCCTATGCCGTAGATGGAAGTTAATCCAATCACAACATGCTTGTAATTCGGTAAATTTATACCTGCTATACGTGCCATCTAAGGCTCTCCGCTATGGAATTAGTGCAAAATTGAAAAGCGCGTAAGGATACTGCTCTTTACGCACAAAATCAATCGATTGTTTACTATACAAACGCCAAACTGAGCTATTAACTATTTTGTTGATAGCTTTTCCGGTTTTTGTATAAATTTTAACCCTGACGCTGTTTATGGCGCGGGTCTTTACAGATTACGCGTACAACTCTTTTACGAATTACGATTTTGCAATCTCTGCAGCGTTTCTTTACTGATGCCTGTACTTTCATTTTCCTTTACCTCAACTTCCGAAACCCAGTCCGCTACCGGACAGGTTTGTCTTTTTCAGCAGACTTTCATACTGACGTGACATCAGATGAGACTGAATCTGCGATATGAAATCCATTATTACTACAACAATAATCAGCAATGATGTACCGCCAAAGTAAAATGGTACATTCCATTTAACAATCAGAAACTCAGGTACCAGGCAGACAAAAGTAATATAGGCGGCACCGACCAGAGTCAATCGGGATACGACACCATCAATATAATTTGCTGTTTGGTCTCCAGGACGTATCCCGGGTACAAATGCACCTGATTTCTTCAGGTTCTCTGCTGTTTCCTTCGGGTTAAAAATCATCGCCGTATAGAAGAAGCAGAAAAATATAATTAACGCAGCATAAAGCATTACGTACAAAGGCTGACCCGGTGATAATGCTGTCGACAGGTCTCTTAACCAACGCATTCCTTCAGCCTGGCCGAACCAGCTGCCAAGACTGGCTGGAAAAAGTATGATGCTTGAAGCGAAAATGGGTGGTATTACACCTGCCATATTTACTTTCAAAGGCAAATGACTACTTTGCCCGGCATACATTTTTCTACCACGCTGGCGTTGCGCGTAGTTAACCGTAATCCTTCTCTGGCCACGTTCCATAAAGACAACGAAGCCAGTTATTACCAGCGCACCAACCAGTAGAAGCAACACGCCTATGGGTGAAAATGTACCTGTACGTGCCAGCTCCATGGTTCCACCCAGTGCTGATGGCAGCCCTGCTACGATTCCGGCAAATATTATTAAGGAGATACCGTTACCGATCCCTCTTTCAGTCATCTGTTCACCCAGCCAGACCAGGAACATAGTACCGGAGACCAGTGTAACAACTGTCGTTATCTTGAAACCCAGTCCCGTCGCGATAACAATGTTCATGCCACCCGCCGTCTGGCTTTCCATTGCTATGGCAATACCCAGAGCCTGGAATGTAGCCAGTACTACTGTGCCATAACGGGTATACTGGGTAATCTTGCGGCGACCACTTTCGCCTTCCTTCTTTAACTGTTCCAGTGTCGGCACCACCGACGTCATCATCTGCATAATGATTGATGATGAGATATAAGGCATAACACCAAGCGCAAATAGTGACAGACGGCTTAGTGCACCACCTGAAAACATGTTGAACACATCAACAATTGAGCCCTTTGTTTGAGCAAATAATGTCGCCAGTGCTTCGGCGTTAATGCCAGGGACTGGAATATGAGCACCCAGGCGAAATATTATCAGCGCACCAATAACAAAGAAAATGCGCTGTTTAAGCTCGGTCAGTCCACCTGTACTGCCGCCACCTGATGTACCGCGTTTTGCCATTACTCTACTTTACCGCCGACTTTCTCTATCGCTTCTTTTGCACCTTTGGTGACAGCAATGCCTTTCAGCGTAACAGCTTTTTCGATCGGTCCTGAAAGCATGACTTTGGCACGCAGTATACGACTATGGATTAACCCGGCGTTGCGTAATGCGGCAAGGTCAATAACGTCTTCGTTAACTTTAGCCAGTTCATGGGTGCGGATTTCAGCTGTCGTCAGCTGCATAGCAGAACGAAAGCCACGTTTTGGCAAACGACGCTGCAATGGCATCTGACCGCCTTCAAAACCAACCTTATGATAGCCGCCAGATCTCGCTTTCTGACCTTTATGTCCGCGAGCAGATGTTTTTCCCCAACCGGAACCAATACCGCGACCTACACGTTTTGGTGCCTTGTTAGAACCGGCTGCCGGCTTGATTGTATTCAAATACATGATTACACCTGTTCCCATTCAAGCAAATAATTTACTTTGTTGATCATGCCGCGAACAGCCGGGGTGTCTTCTACCTCAACAGTGTGGTGCATGCGACGCAGACCAAGTCCTTTTACACAGGCCATGTGTTTCTTACCACGACCGTACATGCTCTTGACGAGCTTAACTTTCAGCATTTTCTTGTCAGCCATAATGATGCTCCAGTATCAATCAGTCGCGCAGTTCTTCAACTTTCAGGCCACGCTTGGCAGCAACCTGTGCCGGGCTGCTGATGTTCTGCAGTCCTTTCATCGTTGCTCTTACAACATTTACCGGGTTAGTAGAGCCGATGCATTTAGCCAGCACGTTTCTTACGCCTGCTGCTTCAAATACAGCGCGCATACTGCCGCCAGCAATAATACCTGTACCTTCAGAGCCCGGACGCATAATCACTTTGGAAGCGGCATGTATGGATTCAACTTTGTAGAAAAGAGTGCCGTCATCAAGAGCAATGTTAACCATTGATTTACGGGCCTCTTCCAGTGCTTTCTGCACTGCAACCGGCACTTCACGCGCCTTGCCACGTCCCATACCAACTTTTCCATTTCCATCACCAACTACTACCAGTGCTGAGAAACCGAAAATACGGCCACCTTTAACTACTTTTGCGACGCGACGAACACTTACCAGCTTCTCTATGAAATTATCGCGTTTATCGTTTTGCATACGGCGTGCAGCCATAATCGACTCCTAAAATTCCAGTCCGTTTTCACGAGCAGCATCGGCCAGGGCCTTAACGCGTCCGTGGTATCTGAACCCGGAGCGATCAAATGCCACGCTCTTGATTCCTGCTTCTACAGCTTTTTCAGCGATACGTTTGCCGACAGCTGAAGCCGCTTCTATATTTCCACCATTGCCAAGCTCTTTACGCATTTCAGCTTCTACAGTTGAAGCGCTGGCTAATATCCTGCCTGTCTCCGCCTGTACAACCTGTGCATAGATATGCTGTGAAGTACGGTGAATACTTAATCTGTCTGAACCCAGTCTTTCGATCCTGGACCGACTTTTTGTGGCTCGACGCATACGTGCTGATTTTTTACTCATTTCTATGACCTATCTTTATTTCTTTTTCGCCTGTTTACGAACAACGTACTCATCACTGTAGCGAACACCTTTTCCTTTATATGGCTCCGGTGGCCGATAATGGCGAATTTCTGCGGCCACCTGGCCTACCTTCTGCTTATCAGCACCCTTTATGACGAGTTCTGTCTGACTAGGCGCTTCAATGGTAATTCCATCGGGTATGGCATACACAACAGGATGTGAAAAACCCAGGCTCAGATTCAGGCTCTTTCCCTGCACCTTTGCGCGGTAACCGACACCAATGATGGTAAGCTTCTTTTCAAAACCTTTGCTGACCCCGGTAACCAGGTTTGATAACAGCGCACGAGTAGTGCCTGACATTGCAATGGCTGTTGCGGAATCATCATTTGCGGCAATTTTCAGCACGCCATCTTCCTGGTTTACTGCTACCAGAGGATGTTTATTCATGGTTAACTCACCATTTGGCCCTTTAGCAACAATCGTTGTCTCGTTTATCGTTACTTCAGTACCACCTGGCAGTGAAACGGGATTTTTAGCTATTCGTGACATGATGCACCTATATTAAGCGACGTAACAGATCACTTCGCCACCAACGCCGGCTTTACGGGCGCTGCGATCGGTCATGATACCTTTCGATGTTGATACAATAGTGATACCCAGGCCTTTCTTGACGGTCGGAATATCGCCTTTACCAGTATACACACGGCATCCCGGCTTACTTACACGTTTGATCATTTCTATTACTGGACTACCCTGATAATATTTCAGCGTAAGTTTAAGCGATGGGAAACCATTATCATCTTTCCCTTCAGAAATTGATTTAATATAGCCTTCAGCCTTCAGGACTTCAGCAATGGCCTTTTTGGTGCCTGATGTCGGTATTGAAACAGTCGTCATCTCGGCATGATGGGCATTGCGAATACGTGTCAGCATATCGGCAATTGGGTCACTCATACTCATTTTCGTATCTTCTCAGTGTCGTTGTTTCTGAAATTACTTATACTAAAAGTGCTAGTATTACCAGCTGGCTCTTGTTACGCCAGGCGCTTCGCCACGGTTTACAATCTCACGCAACTTATTGCGTGAAAGACCGAATTTACGGTAGAAACCATGTGGTCGTCCGGTCATGCTACAGCGGTTACGCTGGCGTGACCTGCTTGAATCACGAGGTAATTTCTGCAGTGCAAACATTGCAGCCATCGCCTCTTCTGCTGAAACTTCCGGGTCGATAATTTTCGCTTTTAATGCAGCACGTTTTTCATGCAGTCTATTTGCTGCATCAATGCGACGTTTCTCGCGAGCAATCATTGATTTCTTAGCCATAGTAATCTTAACCTTAGTTTTTAGCTTTAATCGGGAAGTTAAATCCCTTCAACAAAGCACGGGCCTGTTCATCATTGGCCGCACTGGTAGTAATCGTTATATCCAGCCCGCGGATTGTATCAACTTTTTCATAGTCAATTTCCGGAAAAACAATTTGTTCCTTCAAACCCATGGAGTAATTGCCCCGCCCATCAAATGATTTTGCAGGCAGACCGCGAAAATCCCTGATACGGGGAATAGCGATAGTTACAAGCCTGTCCAGGAACTCATACATCCGCTCTCTGCGTAGTGTAACTTTGCAGCCAATAGGCCATCCATCACGGATCTTGAAACCAGCGATAGATTTACGTGCATATGTCACAACCGGTTTCTGACCACTGATCAATTGCAGATCACTGACAGCAAATTCCATGACTTTCTTATTTGCTACCGCTTCACCTACACCCATATTAAGCGTGATCTTTGTGATCCTGGGTATCTGCATTGCATTATCAAGAGCAAGCTCTTCTTTTAATGCCGGAGCAATTGTTTCTTTGTAATATTTTTCCAAACGTACCATGTCGATATCCTGCTATTTTATACGTCGACCATTTCGCCAGATGTTTTATAAACTCTGACTTTCTTGCCATCTTCAAGAACCTTGATGCCAACGCGTGAGGCCTTGCCAGATGCTGCGTCATACAATGAGATATTAGAAATATCCAGTGCCGCTTCCTGTTCTACTATGCCACCAGTTTCTCCAGCCTGTGGATTCGGGCGTACATGCTTCTTTACGATGTTTATGCCATCTACCATGACCCGTCCATTATCCAGCACACGCATCACATTGCCACGCTTGCCTTTATCCTTACCTGCGATAACGATTACATCGTCACCTTTTTTTATCTTATTCATTAGCCGTAACCCTCAAAGAACTTCAGGTGCCAGTGAAATAATCTTCATGAACTGCGCGGTGCGCAATTCACGAGTCACCGGACCAAAAATACGCGTACCAACCGGCTGCAGCTGGGCATTCAATAAAACAGCGGCATTGCCATCAAAACGGATCGATGAGCCATCATTTCTACGCACACCTTTTTTGGTTCGAACGATGACAGCATTATAAACATCACCTTTTTTCACGCGGCCATTTGGAATTGCTTCCTTGATGCTGATCTTAATAACATCACCAACACCGGCGTAACGACGCTTGGACCCGCCAAGCACCTTGATGCACATGACCTTCCTGGCACCGCTATTATCAGCGACATCAAGTACACTTTGCATCTGGATCATTGCACTGAACTCCTAGTAATTATATTCCGTTTCATTCTGTATATTTCAGACATAAACTTGTTTAAACAGCTTAATTTGCCTTGTTAACCACCTGAATAACACGCCAGCTTTTGCTTTTAGACAATGGGCGGCATTCTTCAATCTGTACCGTATCCCCTTTGTTGCACTCGTTTGACTCATCGTGTGCATGCAACTTGGTGGATTTACGGATGTACTTTTTGTACAACGCATGCTTTTCCAGGCGCTCTACAAGCACTGTCACGGTCTTGTCCATCTTGTTGCTGACAACTACACCGCTAATTGAACGTGCAACTTTATCCTGTTCACTCATGCCTTGCCTCTTACTTGTTCATTCATGATCGTTTTTACACGTGCAATAGAACGCTTTGCATCACGCAACGCAGCATGGTTGCCCTGCTGGCCTGTCGCAATCTGCATACGTAGTGTAAACTTTTGCTCAAGCAGTTCGTCGAGCTTTGATTGCAGCGCTTTACTGTCAAGTGCTCTCATATCATTTGCTTTCATTTAACCCACCTGCCTTGAAACAAATACAGTTTTAACCGGCAACTTGGCTCCCGCCAGACGGAATGCTTCACGTGCAATTTCTTCACTTACACCTTCCATTTCGTACAGCACGTGACCAGGCTTAACCAGCGATACCCAGTATTCCGGATTGCCTTTGCCCTTACCCATTCTGACTTCCAGTGGTTTCTTGGATATTGGTTTGTCTGGAAACACGCGTATCCACACTCGACCACCACGCTTGATATGACGCGTCAATGCACGACGTGCAGATTCGATCTGTCTTGCAGTGATACGGCCACGTTCAACCGTTTTCAGGCCAAATTCACCAAAACTCACCTTGTTGCCACGAGATGCCAGGCCTCGGTTACGGCCTTTGTGCATCTTGCGAAATTTTGTTCTCTTGGGTTGCAGCATAGTCTATATCTCCATCAAGCCCCGGTCGCAGCCTTGACATTGCTGTCACCTTCATCAGCATCACGGACTTCACCCTTGAAGATCCATACCTTGATACCGATAATTCCATATGTCGTTAACGCTTCAGCTGTTCCATAATCAATATCTGCACGCAGTGTATGCAAAGGAACTCTGCCGTCTCTGACCCATTCTGTACGCGCAATTTCTGCGCCATTCAAGCGACCTGCGATCATGATCTTGATGCCTTCAGCACCCAGACGCATAGTGTTCTGCATAGAACGCTTCATTGCACGCCTGAACATAACGCGCTTTTCCAGCTGCTGAGCAATATTCTCGGCCACTAGTTTTGCATCCATTTCAGGTTTGCGAATTTCTTCTACAGCGATCTGCACCGGCATGCCGACCATCTTGCCCAGCTCTTTGCGCAGGCGGTCGATATCTTCACCTTTCTTACCGATTACAATACCAGGACGTGCTGTATGCAGTGTGATATTCATATTCTGTGAAGGACGCTCAATGACTACCTTGCTGACTGCAGCATTGGACAAACGCTTTTCAAGAAATGCACGAACCTTCATATCTGTGGTCAGATATTCGGCGTACTGGCGCTTATTGCCGTACCATTTCGCTGTCCAGTCCTTGACTATGCCAAGTCTGAAACCAATTGGTTGGACTTTCTGGCCCATTACTTACTCCCCTGCTTTTCACCCACCTTAATGGTGATGTGACTGGTTCGTTTAAGAATTCTCGCTGCGCGGCCTTTGGCACGTGCACGTATGCGCTTCAATGTCGGGCCGCCGTCGATAAAGGCAGTCGTGACAAATAATTCATCGATATCGGCGCCATCATTATGTTCTGCATTGGCTATTGCAGAATTTAGAACCTTCTTGATTGTGCCAGCACCGGATTTAGTACTGTATTCAAGAATTTCCAGCGCGCGCTCCACCTGCAGACCACGAATCTGGTCAGTGACCAGGCGCAGTTTCTGCGGTGATGTTCTTACATGTTTCAATACAGCTTGCGTTTCCATTACTGAGATACCGTCTTCGTTTAGTTATCGCTTAACTTTCTTGTCAGCCATGTGGCCACGGTAGGTGCGCGTTGCAGCAAACTCACCCAGTTTATGCCCTACCATGTTCTCTGAAACGAGGACAGGTACGTGCTGGCGACCGTTATGTACAGCAATTGTCAGGCCGACAAATTCAGGCATGATCATTGAGCGCCTGGACCAGGTCTTGATCGGTTTGCGATTATTTTCGCTGTTCGCCTTTTCAGCCTTGGCCATAAGGTGATGGTCAACGAAAGGACCTTTTTTAATTGAACGCGCCATAAACTACTCCTGCTTACTTCTTTCGACGACGGATAATCATATTATCCGTACGTTTGTTATTTCGTGTACGATAACCCTTGGTTGGTACACCCCAGGGTGAAACCGGGTGACGACCACCGGATGTACGGCCTTCACCACCACCATGTGGATGATCGACCGGGTTCATCGCTACACCACGAACCGTCGGACGAATACCGCGCCAGCGTTTCGCGCCGGCTTTACCAAGCTTACGCAATGAATGCTCCGAGTTGCCCACTTCACCAATGGTTGCGCGGCAATCCAGATGCACCTTGCGCATTTCACCTGAACGCAGGCGAAGCTGGGCATATTCGCCATCGCGGCCGACAAACTGAATTACAGCGCCTGCTGCCCGACCGATCTGTGCACCCTTCATCGGCTTCAACTCTACACAATGCACACTGGTACCTACCGGTATATCGCGTAAAAGCAACGTGTTTCCGGCTGCAATCGGCGCTTCTGCACCAGACAGAATGCTGTCACCGGCCTTCAGGCCCTTCGGTGCAATGATATAGCGCCTTTCACCATCTGCATATAATGCCAGAGCAATATGCGAACTGCGGTTTGGATCATATTCAATCTGTTCAATTTTGGCCGGGATGCCATCCTTGTTTCGCTTGAAATCAATCACACGATAATGACGCTTGTGTCCGCCACCGCGATGTCTAACGGTGATACGGCCAGCATTATTACGACCATTGATCGAGTTTTTCTTTTCTACCAGTCCGGCAAATGGTTTGCCCTTGTGCAGTCCTTCAGTTTTTATTCTGACCTGCCCACGGCGCCCAGGTGACGTTGGTTTTGATTTAATAAGTGCCATTACTCTTTATCCTAAGCCGGCTTATCCAGCATCTGCTAGAAAGTCAATATCCTGGCCTTCTTTCAATCTGATATAGGCCTTTTTCCAGTCCTTACGTTTACCGGGAATACGACCAAAATTCTTCTTCTTCCCCTTTTGGCGCACTACCTTGACGGATTCCACTTCAACAGAAAACAGCTTCTCTATTGCGCGACGTATCTGTGGCTTGGAGGCGTCAATAGATACTTTAAATACAATCTGCCTGGCGCTATCGGCCAGTTGAGTGCTCTTTTCCGACACATGCGGTGCCAGAATTACGTTATACAGTGCGGAATTACTCATACCAGCAACTCCTCAAGTTTGCTTGCTGCTTCTGCAGTAATAATGATGTCTGAATGCTGCAGCAGGCTGTACGGGTTCAAACCCGTTAGATCTGTCACTTCAACATTGCGTATGTTACGTGTACTCAGCATCAATGCTTCAGAAGGCGTTTCACTGACAATCAGCACATCGGTTTTACCCATTGCCTGCAGCTGGGCGGCGACGGCCTTGGTTTTGATTTCAGAAACATCCATTGAATCAATAACCGTCATACGGCCACTGCGCAGCAACTCAGAAACGATAGAGCGCATGCCAGCCTTGTACATTTTCTTGTTTAATTTCTGTGAGAAATCTGCATTGCAGGCAGGAAAAATCTTTCCGCCACCGCGCCATATCGGGCTGCGTATAGTGCCTGCACGGGCACGACCGGTTCCTTTCTGATTAAATGGCTTTGCCCCGCCGCCGGCAACCGCCGAACGATTCTTCTGGGCACGCGTGCCACTACGAGCACCTGCCAAATAAGCCGTCACCACCTGATGTACTAATGCTTCATTATAGCCGGCATCGAATGTGGCATCTGCCAGATCCAGCTTTTTACCGCTATCTGCACCGTCGCTTTTCAATACTGAAACTTGCACCGTTATTTCCTCTAAACCTGCTTAATGTTTGCTTATGATTTCTTAACTGCCGGACGAATCATCACATCTGCGCCCCTGGAACCGGGCACCGAACCTTTTACAAGGATCATGTTGCGTTCTTCATCAACCCGTACAACCTCAAGGTTCTGCTGGGTCTTTGTAACACTACCCATGTGACCAGCCATTTTCTTGCCTTTGAAAACCTTACCAGGAGACTGGTTTTGCCCAGTAGAGCCATGCGCACGATGAGAGATAGAACACCCGTGAGTAGCTCGGCCGCCTTTAAAGCCATGGCGCTTCATGCCACCGGCAAAACCTTTACCCTTGCTGGTAGCGGTTACATCAACAAACTTAACTTCATTAAATATAGACACACCAACTTCAGAACCACTGGTCAATTCACCTATCTGCTCATCTGTAGCAGTAAATTCATTCACACTGCGGCCCGGCTCAACACCTGCTTTGGCAAAGTGTCCTGCCATAGCCTTAGTAACTCGACCCGGACGGCGACTGCCAACTGTCATCTGCACAGCCGTATATCCGTCTGTTTCGTCATTTCTGACCTGGGTTATACGATTTGGCGTAACTTCCAGCACTGTAACAGGGCTAGAGTCGCCTCCGTCACCAAATACACGGGTCATGCCTACTTTGCGCCCAATTAGTCCAATTGCCATTACATTAACTCCAATTCGTCTGCTTCAAACTCAGCTGAGCTTGATTTCGACATCAACGCCTGCTGCCAGGTCCAGCTTCATCAATGCGTCGACAGTTTTTTCAGTCGGGTCTACGATATCCATAATGCGTTTGTGCGTACGGATTTCATACTGATCCCGGGCCTTCTTATTGACATGAGGAGAACTCAACAGTGTGAAGCGTTCAATCCTGGTAGGCAAAGGAATCGGGCCTTTTACTATGGCGCCGGTACGTTTTGCCGTATCAACAATTTCAGATGCGGAGCGATCGATCATGCGATGATCGAAGGCCTTTAACTTAATTCTGATTTTCTGGTTTTCCATGATTACTCAATAATCTTCGATACAACACCGGCGCCGACAGTTCGGCCGCCTTCACGTACTGCAAATCGCAGTCCTTCATCCATCGCAATCGGTGCAATCAGGCTGACAATAAACTTCACATTGTCTCCCGGCATTA
>JAYEGM010000167.1:0-10535 GCA_034659075.1 Pseudomonadota bacterium
AGATTCGGGCGATACTTGGGTAGTTTCAAGTTTCAAGTTTCAAGTTTCAAGTTTCAAGTTTCAAGTTTCAAGTTTCAAATTCAAAACTATTTTACCGTCAGGTCGCCAGGGGCTGAAAAAGACACGCTGTTGGTAACGAATTTGAGTTTTTTGCTTTTGATTTTAGTCTTGAAACTTGAAACCTGGAACTTCAGACTTTCTTTCCCCTTTTTACTCCTTCACCTCACTAATCGCCTGTGGTGGTCTGGCGATGGTGGTGGCGGTAACTGAGTACTGACGGCCCTCTCTTTTAACTAGCAGGGTGATTTTTTCACCGGGCTTTTTAGCTGTAATAACGGATAGTGCGCCCCTCCCGCTTTTAACTTTTTTATCGCCTATGCCGATGATGATATCTCCTGGCTCCAGTCCTGCTTTGTGAGCGGGTCCATTGCGAACGACTGCCGTTATTATTATGCCTTCGGTGGTCTTCAGCTGTAGAGATTCTGCCAGTTTCGGGGTCAATGCGTGGCCTTCGAAGCCTAGCCATCCGCGTACGGCGTGGCCGTATTTTATTAGCTGCTGCATGATATTTTTTGCCATCTTGCTGGGGATGGCGAAGCCGACACCCTGCGACCCGCCGCTGTGGGAAAAGATCGCAGTGTTGATTCCTATCAGCCTGCCGTAGGCATCGACCAGGGCACCACCGGAATTGCCAGGGTTGATGGCGGCATCAGTTTGTATGAAGTTTTCGAATGTGTTGATGCCTAGCTGTGAGCGTCCTGTTGCGCTGACTATGCCCATAGTGACTGTCTGACCGACGCCAAACGGATTACCTATGGCAAGTACCACATCACCAATCTCCAGTGTTTCCGAGTCACCGATAGTAATCACCGGCAGTTTGTCGATTTCGATCTTCAACAAGGCTAAATCCGTTTCGGGGTCTGTGCCGATGACTTTTGCTGTGCTGCTGCGGCCGTCTTTCAGCGAGACGTGGATGGTATCTGCACCCTGAATAACATGATTGTTTGTCAGTATGTAGCCATCCGGGTTGATAATGACCCCGGAGCCAAGACTGTTTTCTATGCGCTTGCGTGCTTTAGAACCATCGGCCATCAAATTGCCAAACATCTGTTTGAACACGGGGTCATTAAAATAGGGATGACTGCGTACC
Organism: Pseudomonadota bacterium; assembly: GCA_034659075.1. GTDB lineage: Bacteria > Pseudomonadota > Gammaproteobacteria > BMS3Bbin11 > BMS3Bbin11 > BMS3Bbin11. The sequence goes on from JAYEGM010000167.1 coordinate 1,151, forward strand.
GTAACAACTTTCTCAGTGTTGATGTTGACCACCGCAGGAGAGGCGGCCTTGACTGCTGACGAGTAGGAGACGGGACCGGAAAGCGCAGGGGGCTTTGCGGCAGCAATTTGCATTAAAGACGGGTTGCTATCATTCTGTGTAGTTAAATTACTGAAGTTGCCGAAGAAGTAGGCATAAAGAGCCACCGAAAACAGGGCAATAGCAGTGATTTTGACGAATGCGTGCATGGATGTTCCTGTAAATTTTAATTTCAGCAGAAAATATTCATTTTAGGGATTAAGTCAAGAGCCTCAATCATTTCAGGCGCTATACTACGCCGTCACATAGCCTTATGTCTTGAAAAAAGACTGTTCCGTGATAGAATATCAGTACATACTAATATGAGTATAATTTTTTTGCTCACCTAATATTCGTAGTTTTTGCTATAATCCGCGAGCTTTTTAAGTTCGGTGGAGAAAAATGTAGCCTGGGTGGTCTTTTTTTGTGCCATTTAGTCAATAGAAAAATTCAATGATGTCCAGTTTGTCCTGCTAAGCAGGTTCGATTTGAGGGAAGTTCATGAGTGATCAGAATGTAAATAAAGGCAGGCGACGTATGTTGACCCTGGCTACATCAGCCATAGGTGCTGTGGGTGCCGGTTTCGCAGTAACGCCATTTATCCTGAGTATGACACCAAGCGCCAGAGCAAAAGCTGCAGGTGCCCCGGTTGAAATTGATTTTAGTAAACTGGATGAGGGGGTGTTGCTCACCGTCGAGTGGCAGGGCAAGCCGGTATGGGTCGTTAAACGCTCCGATGCCATGATGGAAAAGCTTGGCACAATATCTGATTTACTTGCTGATCCGGACTCTGAGGTGGAAGCGCAGCAGCCTGCTTATGCAAAAAGCCTCTCTCGTGCTCAGGAAAAAAATCCAAACTTATCGGTCATGGTTGGACTTTGCACCCATCTCGGATGTGTGCCACTGGAGAAATTTGCTGTCGGTCCAGCTTCGGACATGGGCGGTGACTGGCCGGGCGGTTATTTCTGCCCCTGTCATGGTTCCAAATTTGATATGGCCGGTCGTGTTTACAAGAGTGTTCCCGCGCCTACCAATCTGGTCATACCACCGTACCGCTTTTTAAGTGACACACAGATTATCGTTGGTGAGAATCCTGAGGAGGCTAAAGTCTAATGGAAAAGTTAATGTCCTGGATTGATGATCGCTTCCCGCTGACACAGGTGTGGGAAGAACACATGGCGAAGTATTACGCGCCAAAGAACTTCAACTTCTGGTATTTCTTCGGATCACTGGCCATTTTGATGCTGGTGATGCAGATTATTACCGGAATTTTTCTGACTATGCATTATAAACCGGATACACAACTGGCTTTTGCTTCCGTCGAATACATTATGCGTGATGTACCGTGGGGCTGGTTGATGCGCTATATGCATGCTATCGGTGCATCAATGTTTTTCGTCGTGGTTTATCTGCATATGTTCAGGGCATTGATCTACGGTTCCTACCGCGGTCCGCGTGAACTGATCTGGATATTCGGCATGGTGATTTTCATTGCGCTGATGGCGGAATCCTTCATGGGTTACCTGCTGCCATGGGGCAATATGTCCTTCTGGGGTGCCCAGGTGATCATCTCCCTGTTTGGTGCGATTCCCTATGTGGGTGACGGCCTGGTCGAGTGGCTGCGCGGTGATTATGTAATTTCTGATGCAACGCTGAACCGCTTCTTCGCTTTCCATGTGGCCGCTGTTCCGCTGGTACTTGTTATCCTGGTGTTTCTGCACATTGTTGCACTGCACAAAGTGGGTTCGAATAACCCGGACGGCATAGAAATCAAGGAAAACAAGGATGCAAACGGTATTCCTTTAGACGGTATTCCTTTCCATCCTTATTACACTGTTAAAGACATCGTCGGTGTTATTGTCTTCCTGATGGTGTTCTCGGCGATTATATTCTTTGCGCCGGAGTTAGGTGGCTGGTTCCTCGAGGCGGATAACTTTACCCCGGCAGATCCTGTTTCCACACCGGCACATATTGTCCCGCTGTGGTATTTTACACCGTATTATTCAATCCTGCGTGCGGTGACCTGGGAATGGCTGCCGGGTGGAGCGAAACTGTGGGGTGTTATCGCCATGGGTGCTTCTCTGGTAATCCTGTTCTTCCTGCCCTGGCTGGATAGATCACCTGTAAAATCGATCCGTTATCGTGGCGGAATTTTCAAAGCCGCACTGGCCATCTTCATCGCTGCCTTTCTGGGGCTGGGCTGGCTCGGCACACAACCTGCTGAAGGTATTAATCTTCTGCTTGCACAGATCGGCATGTTCCTTTACTTCGCGTTCTTCCTGCTGATGCCTATATACACAACGCTAGACAGCACTAAGCCAGTTCCAGAGAGGTTAACATAATGAAGAAGCTATTCCTGTTGCTTACTCTGATAAGTATGCCAGCCTTTGCATCTGGTGGAGGAGCCCATCTGGATGAGGTTGATATCGATATGAGTGATACCGCCTCGTTGCAAAGAGGCGCGGGTATGTTTGTTAATTACTGCCTGTCCTGCCACAGTGCGGCCTTTATGCGATATAACCGCATGGCAGCGGATCTGCAGATTCCTGAAGAGGTAGTAGAAGACAACATGATGTTTACGGCTGACAGAATTGGCGGGCTGATGAAAACTACCATGCCGGCCAAAGATGCCAAGCAGTGGTTTGGCAAGACACCACCTGATTTGTCTCTGATTGCACGTTCGCGTGGTCCTGAATGGATTTACACTTACATGCGCAGCTTCTATCTCGATGATAACTCTCCATCAGGCTGGAACAATGTCCTGTTTGAGAAGGTAGCCATGCCGCACGTCTTGTACAACCTGCAGGGTGCCCGTCACGCGATATTCAAGAAAGATGAACACGGCAAGGAAGTATTTGAGCGTTATGAGATGGTCAAACCGGGTTCTTTAAATGAAGAAGAGTTCGATGCGGCTGTGCGGGATTTAACTAACTTTCTGGTTTACCTGGCCGAACCTGCACAGATGGTAAGAGTCAAGCTGGGGGTCTATGTTCTTATTTTCCTGGCAATTTTCTTTGTCTTTGCCTACCTGCTGAAAAAGGAATACTGGAAGGATGTACACTGATTCAGTAAGCATCTGAATACCTGTGCGGGGGCTTCTGCCCCCGTACGTGTTTCCGGGTGGTATGCTTTCAAAAGCGCACAATCAAATATCTCCTGGATTTACTACGTAGGAAAAAGAATATGAACATGTCTTCACCCGCAAGAAAGCCCATCATGACGCTCTACTCAGGTTATGACTGTCCCTACAGTCATGCTTCACGGATAGTGTTGTTTGAAAAAGATGTTGATTGCAAAATTGAGTATGTCGATTCAAGCGAAATTTCAGAAGTTCTGGCCGACTTGAACCCCTACAATGAGACTCCAACGCTTATTGATAGAGAACTGGTGCTATACAGTTCCACTTTGATTAATGAATACCTTGATGAGCGTCTGCCTCATCCGCCATTGATGCCGGTAGATCCTGTCAGCCGTGCCCGTGCGAGACTGATGGTAAGGCGGATCTACCGTGACTGGACCCGTCTGCTGCCGGTCTGCATAGGAAAAGATGCTAAAAAAGCCTCCGCAGCCCGTAAGGCTATCCGTGATGGACTGACCGCCCTTTCTCCTGTTTTTGCTGTACAGCCCTATTTACTGGGTGATGAGTTCAGCCTGGTTGACTGTTACATGGCTGCACTGCTGTGGCGCTTGCCGAGTTGTGGTGTCGAGATGCCTCCACAGGCGAAGTCGGTCAGTGAATATGCACATCGTCTGTTCAGCCGTCGTGCCTTCCAGCAGAGCCTGAGTGAAATTGAGCGGGGTCTGCGCCAGAAAAAGTCAGCCTGATTTTACTGACCTAACCAATGTTATCTACACGTCCGTATCTGATTCGGGCAATCAATGAATGGGCTTGCGAAAACGATCTGACGCCCCATCTACTGGTTAATGCCCTCGAGCAGGGTGTGATAGTTCCCACTCAATTTATTAATGATGGCCAGATAGTTCTGAACATCGGTCCTTCTGCGGTACAGGGCATAGAGCTGGGCAATGAATGGATACTGTTCAGCGCCCGTTTCTCCGGACAGTCGATGAACATCGAAGTACCGGTTAGTTCGGTACTGGCTATTTACGCCAGAGAAAATGGGCAGGGAATTTTCTTCCCTGAAGAGGATGGCTCACCCGAGCCTGAAGGTGGGAATGATGACAGGGCAGTGATAAAGCCTGCTGGCAAGAAAGCAGAAAAGCCGCAGTTGAAAGTTGTCAAGTAACCCCCATATCCGTTTAAACAAGAAACCTTTCCCCATCTTTCCGGATTAATTGATGCAACAATATCGCGGTACTACCATACTCTCTGTACGCAGAGGCAATACAGTCGTCATCGGCGGTGACGGCCAGGTCTCACTCGGCAACACTATAATGAAAGGCAATGCGAAGAAAGTGCGCCGTCTCTACCGGGAAAAAGTGATTGCAGGCTTTGCCGGTGGTACTGCCGATGCTTTTACCCTGTTTGAACGATTCGAAGCTAAACTCGAGAAACACCAGGGTCATCTTACGCGGGCGGCAGTCGAACTGGCAAAAGACTGGCGTACCGACCGTATGTTACGCCGGCTTGAGGCTTTGCTTGCCGTGGCAGATAAAGATGCCTCGTTAATCATCTCAGGAAATGGTGATGTCATAGAGCCTGAACAGGGTATTATGGCTATCGGCTCAGGGGGTGACTATGCAAAATCTGCGGCTCTGGCACTGGCCAGCAACACGGAGCTTGATGCAAAGGCGATAGTCGAGAAGAGCCTGGGCATCGCTTCTGATATCTGCATTTATACAAATTCAAATCTAACTATAGAAGCCCTGGAATACTAAAGGGCATCTCTAAATAATCCATGAATAATCATCTCACCTCCATAATCGTCCATCTCTGCGTTAAGAATCTTCGCAATAGCTAGCTATTGCGTGCAATCCTTGCCTTGATATGAACAACCCTGAATGCAATCTGATCTATCCATTATTAATAGAGGTGCCCTTATATGTCTAGTATGACCCCACGTGAAATCGTCCATGAACTGGACAAGCATATTATCGGCCAGGCTTCGGCCAAACGCGCTGTAGCAATTGCCCTGCGTAATCGCTGGCGTCGCTCACAGGTAAAAGATGCTGATCTGCGGACCGAAATAACCCCTAAAAACATCCTCATGATAGGCCCTACCGGTGTGGGTAAGACAGAAATTGCCAGACGTCTGGCGCGCCTGGCTAATGCTCCATTCATAAAAGTAGAGGCGACCAAGTTTACCGAGGTCGGTTATGTTGGAAGGGAAGTGGATTCAATTATTCGTGACCTGGTCGACATGGCGGTCAAGATGCTGCGTGAGCAGCAGGTAGAGAAGCTGAAACCCCGGGCCGAAGATGCAGCAGAGGAAAAGATACTCGATATTCTTATTCCACCGGCACGGGATGTTGGTTTTGAAGACGCAGAAAATAAAGATAATGGCGCCGCGCGTCAGGTATTTCGCAAGAAGTTACGCGAAGGAAAACTCGATGACAAAGAGATCGAAATAGAAGTCAGCGCGTTAGCTCAGGGAGTAGAAATACTCGGCCCGCAGGGTATGGAAGAATTGACCAGCCAGATTCAGGGTATGTTCCAGAATATGGGAAATAAAAATACCCAGAAACGCAAAGTCAAGGTCAAGGATGCTCTGCGGCTGCTTACTGAAGATGAAGCCTCCAGTATGATCAATGAAGACGACATAAAGATAAATGCAGTGGATCTGGTGGAACAGAACGGTATTGTTTTTCTTGATGAAATAGACAAGGTAGTCGGGCGTAGTGATACCAGTGGTGCGGATGTCTCGCGCGAAGGAGTACAGCGCGACCTGTTGCCACTAGTAGAAGGCTCTACCGTATCGACAAAATACGGCATGGTAAAAACAGACCATATTCTGTTTATTGCCTCCGGTGCCTTCCACCTGGTTAAACCCTCAGATCTTATCCCGGAACTGCAGGGAAGGCTGCCTATACGCGTAGAACTTGATGCCTTAAGTGCAGACGATTTTTCAAGGATCCTGACTGAACCGGATGCATCATTGACAGAGCAATATTCAGCCCTGATGAAAACGGAAGGTTTTGATCTGTCATTTTCAGAAGACGGCGTTAAACGCATCGCCGAAGTTGCCTATGAAGTGAATGAACGGACCGAAAACATCGGTGCTCGACGCTTGCACACCTTGATGGAGGCGTTGCTGGACGTTGTTTCGTTTGAAGCGTCAGATAAGGCAGGAGAATCGTCAGTCATTAATGCAGCCTATGTGGATGAACATGTGGGTGAGCTGGTTGAGAATGAGGATTTAGCGCGCTATATTTTGTAATTTTTCGTCCTTTCTGAACGAGTTCTTCCATTTTTTTCTTTCTCTTGAATTAAGGAACCCCTGATTGCATGCCATGAAATCAGGGGTTCCTTAAGTACATGAAGCGCTAAAGAATCAGTGTAATTCGAGAAAAGAACAAAAGAAAATCCTGCCCATCCGGGAAGAAGCCCTTAATCGTGCACCAACACAAGAAAAAGAAAACCAGGCTTGACTGAAGAAAAGTAAGGGTATTTCTGTTAGAATGTGCGGCTACCTTGGGCAAATGGTTGCAAGGCCATTCAGACTGACCTAAGACGTACAATATTCAATACGATTTACGGTACTTACATGACAGTTAAAGAAATCATCTCCCAGTTCCGGTACATGCTCATCCCGACTTTTGACCAGATTGGTGAGCTGCGTAATTTCGAAACACTAAAAATCGATATTCTTGCAGGTATCACGGTTGCGCTGGTGCTGGTGCCACAGTCGATGGCGTATGCGCAATTAGCAGGTCTGCCGCCATATTATGGTTTGTACGCGTCCTTCCTGCCGCCGATGGTGGCGGCGATTTTCGGCTCTTCACGCCAGCTCGCAACCGGACCTGTTGCCGTTGTTTCTTTGATGACAGCCGCATCGCTTGAACCAATTGCTGCACTGGGCAGCGAAGGCTTTCTGGTTTACGCAACCTTGTTGGCCATAATGGTCGGTGTGTTTCAGTTATCACTTGGTTTGTTTCGCCTGGGGGTACTGGTAGACTTTTTATCTCACCCGGTCGTCGTCGGTTTCACCGCAGCAGGCGCTATCATCATCGGCACCTCACAGCTCGGCAAGCTTTTTGGCATAACTGTCGAAAAGTCGGCACACCATTACGAAACTGTCTACCACATGATTCAGGCCGCCATGACAGGCACCCACTGGCCTACCCTGTTTTTCACAATTTTGTCTCTGGCCATCATGGTGAGTATAAAAAAATGGCGCCCAACGCTACCCGCTGTATTGATTGCCGTGGTTGTATCAACAATTATTTCCAAGCTTATCGGCTTTGCAGAACTCGGTGGAGCGATCGTCGGTGACATCCCCAAAGGCTTGCCGGGCATATCAATACCAGAGTTCAATTTTGATGTCCTCAAGCAGTTGGCAACATCTGCCATAGTGATTTCGCTGGTCGGCTTCATGGAAGCAATATCTATCGCCAAGGCAATGGCCGCTCGTACCCGTGATCGTCTCGATGCCAACCAGGAACTGGTGGGTCAGGGTCTGTCAAATATTACATCAGGGCTGTTTAGCGGCTACCCTGTTTCCGGCTCTTTTTCACGCTCTGCGGTCAATATTGACGCCGGGGCACGTACAGGTTTCAGTTCAATCGTCACCGGGATTGTGGTTGGCATCACACTGCTGTTTTTAACCCCACTGCTCTACCATTTACCCCAGGCAACTCTGGCCTCTGTCATCATCATGGCAGTACTGGGGCTCATCAAGTTCGAACCCATCAAGCATGCATGGAAAGCAGAGAAACATGACGGTATCGTTGCTGTCGTGACGTTTGTGCTGACACTGGTTATGGCGCCTCATCTTGATAAGGGCATACTGATTGGCGTTCTGCTATCGATGGGCTTCTTCATTTACCGTACCATGCGCCCACGCTTTGCTACGGTCGCTCGTTATCACGATGGTACTTTTCGTGATTTGAAGATCCACCCGGAGCTTGAATCCTGTAAAAATATTATCGTCATTCGTTTCGATATGTCGCTGTATTATGCCAATGCAGGTTTCTTCGAAACCGAGGTATTACGGATATACGCCGAACACCCCGATGCAAAATTTATTATCCTGGATGCTGAAGGCATCAATATGCTGGATTCAACCGGTCAGATGGTACTTTCACAACTGCGTGAAAGACTGGAAAAGGCAGGCGTATCATTCCTGGTTGCCAAGATGAAGCGTCAGTTTATGCAAACTCTATACAGAACAGGTCTAGTTGGATCAATGGCAGAGGAGCATTACTTCTCACGCCTTACTTTTGCTCTTGCCTTTGCCTGGACAGACCTTGAGTGCGACAAATGTGATAACACGAAAAATTGTCCCTATCGTGTATCGGTAGCGAAAAGGTTGCATGAGGAGAGGGAAGGCATTGAAAATGATAATGAGGATGAGACCGTGGGCAGCACGACCTGAAGGTTGCTCGCTCTTCCTGAGTAGCTCATTTCTGAAGGCCATTCATGGTCTTCAAGCTTCGGCCCAGCCTTCCACTGTTCGATAACCCAAAAGATCAATACCAGGGTATACTGCTGTGTCAGCTAAAAGAGGCCTACCCCCTAATAAATTCTTCTACTTGAATTGACGGCTCCAGGACATGGTGGACATAATTCAAAAATCTGAAAGTATTATTGAGATCATAATAGCAGGCAATTTCAAGTCGAGGGGGATCGTCTCTGTTCGGCCAACTCCTGCCATTCACCACACCAAACAATCAGGCAATAAAAAACCCGCCGAGGCGGGTAAGCAGAAGTCATTTAGCTTTTATTTTTTACGTCGCATGAACTTTACGGCAACAGCGACAACACTACCCGCTGCGAGTAGCGGAAGAATGCTGGGTTCTGGAACAGCCACCGCATAAACAGGTGGAACAACAAAATCCATGGTTGCTCCGGCAAAGTCTATCGCTGCCCCTGTTATTCCGTCAGCCATCGCTAGTCCAGGAATAAAACTGGTAATCAAAATTGATAATCTTCCAATCATAAGAACTTCTCCTTTTTCCGATTAATTAAACTGTTTATTTTTTCTCATCTATCCACATTAAGGACAAGCAAGTTTTATTCCATAATAGGGGATAATATATTTATCAGTAGGTTACACTAATCACGCTAGATGAGGATTTTCTTTTCAAGAAAAAATTGTAAAAGAACCTGACAGTCTTAATAAGGTATTCCTAATGAAGCCAGTCCATTAGCTTAGTACGGCAGGTGGATGGTGAGTTCAGCGATTCCTGAATGTCTCAGTTGGGTCGA
>JAYEGM010000168.1:0-2594 GCA_034659075.1 Pseudomonadota bacterium
CCATAATGGCATCAACTGTTCTGCACCACCAAAGGCCGGTGCCATGCTCTTGATCAATGGAATCATCGTTGCAACAAAAGGTATGTTATCAACAATTGCCGAGAATACGGCCGAGACCCATATTATTGTCATGGCCGTCACCGCCATGTCTCCTCCGGTAAACTCGACCATGTGTTCTGCCAGCAGGTCCAGCACCCCGGCACGCTCAATACCATGCACGAGGACAAACAGGCCAACGAAAAAGAAGATCGTGATCCATTCCACCTCACCGAAAATATTTTGCACATGTTCTGATTGTGCTCCCGCATCGGAGCGGAAATTCACCAGCAGCAGCAGGATGGCCGCCCCAAACAGGGCTATAGTAGCCGGTTCCAGCCGCAATGGATGCGCCAGCACGAAACCCAGGATCACCAGCAAGAGGACAAACATAGATTTCTTGAGCAGGGGGACATTGGTAATTGCCTCACGCTCGCGGAAAGACATTATGCGTTCCCGGTCCTCATCCGTTGCAGTCAGCCCACGTCCCCAGATGACATAGATGATGACCAGTGTCACGGCAAGAATCAGCGGCATTATTGGTGCCATGTTGAGCAGAAAATCGTTGAAGCTCAAGCCTGCGGCCGAGCCAATCATGATATTTGGCGGGTCGCCGATCAGGGTCGCAGCACCACCGATATTTGAGGATATGATTTCCGCGAACAGATAGGGATAGGGTGAAACTTTTAATTCCCCGGTTATAAGCAGGGTGACCGGCACGATCAGCAGCACAGTAGTGACGTTATCCAGTAAGGCAGAAAATACCGCAGTGACTATCGATAGCATCAGCAGGATTGGCCATGGGCGTGCCGCCACCCGCTTGGCTGTCCAGATTGCGACAAACTGGAATACGCCGCAACGTCGTGTGATGGCGACAATAACCATCATTCCAGTCAACAGGCCAAGAGTATTGAAATCAATGCCACTGATTGCCGTTTCCTGGTTGAGCACCCCGAGCACAACCATGAGCGCGGCTCCCAGGCCTGCGACGATGGCGCGATTGACCTTGTCGCTGATAATGACAAGATAAGTCACCACGAACAGAACGATAGAAACCCAGAACGGGTCTAAACCGAATACTACATTTGTTACTGCATGACTGTTCTCTATCACTTATTCATTACCGGTGCCTGATGATAAAAATAATCGCTAAAGTATTGGAAAGCTTTCATACATGGTACGCATCGTAGCGCAAAGCTACAACAAAGAGAATTGCGATTTTATGGCTGAATGCACTGCTGAATATACAGATGTCATCAATTGCATATTAATGTAAATTATTAAGTCATAATAAGCAGTATATTTTCTCATCAGGCCTTTCCTGGTTACAGGGCAGGTGGCAGTACACAGGATCAGTAATGGCTGAAACAAATCTTGAAGAAATTAATCTCGACGCAGTAAAAGACTATCTGTTAACCCTGCAGGATAGAATCTGCGATGCTATCGCTGAGTCGGATGGACAGGCTGTGTTTACAGAAGAGACCTGGGACCGTGAGGCAGGGGGCGGAGGACGAACGCGCGTGCTGACAGACGGCGCGGTATTTGAACAGGCCGGCATCAATTTCTCTCATGTCTATGGCGAAAATTTACCGCCTTCTGCGACGGCCAGCAGGCCACAACTGGCAGGACGCAGTTTTCAGGCGGTTGGCGTATCTCTGGTCATCCATCCGAAAAACCCCTATGTGCCGACCTCACACGCCAATGTGCGTTTTTTTATTGCAGAGAAAGAAGGTGAGGAGCCCATCTGGTGGTTTGGTGGCGGCTTCGACCTGACGCCTTATTATGGTTTTGAAGAGGATTGTATCCACTGGCATGAGCAATCAAAAGCGGCCTGCGAAGTATTAGGTGATGATGCCTATCCACGTTACAAGAAATGGTGTGATGAGTATTTCTATCTAAAGCATCGTGATGAACCACGCGGCATTGGTGGTCTTTTTTTTGATGATTTGAGTGAACCGGGTTTTGAAAAATCGTTCGCCTTTATGCGCAGTGTCGGTGATCATTTCCTTAAGGGATATCTGCCCATAGTAGAGCGGCGCAAGAATATTTCATATTCAGAACGGCAAAGAGATTTTCAGCTCTATCGACGGGGCCGCTACGTAGAGTTCAATCTGGTATTTGATCGCGGTACCCTGTTTGGTCTGCAATCGGGTGGAAGGACGGAGTCGATACTTATGTCACTGCCGCCACTGGTCAAGTGGCGTTATAACTGGCAGCCGGAGCCTGGCAGTGAAGAGGCTGAGTTGTACGAGATTTATCTGAAGCCTCGGGATTGGTTGGGTTAAAGCGTGTCAAGATTAAAGGGGTCGGAGTCTAAGTTCGACTCCGACCCCTTTAATCTAAGTTCGACTCCGACCCCTTTAATCTAAGTTCGACTCCGACCCCTTTAATCTCAAGGAAAAATGAGGAAAAAATAAATGAGATGGCGCAGTGGAAGACGTAGTTCAAATGTAGAAGACCGCCGTGGTCAACGGCCTGGTGGCAAAGGAATCAAGCTTGGTGGTGGAGCGATGATTGCTGTTATCGTTATTGGGCTGCTGATGGGCGTTGATCCCATG
>JAYEGM010000169.1:0-2572 GCA_034659075.1 Pseudomonadota bacterium
AAGATGCGGCTTGCCCGTGCGATTCAAATGTTTATGCCGGGTATACCACAGGTTTGGTACCTGGATTTATTTGCCGGTAAAAATGATTACGTGGCTGCAGATAGGGGCGGAACTGCAGGGCATAAAGAGATCAACCGAACCACACTATCGACCGAAGAAATTGAAGCAGGACTCAGTCGGCCTGTCGTGCAAGATCAATTGGCCCTTATAAGGTTAAGAAACACATCAACTGCTTTTGATGGCGAGTTGACAGTCATACGTACCGATGAACAACACCTGTCTTTAACCTGGGAACACCAGGATAGCACAGCATCTTTGAAAGCCAATTTACATGACTTTAGCTTTATTATCACTTGTACAGATAAAGTCAGCGGTGAGAGTGTGATCTCGTATGGCTTGTGATAAAGATGGATCAATTTTAGAGGTCAGTATGAAGATATTAGCGACGGATTTAGACAGAACGTTACTCCCAAATGGTAGGTGGGAGAGTGATGAGGAAGCTATCAGCTTGTTTAATGCGTTGACTGAAAAGCATGAAGTACTTGTCGTTTATGTCACGGGACGAAATCTTGCTCTTACCGAAAAAGCGATAGATGAATTTGGAGTTAGATATCCAGATATTTTGTGCAGCGACGTCGGTACCTCGATCAGAAAATTTAAGAATGGTGAGTGGAGCTTTGATTATGGATGGATAGATCATGTGAGGAGGGAAAGTCCAAACTGGGATGCAATGAGTATAAGAGATGTGGTGGCTGGTATTAATGGAATGAGGGAACAGGAAAGTGAGCACCTGAGTCAGTTCAAGCAGAGCTATTATGTTGATCACCAACATAAAGATCGGATATTGAAAGAGGTTGATGAACTGGTTAAAGGGAGATTCGATGAAGTAATTGTATACAGTTTTGATTCCCTGGATGGAAAAGGGCTGCTTGATTTTTTACCAGCAAGCGCGACAAAACAGACTGCCCTGGAGTATTTAGCTGAAGAGTATGGCACAGCGAAAAAAGACGTTGTATTTTGTGGTGATAGCGGGAACGATATCTTTCCTCTAACAGCAGGATTTTCTGGTGTTCTTGTCAGAAATGCGGATGATCAACTAGTAGAAAATGTAAAAAAGTCGATGACTCAGAATCCTGACTTGGCAGTATATTTTGCGAAAGGTGGTGTCATGGGCTTAAAAGGATATTACACAAGCGGAGTGATTGAGGGAGCATGTCATTATGGAATATTTGATTGTGCTATGGATTCTCTTGTTACATAACCATCTCTTTTATCTACAGCCTTAGATAAAAGAAAAACCACCCTTCGGGGCGGTTTTTCTTTGCCCATAGAGTGTCTGCTCCTGGCCGAGGCTGTGTGAAAACTTTGAATCAGAAAGTCTGGTGGAGATATACCGCCAGTTTACCTGCGCGTCGGAATTAAAGTGGGAGACACGAATCACAATCAGGTCGATTTTTCTCATAGGGTGTCACTCTGCCGCAATCAATCGAAATATCATTGAGTTTTCACACAGCCTCAGTCGACTCCCGATCTACACTATCGAAACCCAAATGCCCGCAATGAGTTGCGGTTTCAATCGGTCAATGCAACATCTAATCTCTAACTCCAGAGAGGAGGATGTTGTCAGCCTGAGTGCTGATGAACAGCCGCAGTCGACTGCGATCGCAACCCACTGCAGTCAATTAGCTTTTGGTTATATATGGCTGGCGGGTGTAGTCACTATCAGGCTGTGAGGATCAAAACCGCGATCTATAACCGCCATTGAGACTTGACTTGATCACCGCACTTGTATATTGAAAATCAAAACATGAGTCATATCATAATGGGGACTTCCCAAGGAGATTTTTATATGTCACGTTTAATTGCTTTTATGTCTGTTTGTTTCATGTTAACAATGCCAGGCTTGGCGAATGCTTCAGGTGAACCATCGTCTGGTGCAAAAGGGATGCCTGGTGCTATAGGGACATTCGAGTTTAAACCGAATGATTGGATGGGAGGTAAAACCACGTGGTGGACAGACACTGAGGGAATCGCACCGGGCGTGGCGGGTTGCCATATCGGTACTGATGAAAAAGGCAAGCCGAATGGTCGCATGTTTGGCGAGGCCTGTTTGCCGGATGGAATGCTCGTAGAAACAAACCCCGGCGCAGATGTCCTGCATAGTCACAAAAGCGGAATTGGGCATCCAGATAAATTCGACTGTAATGCGTGGTGTGCCGGAACGGGTTTCACCAAGGGGGCTTGTGTCGCAGCTGCTGCTCCACCGTGTGAACAGTCCGCAATGTGCAAGTGTGAGTGATATTAGCCGCGTGATTAACCAATATTATTTGTCAGAAAGCTGAGGCCAAACTAACTGGCCGACGACAGCTATGAACCGCCCTTCGGAGCGGTTTTTTATTACTACATCCAATCTTCCGTTCATGGCCGAATGCTGACAACCTTGTGTTGGTCATACGTATGTTCAGAAGTTCCGTCAGGCGTTCCTGCGTCTCGGTATTAAACTGTCTGATTTTTACTTTCAGTGTTGTATTCATTGTTGTATTTCCATAATGTTGTTAATTAGATGTAGTCA
>JAYEGM010000170.1:0-10326 GCA_034659075.1 Pseudomonadota bacterium
ATGGAACATAACCTGTTGATTATAAATTAGATATTTAATACCTGTGAGCAGGCACAAATCTGGGGGATAAGGTCGAACCCCCTTGGGGACGCTATACATAGCCTGTTATCTACTGCAAACCTGTAGTGGATACAGCAATCTAAAGTCTCTGGATCGAGCACAATGTGCTCGACCAGAGGTCTTATAGATTCTTTCCAGCGTTCTTTCGGTATCGACCGGAAATTTTCAGTGAAGTTTTTCAGGATGCCAGATACCTGAGTTTCAGTGATGTTGGCGAGAGCTGATTGCATTGAATGCTCAAGCTCCAGACGGGCAATGTGTTCCTCCAGGGGTTTTCGTTGTATTTCTAATTCATTTATTTTCTTCAACGCTGGGTCAGGATTGTCTAATTTTATTGCCAGGTCCATGGCCCTGGATATTTGCTTATTGATATTCGTAACTTCAAGGCGAAGCTCTTCTGCAGGGTCTTCAAGCAAAGAGTTTGCCACCTCTTTGGTGGCCTGAGTAACTTTGCTGACGAATTCGGGGGATACAATGTCACCCAGCAATTGTTCTGTAATTGCCGTATCAACTTTCTCTTTATTCAACCAACGTCCTTTTATTCCATGTCCCGGTCTAGTGCGATAGTGTTGATTGCCACTTCCAGTCCATAGATCTCCATTTGGTGTCCTCAGTAGTCCTGTCAACAAATAGCTGGAAGCACCTGTTTTAGCCTCAGAGACCTTCTTTCCAATATTGCTGTTTTCAAGCCGTTTGAGGAGTTGTTCTGATTCATCTATAGAGATTAGTGCCTCGTGAGTGTTTTCCTTGATAACCCACTCTTCGCGGGGGCGGCGTTTGCTGTTTCCTTTATATCCTTCGCCTTTTTTGTGTTCGTTATGGACGTTCCATACGGTATGGCCAGCGTATGTAAGCGCATTCCATTCCATACCGATCAACGTGGAGACAGCCAGTGAGATGGATGGTTATTATAGCACTATCAGTTACGTGCAACACTGGCTTGATAAAACATCTAAATCAAGTGAGTGGACAGAGCTACAAGAAAAATCAAAACAGATGTCGTTTTTCTAAGTGGAATTTTTGATAAAAGGAGAGTTAGGTGATTATTGTAGATGTGTGGATGTAGAAGGTTAGCCATTCACTCCTTGCCACAAGATATATTTTTCTAGGTACGACCGTACCAAGTTCCTTTGCCTTTTCCATACTGGTTTAAATGCTTGTCCAAAACAAGCGATTGCAGATGTTTTTTTGCCGTATTGCGATTAGCGCCTGTGATTTTAATAATTTGACTAATTGTTAATCGACCATGCTCTTTCGCAAGTTCAAGGATTTTTAAGGACAATTCTGGCAGTGTTGCAATAAGAATTTTCTCTCGCTCAATTTTGACCTGCAAGCGCTGTTTTTGTTTTTTCAGTGCGTGTAGAAAATATAAAATCCAAGGTTGCCAATTAGGAGTATCCGTTCGGATAGTGCCTTGTGTATTTCTAAGCGCCTGATAATAATTCTCTTTAGTTTG
Organism: Pseudomonadota bacterium; assembly: GCA_034659075.1. Lineage (GTDB taxonomy): Bacteria > Pseudomonadota > Gammaproteobacteria > BMS3Bbin11 > BMS3Bbin11 > BMS3Bbin11. Next base: position 1,517 of record JAYEGM010000170.1, read on the forward strand.
CTCTATTACGCTTTCTAGTGAGCTATAGGGTACGTATGAATATCCACTTCGTAAAAGCAATAATGTTGTTAGAATGCGAGATAAACGACCATTGCCATCCTGAAAAGGGTGAATTTCTAAAAATACAACTGTAAAAATTGAAATTATCAGAAGAGGATGTAACTGGTGTTCATCCATAGTTTCTTTTACCCAACCTACAAGCTCCGTCATTAGTCTTGGCGTATCGAATGGCGAAGCAGTTTCAAAGACAATGCCGATTTCATTGCCTTCGGTATCAAAGGCGCTTACATTGTTGGGATTAGTTTTATAACTTCCCCGATGTCGCTCATCCTTACCACTATGGGCAAGGAGGTCGCGGTGCAATTGTTTAATGTGATTTTCAGTAAAGGTTATTTCCTCTGAGTTGGAAAAAACGGTCTCCATTACTTTGGCATATCCAACTACTTCCTGCTCATCACGAGTATCAAATTTCTTGATTTCAATATTATTAAGAAGTTGACTGATCTCACTATCTGAAAGCTTGCTGCCCTCGATTCGAGTCGATGAACCAATACTTTCAATTGTGGCTACACGCCGTAGGGCAGATAGGCGTTCAGGAACCAAAGTCCCGAGTGATCGCCACGCACCCTTGAATTCATCCAGCTCAGAAATAAGAGAAAGGACTTCAGGTGTAATTTTTAAACTGTCTGTTTTAAAGCTCATACCCATAAAAATACCCATAAATACCCATAAATGCAAGAATAAAATATCCAAATAAGTACCCATAAATACCCAAATAGTGAATTAAGTAGAGCAGGGGAGGGGTTTGCCACAAATATCATTTCCGACAAATTTCCGACATCAGTTGTGCATTGTTGTGCATAATCCGACAAAAGTGGCAACGAGCGTCGTTACTAGCCTATATAAAACAACATGTTAGATTCGCTGGTGAGGCTACGAACCAGGCGGTTTAAAGAGAGGGTCTCTATCAGTTCATCCAAATTTAGCAGCTACTTTTGTTGTATTTCTCTGGTATTCAATAAAAACAGGCCAGCTATCGAACCCCTTGGGGACGCCACATTGCCTTGTGATTCATTGAATTATAAGAACAACACAGCCCTGTGTTTTTCTAAAAGCACAGGGCTTTTTAATGTTCTGATTTTATTCGAAATATTCTGGGGGGTCGCATCCCCCTCCCGACGCCACTCTATCCCTCCTGTTAATTTGTAACTAAAAGTGATCCACTATTTGCCTTGAATATTGAATCACCAAATGCTGTCCAATAAATTGAAATATCAGTTAGTTATTAATTTATAGTGGGTCAATATTGAATACAATAAACTCATTAAAGTGGTTCAATCGAGCGTGCAAATCAACATTGTGATGTTAGGTTGAAAATTAATTAATATGGTTGAAAAGTCCGCTATACACTTATTTGCAGATAAATAAGTGCAGGAATACATCGACCGGATGAACCCGCAACCCAAAGCTGACAATCAGGGGGAGAGTTCTGGTAAGATTGTGGCGAATGTTGCTTCTGACCCAAACTGGAAATTCCCATGTCTGGTCTAAAATAATGGGATACTCAAATGAAATGGAATGCTCAAATAAATACTTGTATAGCTGACTTCTTTAGCAAAAGCTCTGTTCGGTACTTCCTGGCAACATATACAACCTTGTTCTTTGCCCTGTTTATAACAGTAAACACGGCCTCGGCGAGCAAGGAGCCGAAGCTGGTATTACAGATAACTGTCGATGCCCTGCGTGGTGATCTGCCGAGCCGCTTTTCCCATGTGCTGGGTAAAGGTGGTTTTCGTTATTTGATGGAGCAGGGTGTCCACTATACTAATGCCCACTATCAGCATGCCAATACCGAAACTATCGTTGGCCACACATCCTTGTCCACAGGCACTGTGCCTGCAGCTCATGGTATGGTTGCGAATGTGTGGTTCGACCGCGAGCAGGATCGCCTTGTGTACAACATCGAGGATCCTCGCTACCATCTTCTCACGGCAGGTGCCGATGTTGATGTCAAAACCGAGATCGATCCGACACAAAAGGCGGCCAAGGTTGAAGGTCGTTCGCCGAGCAACATCTTAACTTCCACCCTCAGTGACGAGATGGCAGTTCATTTCGCAGGGCAATCAAAGCTCTTTGCAGTATCGATCAAAGATAGAGGCGCAGTCTCAATGGCCGGACATGCCGGTAAGGCCTTCTGGTTCTCTAAGGCCAGCGGTGAGTTCGTCACTAGCGATTATTATTACAGGAAATATCCCGACTGGGTGAATAACTGGAATGCACGTAAGCCCGCCCTGGCATACGCAGGCAAGGCATGGCAACTGATGCACCAGTCAACGAAGTATCTGTTCGGGAACGCCGATGACCGCGAGTATGAGACAGACTTTCCTGGGTTCGGGCGCACCTTCCCTCATGCATATGGCGAGGCGGATGATAAATACTTCACCACGCGGCTAACGCTGAGTCCCGCCGGTGATGATCTGACACTGGATTTCGCCAAGACCCTGCTCGACAAAGAGCAGCTGGGCCAGGACGAGGTGCCTGACTATTTGGCAATCAGCTTCTCATCCAGCGATTACGTCGGCCACATATTCGGGGCCTCCAGCCTGGAGACTGAAGATAATCTGGCGCGTCTTGATCGCACACTGGCTGACCTGTTTACCTACATCGATCAAAAGGTCGGGCTGGCCAATACTCTGATTGTACTGTCTGCTGATCATGGTCAGCCGGAAGTGCCGGGACATCTGCACGATCTCGGAATCGAAAAGGCACATTACTTCGACACCAGATCCCTCGATAAAACCCCAGCGATCACTGCACTGAAGAGGAAATTCGGCATTGGTGAAGAACTGATCGAAACCTTCTTCTTTCCTTATCTCTATCTTAACCGTGAAGTAATCCGTAAAAAGGGATTGAATCAGGCGGAAGTAGAGCAGGCTGTTGTTGCGGAGCTGATGAAATTTAACGGCGTGGCATATGCGGTATCCAGTACAGCGCTTAACACGGGCAATTTGCCCGATAATCTGATGACTCGTTCGGTCCTGCGCAACTTCCACCCGAAGCGCTCAGGTGATATTTATTTAGTATTTGAGCCCAATGTCTTTATCAACGACTTCGATGGTCTGGTTGTTGCCTCAACCCATGGCTCACCATGGCGCTACGACACCTTTGTGCCGGTTATTTTTGCTGGAGCAAGCTTGCCAGCTGCGAAAGTGAATCGACCCATCACGCCATATGATATTGCACCGACACTCGCATCTTATCTCAAAGTGAAGCCGCCATCTGGCGCCATTGGCACACCATTGCTAGAGGTGTTGGAATAGTAAGTGGACTTTCTGAAAAGACGATACATGTCTTTTTTTGAGATTTCCAGGGTAGCTACTTATTTTTAAGTTTTATATATAGATGTACACACTGGGTTTGCCCCGATAAACTGGACTTAACTAGTGGTCCACTTTATCGGGGCAAAAGCAATCTGATTGATATGCTTGCATGAGTAAAAATAATTATATAAGGAAAATTCATGAGTTTGAAAACAAGATCAATATTTAGTGCATTCATTTTATGTGTCGCTTTCATGTTAACTGGAAATGCCATTGCTGCGGACGATGCGGCGCTTGCTGCTCAGGCCAATAATCCATTGGCAAATATGACAGCCTTCAATCTGCATAACTACTACATCGGTGAGCAGACAGGATCTGGTGAATCTGCGAACCAGTTCTGGCTCCGTTATGCGAAACCCTTTTCCCTTGGTGGCGATTGGTTAATGCGCGCTTCATTACCGATCAATACATTCCCAGCCTTACCTGATGGAGTTAAGGAAACAGGCCTGGGAGATCTGAACGTGTTTGCAGCGTATCTGTTCGATACGGGTAACCCAGCAGTCAGCTTCGGTCTTGGACCGCAACTTAACATACCGACGGCAACCAAAGATGAACTAGGCAGTGAAAAATGGTCAGCTGGTCTCGCCAATGTCCTCTTCGATGCGAGGTCAGCAACATTCCAGTATGGCTATCTGTTGACCTGGATGGCCAGTTTTGCGGGGGAAGATGATCGGGCTGATGTTAATACAGGTGCTTTCCAGCCTTTTGCCATGTATCAGTTGGGCAAGGGTAGTTACCTGCGCTCAACAGGGATCTGGGTTTATGACTTCGAAACAGACAATTACACCATCCCGTTAGGCATCGGCTTCGGGAAGGTGTTTAAAAACGGAAAGACAGTCTACAACGCCTTTGTAGAACCCCAATGGTCTGTCGCGGATGAAGGTCCGGGGTGGTCAGAATGGCAGGTGTTCGTCGGTTTTAACATGCAGTTTTTAAAATAGTCGAACTTCATTGAATGGCAGCATTGGCCAGATCAGGAATTTTGTTCACGCTTCGCGTAGGTCCGCTCCGGAACAAACCCAGTCCTTGGGAATGGTTATTTTTAATGATGGCGCAGGCGGGGCTGTGACGGTATTCCCCGGATTGAAAATGTCTGCTCCTTTAATCGGGCTTCATAGTCAAGCCCCCATACTCAAATAGGTTTGTGTTTTGGGTTCGTCAACGTGTGGGTCACGCTCCTTTCCGCAGTCGGCTGGTTATGACTTATCCAACACGCTGCACGCATTAGTCAGGCAGAATGGAGAGCCTTGCTATTGAACGCGCTCTAAGGCGCAGCAGACATTTACGGCTTCATCCAGACATTCGTCCACACGAGGGACGTTCCCTCTATAGTTCTACAGTCAATAATCGACGTTTATTCATGTCGTAGATTCTGTAGAACCGTATCGGAAATCGGTGCCATCTATCCACATCTTGTGCAGTATGACAGCAAGTTTACGTGCTACGGCGATAACAGCACGCCTATGACCTTTGGTCTTCGCCAGACGTAAACCCCAGACCTTGAGCGAGGACCATTCTGCCGAGCGTGTGACGAGCGAGTGTGCTGCAACGTAAAGTGCGGAACGCACATCGGGATCACCAGCCTTGGAGATATGACCGGGGTTATCAACTTCACCGGACTGATAACGTCTGGGCGTTAGCCCAAAATGTGCAGCTACTGTTCGCGAGCGCTTGAAACGTGTCGGGTCATCAACACCCGCCTTGAATGTTAACGCCGTGATGGTCCCAACACCCGGGACTGTCATCAAGCGCTGGCAAACGGGGTCTTCACATGCCAGTGCCCTGGCCTGCTTATCCAGCTTAAGATAGGTTTTATGCAGAACCAGTCGGGCATCCAGAAGGGGTATCAGTGCCTGAGCCATTGTCGCATGCGTTTCAAGCAACTGACGGACGAGTGCATCGAATGCCCCGTGTGAGACCGTACTGGGCAGCCGGATGCCGAGAAGGCGAATCAGACCCCGGATCTCGTTCTCCAAATCAATGCATTTCTTCAGCACAGTCTTGCGACTCGATAGCAACACGCGAACCAGATGACTTTCCATACTTTTGACGTGAACGCGGCTGTACCAGCCCGTACGCAAAATCTGTGCGATACCTCGGGCATCATTTTTGTCCGTCTTATTTCGCATGGCGGACAGCGCTGAATTAACTTGCCTGGCTTCCAAGCAAATCACCTCATACCCAGCAGCCTGCAAGCCATAGGTAAGATACTGTGTGAGTGCTCCCGCTTCAAAGCCTACTGAGCAGATGTCTGAGCTGAATCTCTTCAGGCAGGCGACAATCTCCTCAACGTCTGAAGCAGCTTTACCTTCAAACTGTACAGCGCCCTCATCATCAACGATACAGATAGAAACAGAACGTAGAGAAACATCTAATGCGGTGTGATATGACATGATCAAATCTCCTAGCTTGTTCGTGTTATACGAGTTTACTAAGAGCTTAACGGTAATCGTAAGCCCGATTACCTATGCTATTGAGTATTCTAAAGTAATTTCAGACTTCTAGAATTTGATCGCCATGTCTCGATAGCGGGCCATTCAGGATGTCTTATTGCCATTGAGAAAATAGTTACACATAGGATGTTTGCTAACACAATGAAAAGTCTAACCACATTGGCAACAGCATCAGATTCCTACTCTAATTTTAATGAAGGTACCGCTTTAACCCAAGCGGCCAGGGGCAAGATGCTGGAGGATTCCAGCTTTTTCTAATCTTCGTTTGGCATCATTATGGTAATGACAGGTTCACCCTGATCACCGGGCCCGACGATTAACTTTAATGTGACTAGCTCTGCTTTCATCGATGTACCATCTCGTGGTACTCGATAGAGTTCAAAGCGCATCTGCTCATTCGAACCATTGCTGGTACGAATTGCATGGGATGCCATATAAAGAACATCCCACAATCTGCCAGATTGATCCTGGTAAGCTTGCTTCTCTTTATCTTCATCAGTCCAGGCAATACAATTCTCCCAGGTGGCTGAGGTGAAGGCGACGGGCCATTTGAACCCGGCCTCCTGTGCCATGGAGCCTGCATTGACAAGTACACCATCCTCGATAGCTTGAGCACGGCTGAAGATATAGACCACATCACCAAAAAATGAATCAGCAGATCGGGTATTTAAAGAGTTAGACATAGTAATTCTCCGTTATTGGTTAAACACCAGGTCACAACTCCTTCCCTGTCGGGAAAGAAATGCTTTCCCGGCGGGGTTTTGTGAAAAAAATAATAAACGTCAGAGCAATCCACGTTCAGCGAAAGACACACTCTCACCGGCTGAAATCACAAAGTGATCAAGCACACGTACATCAACCAGTGCGAGTGCTTCTTTGAGCCGCTTTGTAAGCGATTCATCCGCCATACTGGGTTCTGCAACCCCCGATGGATGGTTGTGGAACAAGACCATAGCGGCTGCATTTGCCTCCATCGCATGTTGCACCACAACACGTGGATACACTGATGCCCCATCAATCGTGCCATGGAACATCTCGTGCAAAGCGATAACCCGATGTCGGTTGTCGAGTAATAAACAACCAAACACCTCATGGCGATAATCTGCCATACGGAGACGCAGATAATTCCGCGTCTGGTTAGGACTGCACAATGCACTCCCGGCGCGATGCTTGATTGCCAGGGACTTCATTGCCAACGTCATGACTGAATGCTTCTCTGCATCGTTAAGCTCCGACAGTTTCAGACCTTCAAACCGGTCCTGTGTGTTTTTCATGACTGATCTCCAAAAAATAAAAGGGAGACCAGCCCCAGAGGGATTGATCCCCCGTGGGTGAATTAAACCGGGTAATGTTTTACCCGGCAGATTTAAAGCTTAAGCAGCATGATCCTGATCGATTGGATATGGCTGGCCATCTACCTTGACCCATGACACACGTAACAACCGTGCCTTGAGACTAATACCGGTTTCGCCTGCCTTATCACCGTTCTTGAATGTGAACGATTCTGCGTACAGATCACTCAGTGTGAAGCCAATGAGTACCTTCAAATTGCCTTCAACTGCTGTTTTCAGTTCCCGCACAATTGTTTGTGCCTGTTTACCCGACACATGACATTCAAAATGCGTGTACTGAACGTTTTCAACACTGCCCCGAAGCGCAGCGATGGTGACACTTAAAAAAGGCTTACCTTCTTTAGGTGCAACCTCACGGATACGGCTGATATAGCCGATACCGCTTGTGTGAAGATCGAAATATTTTGAAACTTCGTTATTTGACATAGCACTTACTCCATAACATTTGATAAAACCGGTGCAAGCACGTCCCCAACGGGATGACTTGCCCGGTAGGGTGAGTGGAAGAGAAAACATTTCCCATTCCTTTAAAGATGGATCGACGGAGAATCATTGTTAAAAACATTGATATCGCCGCTGTGCACCTGTTGCACGATCCGAAGGTGCCTGTTTTGCCACTGTAACCGCAGTGACCACGTATAAAACTGTTTTGAGAACTTCATACCATTACATTACGCTGCGACTGATCTTTCACAGACGTATCTCAGGTACTTGAGCATGCCACGTGCATTGGCGAAGGCAGGATGCTCTGCAATGATCTGGTGCGGGAACCAGTCGGCGATATGCTCAACCAGAGCCACCGTGCCGCCACCAACGAATAGAATTTGATCCAGTTCGATGCCCATCCCAAGCTGTCTGCGGGTTTCTGCCAGAATACGCTCGACTACTTCTCTTTTTGCATATTCAACCAGACGACCAAGGTCATAGTCCTTGCCATGCAGCCGCACATTGTTTGTTTCAAGGGCATGAGCGACTCGTTGTTCGCTTATGCTTTCCAGATCAAAGCGTTCCTGTATGCCATCAGCAACTTTCTGTTTGACATCCAGCATGCCGCATTGCAAGGATCCGGATGAACCATGAATAACCCCCTGGTCCTTGACCACCACGTAATCCGTCGTCCGCCCTCCAATATCGATAATGGCCACTGGTACAGACATGCGATCAGTATCCAGTGTTGCCTCACCGCCCTGCTCCACAATGACGTAGTCATACCAGGCGGCCAGTGCCTCTGGAATGACTTCATGAAAACTGATGCCAACGGGTAATGCCTCAGAGCACACATGGACAGACTGTTTCAGACTGTCCTGTTTCTTCTGGATTGCTTCACGGCGTTGCTCGCCGTTATTACGGTAAAAGGCATTGACGGGCAAACCAGAGATCGCATGAATTGTCTGGCCTGAAAGTCCCATATCTTGTAACGCATGTTGCACGATAACCCGATTCAATCCAGATACCGGGTATCCCTCAAATCGAGTCGGTGCACCATCGACCATGCCTACCGAATAGATTGTGTCTTCTGTCTCATATTCGAACACCCTTTGCACGGCCTGATGGATCCAGGTGACTGATGACTGTCCGATACGTGCGCGTGAAGGAATGGCACACAAACGTCCATCCGCCAGGGC
>JAYEGM010000171.1:0-2542 GCA_034659075.1 Pseudomonadota bacterium
CAGGAAATACTCCGGCGGTTCGTGAGCCGCTATAAGACGTGAATTCGCCATCATTAAGGCAAACAAGACCTGACCACGAGTCCTTTTAAAGCCTGAATCTGGCCAATATTAGCCCATTATTCAATCGCATTAATGAGTCGGCCTGGTTCGCCCCCGTCGTTCCTGGTCAGCGTCTGTAAATAGTGCTCCTGTTCCCACGCCATTATCTGATACTCATCCAGGTCTTCCATCATCTGATGCTTTTCATCATTATTCAGCAAGGGTTCCTGTCTCAGGTATGAGACTAACCAGGCTTTTAGATAGAATTCCATGGAGAACAGTATAGACGGAATTGACGGAATGTCTGCTGCTACCTGCTAGCTGCCGCTATACCCTCACTCCAGGCGTCCCGAACCCTGCCAGTAGCCATTTGAAAAGCAGTTAATTTTACTAATTTTCTCTATCAGTACCCTTGTGACGCAGTCGCTTAATATGGTTATCATTATGCATATATTTTTTCCTTACAATTATCTGAAATGAGTAAAAATAAGCACCCGATAGATATTATTCTGCACAAGGGCAGCCGTACGCTGGAGGTGAGCTTTGATACGGGTGAATGTTTCAATTTGCCCTGGCAGTATCTAAGAGTCTTTTCTCCATCAAAAGAGGTTCGAGGCAGGCACGGTAAAGGTAGAATTCTTGTCACGGGGAAAGAGGATGTAGGCATAATGGAGATGAAGCCAATTGGTAATTATGCGATCAAAATATTCTTTGATGATGGACACAATTCAGGACTGTATGATTGGGACTTTCTGTATGAACTTGGCACACACCAGGCCACATACTGGAAAAACTACCAGGAGCAGGTCGCATCGGTCTTAGATGATTAGTACGGGACCCTGATCAGATACAGACAAGGTAGAGGCAGTAAATATGCAAAAGTTAAAATGGAACATTGGTCAGCTGATACGGCATCGTTTGTTTAACTACCGCGGTGTTGTTTATGATGTTGACCCGGTATTCATGCTGTCGGATGAATGGTATGAACAGGTAGCCAAAAGTTGCCCGCCCAGGGACGAACCCTGGTATCGCGTGCTGGTTGACGGGTCTGATCAGGAAACCTATGTTGCGCAACGTAACCTGGCGGCTGATGACGACTTATCATCGATTTCCCACCCCCTGATAGGTCAGATTTTCAGCGGCTTTAAAGATGGTCGCTATACTATAAATAAGCCCAATTAGAGAGCATCACAACAACATAAATTAACAATAAGGGTCACACAATACTGCAAAAGCAGGAAGCAGTCCGCTTACTGCTGAGCGGCTATATGTTGTGGGTATTTAATGACAGCAAAACGAGGATAACAATGAACGAGGAAACACGTATAAAACTGGAAGCTGCAGCATTTCGCGGGCTGGTCGAGCATCTGCAGCGACGTACCGATGTGCAGAATATCGACATTATGAACCTTGCCGGTTTCTGTCGTAACTGCCTCTCCAAGTGGTATTTGCAGGCAGCTGAAGAGCAGGGAGTAGAAATGGATTATGATGCTGCCTGCGAGGCCGTGTATGGCATGCCTTACAGTGAATGGAAATCAAAATACCAGACCAGAGCCAGTGCTGAACAGCTAGACGAGTTCGAACAGACCAAAGCCCTGCATGCTCATATAAGTGGCCACAATAAATAGAAGCCCCAGGTTATTCTAAGGAACCTCAGATTTATTCGTTATTGCGAGGAACGAAGTGACGTGGAAATTTCTAAGCTATTGATTATATTGCATGAGACAGCCGCGCTTCGGTGCCCGCGACCGCAGGAAATACCCGAAGGGTGCAATGACGGGCTTCTTTGAATTAATCAGAGTTTCCCTAAGAAGAAAAGAATTAATGCTTGAAAATTCACGTATTTTTACTATACCTGTATGCAGTAATTATTCAGTTATTAATGAATATCTTGAATAGTCGGCAAAAAAACTATAACCAGGTAACTATCGTGAAACACTTTCCCAGGCATTTCATCTTCGTCCTATTTTTCCTGTATTTACCCATAGTAGGCTACGGCGCAGATACCTACATTGTGACGTCTCCTCCTCGTGAAACTCTTGAGGATGGAAAGAAGCAATATGTCCCGATTGCCGAACTCCTGACAAAAAATACAGGTCAGACTTTCATCTATAAACACCCGGGTGACTGGCTGTCCTATACCAAGAACATGAAAGATGATTATTACGATGTTGTGCTTGATGGCCCGCATTTCATTAGCTGGCGCATGGAAACGCTTGAGCATACGCCTGTCGTACGCTTCAGCGGTTCTCTGAAGTTCATGGTGCTTGTCAGCAAGGACGATAAGGCAGAAGCACTCAATGACCTGGGCGGCCATACGATCTGTGCCCTCGCACCCCCCAATATGGCTACATTGTCTATTCAGAATGAGTTCGATAATCCGATGCGGCAGCCAATGATTGTGGAAGTTACTGATTTCAAGAGTGGCTTCAAGAGCATGCTTGGTGGTAAATGTCATGGCGCCATATTGCCTGTCGGGGTCTACAAGCGCATGAATAAGGAT
>JAYEGM010000172.1:0-31473 GCA_034659075.1 Pseudomonadota bacterium
TTATTTGTTGCTACCATGCAATCAAACAGCATATTCATTCGTCTCTATCATACGGGTACACAAGTGCCCCGATTATTGATAAACACAAGGAGAAATTATGAATACTGATACAAAACAAATTACTAAGGCGACACTTGCCGGTATTTTAGCCATCGGCGCCTCATTGGCCGCAGGATCAGCCTATGCCGTTCCTGAGCAGCCAAAAAACTGGGAAAAATGTGCCGGAATTGCTAAAGCAGGTATGAATGACTGCGGTTCGCTGGACGGCAAGCACGCCTGTGCCAGCCAGGCCAAGTCTGATAATGATGCACAGGAATGGGTATATGTTCCTGAAGGCACCTGCACCAAGATTACCGGTGGTAAGGTCGCTGCACTTAAACCAGCTAAGTAATATTATGATGAGCGAACAGTCTGTCGGTATGGCAAGGAAAGACCTGTCAGGTGCTGGCATTGGCCTGCGAGGGCAGCATATCCCTGAAGTTATTCAGCAGCTGCCTGATGTCCCCTGGTTTGAGATTCTGGCCGATAATCACCTCGCCGAAGGCGGTCTCATTCCGCACCAGCTGGCAGCTGTTCGTTCTTCCTATCCCATTACTTTCCATTGTGTAGGCATGTCTATTGCCGGAATTGATCCGCTGGATATGGCCTATCTTGAGAAGATCAGGTCACTGGCCGACGACTTCGAGCCGTCCTGGATTTCAGACCATCTATGTTTTACCCAATATGCAAATCATCAATACCATGATCTATTGCCTTTCCCCTATAGCGAAGAATCACTGTCTCATGTCAGTGAGCGGGTAATGCAAATACAGGATTTTCTAGGCAGAGTGCTCGTGGTTGAGAATGTCTCGACCTATCTGCAGTACCGCGATTCAAGCATGAACGAAGCAGAATTCCTCAAGTCACTTTGCGAAAAAACAGGCTGTGAGATTCTGCTGGATGTTAATAACGCCTACGTGAATGAAATTAATCACGGCATAGATGCCAAAGACTTTATCCGGAGTCTGCCTACTAAGCATGTCAGTGAAGTCCACCTCGCCGGATTTGAAGACAAGGGTGAATACTTGATTGATGCACATAACAATCTGGTGGCAAATCCCGTCTGGGCGTTGTATGACTACCTGGTGCGGTATCATGGTGAGAAGCCTACTCTTATCGAGTGGGATAATAATATTCCCGAGTTCAATGTATTAATGGAAGAAGCGCAACGTGCTGAGAGAATACTTTCAGCATCTAGAGAAGAATCTGTTAAATCTTTGAGAGTGGGCAGATGAAATTAGACATCGTAACACTCGATAGCAGTCAGCGACTGTTTTCTGAGATGCTGGACAATCAGGTGGCTGATGAGCCATTCATCTCTATTCTGGAAAATAATCCGCGTATCCCGGGCCAGCTGGCTACAGAGATTTATCGAAATAATACCATCGGTACTCGAAAGCGAGCATTGCAGGCAATTTATCCCGTTATTGAGAAAGTTCTGGGTGATTCATGCTTTGATATGCTGGCAATTGATTTTGTAAGTTCATCGCCCTCTATAGATTCTGATCTGAATCTCTATGGGGCAGGGTTGCCAGACTTTTTACAGAATCTTAGCAATAATGAAATAGCTTTTTCAGAACTACCCTATTTGAAAGATCTGGCTACGCTGGAGTGGCTATATCATAAGGCTTATTACGCTGCTGATGATTTACCCATTTCGGAAAAACAGTTTGCTGACATTGATACCTCGGTAAAGCTCGAGCGCAGCCGCTCACTGTTTTGTATGCGTACGCTGTTTCCAGTTTATGATATCTGGCAAAACCATCAGGGAAACAAGAGCGTGAAAGAAGTCTCAGCATTAACTGACGAGGGTTATATTTTAATATTTCGTCAGCAGGGCCACCCTGTGGTGCAGCGACTAGACAGGGAAGAGTGGAGTATTTTGCAAAGTATTGAGGGGCAGATGGAACTGGATGTTGTGGTACAGAGCGCCTTAATAGAAGGTGTGGATATTGAAAAGAAATTACCTGTGATGATTGAACAGGGCTGGTTGAGGTTAAACCAATGTGGCTAAGACTATGGTACTAGACAGGGAAAATCTGCATAAGCTGCACCGTTATGCCTACTCGCTGACGGCTAACGAAGCTGATGCCTATGACCTGTTACAAAGCGCCATTGAAACCAGCCTGAACAGGCCTGCTGACAGTGTAGATAAAACCATCGCCTATATCCGTATGATCATGAAAAATCGCTTTATTGATGACTATCGCCATAAGCAATCGTTTCCGCTTGAAGATATAGATGACCATAGCCCGGTCAGTCTGGATGAGTCCTCACTGGAGGATATCGTCATTGCCAGTCATGATTTGACTGTTCTATGGAAAACCCTGGAGCCGATTGATCGAGAAGTACTTTTTTTCTGGGCGGTAGAGGGCTTTAGCATGAGGGAGATTGCAGACAAGCTTGAAATTTCCCGCGGCACCTTATTATCGCGCATACACCGCCTGCGCAAACGCTTGACGGCAGCGGCAGATGACGTGCAGAGAGGCCTGCTATGAAACTATCAAAAAAAAATCCACTGAAATGTCAGCTGCAGCGGCAGTTTAGCCAGGTGCAATTGAGTGATAGCCAATTCGAAACACTGGAAGACCTGATGAATCAGGGCTCTGCTAATGTTGAAACCCCTGCAGGTCGTCGCTTGTGGGGTTCTCTCGCCGTAGCAGCGATGTTTGTTGTCGCCGTGGTGACTACCTTTATGCTGTCACAGTTCTCAGGCACGAGTTTAGAAAATATGCCGCAACTGATTGCTGAAGAAGTTGTCAGCAATCACCTGAATATGAAACCGCTGGAAGTGAAGGCTGGCTCAATAAACAAGGTGAGAGGCTATTTTACAAAACTAAACTTCATGCCGGCAGATAGTCAGTTGGCAGTACTGGATTCACTACAACTACTCGGTGGTCGTTACTGTTCCCTGCAGGGTATTACCGCTGCCCAGCTAAGAATGAAACAGGGGGAGAACATACAGACCCAGTACCAGACTGAATATTTACCGGAAGTGTTTGGCGAATTGCCGCATCTGGAAAATGGTGAAGAACCGCTTATTGTTTATGCCAAAGGCATCAAGGTTAAAGTCTGGGTTGAAAAAGACCTGCTATTCGCGTTAACAGATTCACCCGCCGTCAAAGAAAGTATGGAATAGAAAAATGAGTTATATAAAAAACATTCAGGATTTAACCGTGTCGGGTAAACAGTTGTTATTTGCAGGCTCACTACTTTGTCTGGCTATACCGGTTCACGCTGATATGGTCGTCATACCTGCGGGCCAATTCATGATGGGCTGTTCAGAGAATGACCAGGATTGTGAAAAAGATGAAGGTCCACAGGGTGGTACCGTAGTATATGTTCCGGCGTTTAAGTTAGACAGGAAAGAAGTTACCGTCGAAGAATACAAGCAATGTATGGATTCAGGAAAATGCACCCGGCCAAAGGATCATGCCAGAAACAAATATTGCAATGTAGGTCTTGCTGAACGCCATAACCACCCAGCCAACTGCGTTGACTGGTCTGAAGCCGTGTCCTATTGCCAATGGCAGGGAAAACGTTTGCCAACTGAAGCTGAATGGGAAAAAGCAGCTCGTGCAGACTCCAGCAGCCGTTTTCCATGGGGTCAGGAAGTCAGCTGTACCAATGCTATTCTCGATGACGGAAAAACACTGGCCTCAGCTGGTGATGAGCCAGATGGCTGCGGCGAGGATAGAAGCTGGCCAGTAGGCAGCCGTCCTGCCAATGCGCTAGGGTTATTTGATATGCATGGCAATGTCGGGGAATGGACATCTGTCTGGTACACACCTAAGGCAATTGCTGAGTATGGTGATGGTAATCTTAATGGTCCTGAAAAAGGAAAACAGCGGGTAGTAAGAGGCGGTTCCTGGGACGAGAATAAAAAGAATTTGCGTAGTTCTTTTAGAAATGTGAAACCGCCTGTCAGCGGTAAGAGTGTGTATGGCTCGATAGGATTTCGTTGTGCGAAAGATTAGTTTTCTGTATTCAGTAGAAGGTCTATGATTTCTTAAGGGCATCTCTATTTATTCATGAATATTCATCTCACATCCAAAATTGACCATCTCTGCGTTAAGAATCTTCGCAATAGCTAGCTATTGCGTGCGATCCTTGCCTTGATATGAACAATTTTTGTTGCAACCTGATCTATCCATAATAAATAGAGGTGCCCTTAAAACTTATGGGAACCTCCAATTGATTACAATTATAGTCATTGCGAGCGCAGTGCGGCAATCTCATTTATAATAATCAATAGCTTAGAGATTTCTTCATCGCTACGTTCTTCTCAATGACAAATTAATAGAGATGTCCATAAAACAAAAGTATTTTTGGAAATAACCTACTTTTTTATCCCCATGGCGCTTTTGCTGCTTGCAGGCATGGTCGCCGGCCTGTTCTAGGCCGTGAAATCTGGACAATTCGATGACATGGGAGGGCCCGCGCACCAGATATTGATGGATGAAGATATTTATCCTGAAGAAGAGAGTGAAGACACAAAGCAAGTAAAATAGTGGGTATATTTATGAATCCTGGATAAATCAGCTGTTAATAGAGCATGGAAAAATTCATTTAAAATCATATCAGGAATGTAAACAATTCTTATTCTGGATAAGTAAATTTATAACGATCACATAATTAATTCATGCCTTACTATAAGTACAATCAATAGAATATAAGGAGATATTAATAGTAATAGAAGATTTAATCATTTAAAATCTGATCCGCTTTAAAAAACCCGAATATTTTCTTAGGAGTTTAGACGAAATGTTTACAAGTAACCCATTCGCCGACCTTTCGGTGAACATCCCCGCGTATGCAATGCAGGTTTATATTATTGTAATGGTCCTCTTCGTAATCGGTGGAACAATACTGGACATGCTTCACAAGAAAAGTGCACAGTACTTTTTTGAGAATGCAAAAAAAGCAGAAAAAAGTGCAAAACGCACAGTTAGCGGTGGCGAAAAAGCTTCAATGGCTATTCAAACCGTCACTAGCGAAGTATTGACTTCATCTGAGTTTGCTAACCCTAAGCGTAGACTTTCCCACCTGTTAACCATGTACGGTTTTATCATCTTTGCAGCAACTACTGCGATAATGATTTTTAGCGGTGCAGCAGGTACCGTTGCGCTCTTGTGGCACATTGGTGCACTGATGCTGTGTGTTGGCGGTTACTGGTTCTGGTTCTCAATCCGTGTCGACGTCAATTCAGAAGGCAAGAAGTGGTATGAGTTCTGCCGCGCAGATCTGTTCATTGTTTCACTTCTGATGACATGTACATTTGCGCTTATCTGGTCAGTGCTGCAGTCAAAAGGCGTTGCTGGCTGGGATGTCCTGGCATTCTTCATGTTCATTATATCCAGCACTGTTCTATTCGTCGGCGTGTACTTCTCTAAATTTGCTCACATGTTTTTCAAACCTGCGGCGGCTTATCAGAAGCGTGTTACTGTTGCGGATGGTTCAAGAGAGAATCTGCCTGTTGACTTCGATCTTACTGATCCAGAAGTGCAGAAAGCGTTTCCGGACATCCCAGAGTACATGGGCAAAAATCCAGAATACATGGGACACGGTATCAGACGTGAGCCATCAAACCACTACTAACATTAATTTAACTATTACTTAAGAAAGAGAGAAAATTATGCCAACTTTTGTATATATGACTCGTTGTGATGGTTGTGGACAGTGCGTTGATATCTGCCCATCTGACATCATGCACATCGATAAAACTCTACGTCGTGCTTACAACATTGAACCTAACATGTGCTGGGAATGTTATTCCTGTGTAAAAGCCTGTCCTCACCACGCGATTGATGTTCGTGGTTACGCAGATTTCGCTCCACTGGGTCACTCAGTACGAGTACACCGTGATGAAGAAAAAGGCACGATTGCGTGGCGCATCAAGTTCCGCAATGGCAAAAAAGACATGGAGCTACTGGCACCTATTACTACTAAGCCATGGGGCACGTGCATTCCACAACTAGCTAACGAAGCGGCACCTGCTGACAGCATGCGTAACACTGAGCTGTTATATAACGAGCCTAAGTATGTTGCTATGAATGACAATGCTTTAATGACGCTTGAATCAAATGGCTTGGAAATTAAAGAAGGGGTTTACTACTAATGGGCTACAAGACAATTATTGAAGACGATATTGATATCCTCGTCGCAGGTGCAGGCCTTGGTGGTACCGGTGCTGCTTTCGAAGCAAGATACTGGGGTAAAAACAAGAAAATCGTTATTGCTGAAAAAGCAAACATCGATCGTTCTGGTGCGGTAGCCCAGGGTCTTTACGCAATTAACTGTTACATGGGTACGCGTTTTGGCGAGAACAATCCAGAAGATCACGTACGTTATGCACGTATCGATTTAATGGGGATGGTTCGTGAAGATTTAGCGTTCGATATGGCGCGTCACGTTGACTCGGCTGTTCATCAGTTCGAAGAGTGGGGCCTGCCTATCATGCGTAACACCAAGACAGGTGCTTACTTACGTGAAGGTCGCTGGCAGATCATGATTCACGGTGAATCATACAAGCCTATCGTTGCGGAAGCTGCGAAGAATTCAGCTGACAAAGTGTTCAACCGTGTTTGTGTAACTCACCTGTTAATGGATGAGTCTAAAGAAAACCGTGTTGCGGGTGCTGTAGGTTTCAACGTACGTACTGGTAACTACCACGTATTCAAGTCCAAGACTGTTGTTTGTGGTGCGGGTGGTGCTTCTAACATCTTTAAACCACGTTCAGTGGGTGAAGGCGCGGGTCGTGTATGGTACGCACCATGGTCATCAGGTTCTGCATACGGTCTTATGATCGATGCGGGCGCAAAAATGACACAAATGGAAAACCGTATCGTGTTAGCACGTTTCAAAGATGGTTACGGCCCAGTAGGTGCTTACTTCTTGCACCTTAAGACGTATACACAAAACTGTAATGGCGAAGAATACGAATCAAAATGGTTCCCGGCCCTACAAAAAATGGTAGGTAAGGAATACCTGGATCCAGAAGCTTCACACGCTACCCATCGTCCAATTCCGACCTGTCTGCGTAACCACGCAATCATCAACGAAGTGAATGCAGGTCGTGGTCCAATCCACATGGTTACAATGGAAGCATTCCAGGATCCGCATTTAGAGGAGATTGGCTGGCATAACTTCTTAGGTATGACTGTTGGTCAGGCAGTACTTTGGGCGGCAACTGACGTTGATCCTAAATACGAAAACCCGGAATTAACGACTTCTGAGCCATACGTAATGGGTTCACATGCAACAGGTTGTGGTGCATGGTGTTCAGGTCCTGAAGATGTTTCTCCAGATGAATACTTCTGGGGTTATAACCGTATGACGACTGTCGAGGGACTATTCGGTGCCGGTGATGCGGTCGGTGGTACTCCACACGCATTCTCATCAGGTTCTTTCACTGAAGGTCGTCTGGCGGCCAAAGCTGCTTGTAAATATATTGACGATGGTAAGGCTGAAGGCATTCGTGTAACGGACGCTCAGATCAGTCGTCGTAAGGAAGAAATTTACAAGCCAATGGAAACTTACACTGTAGGCCGTAACGAAATTGTTGCTGGTTCTGTTAACCCTAACTACATCAACCCACGTCAGGGTCTGGATCGTTTACAGAAATTGATGGATGAGTACTGTGGTGGTTTCGGTGTGAACTACATGACTAATGACAAGCTCCTGAGCATCGGCCTTAAGAAAATGGCGATCCTTGGTGAAGACCTGGAAAAAGTCGCCGCTGAAGATGTCCATGAACTACTGCGTGCATGGGAACTGAAGCATCGTTTCCTCACTTCAGAGGCTGTATTCCAGCACACTATGTTCCGTAAGGAAACTCGCTGGCCTGGTTATTACTACCGTGGTGACGCTATGAAGGTTGATGATGAAAACTGGCATGTATTAACAGTTTCTCGTCGTGATCCTAAGACAGGTGAGTACACGATGGAAAAAGCACCTCTGTACCACCTTGTAGGTGACATCGAGGACGAAGACCTGGCTAAACTGAAAGCAGAAGGTCACCACTAAGCACACAAGGCCTGGTTTTATCAGGCCAGCTAAAGCTTATTTGTGATAAAAAAGGACTGACATGTATAATGTTGGTCCTTTTTTTATCCAGCTCTATCAAGGCAGGGCGTATTTCTCCCAATAGATAAGGTTAAGAAACATTCGTATTTTATTGAGATTTTAAATGAACATTATTGAAAACACAGATGAAGAGATTTTAGCGGAAGCGCACACTATGTGGGCAGATCTTGTCAAATATTCGAATGAAGGAAACTACGGTGCGTTTACCCGTAATTTCTCTGCTTCATTCATGAAGGGCGCGAATGAAGTTGAAATGGGTAAGCAGTTCGCGCGTAGCGACCTGGCAAAAAACCTGTCAGAAGATTATTCATATCTTGGTCTGATACGCCGTGGTGAACATGTCACCGTACTGTATAAAGTGATCAATAAAAAAGATAAAGGTGAATGGCTTGGCAGACTGGTACTTGGTTATGAAAAAGATAAAGTAAAAATTTTTGGTGCTACCTTATTTTAAACAGCCTTAGTAAAAAACAGGTTTATTCAATATGTCAGATACAATTGAAGATGAAAAATTCGTTGAACTAAATTATAAGGTCGTCGATGACAAAACCGGTGATGTACTTGTGACTGTGGACTATCCCCTGGGTTATGTTCATGGTGTCAATGATGTGATGTCAGAAGAAGTGACCAAGCACCTTTATGGTAAAAAAGTCGGTGATGTTATTGATGTGCCGATTGACATGAAGCAGGTATATGGTGAGCGAGACGAATCACTGGTGTTTACCGATAACATTGAGAATGTGCCAGAGGAATACCGCGAAATTGGTATGACTATCACCATGGAAAATGAAAAGGGCGAACCCAGGAGCTTTATCGTTACCCGTTTTGATGACAAGACTTTAACCGTTGATGGTAATAACCCGCTTTGTGGCAGAGAAGTCACTTTCGTGCTCGAAGTGTTGTCTATACGTGAAGCCACAGATGAAGAAATCGACCTTGGCGGAGCGGTTGACGCGGATCCGGATATAAATGAAATACTCGATCGGGCAGAATGAAATACTCAAATAACACCCTGTATTACCCCGTCAACAGGGCTTTAGAGCGTGCAATTGCCAGTTCTCTAGGGATGTTGAGTAAAGATTTGCTCGAGGCGTCCGCTCCGGATAGCAGCGTGACCGTTGCGGATATCTTTCTTCACACACGTGGAAACTATGAGCAGCGCAGTTTCAGTTCCAGTATTCTTGATGGTTTGCGCGAGGCACTGGAAGGTTCGTTAACAGACGAATACCGCCAACAGGATCCATTAGCCTGGGCTGAGACCCAGAACCGTCTTGGAAATATTCTTGCGGCATTAGGGCAACAGCAAAGAGATGTTGACTCGTATGAAAAAGCCATTCAATGCTTTAACTGTGCGCTGGAAGAGCTTAACCAGGAAGAATCTTCTCTCGAGTGGGCAGAGACACAGGCTAACCTGGGGACTGTACTCCAGGCATTAGGCCGACAGGAGGCTGACCCAAAATTACTGAATAAATCGCTTGATGCTTACACTGCGGCATTACTGGTATATTCAAAAAAAGAAACGCCGGAAGAATGGATGATGGTAATGCATCAACTGGGTGCCACTTTTCATGCATACGGGACACTTCTCAAGGGCAATCGCACTTTCCAGAAGTCTGTTGTTTCATATAAAAACGCACTAGCATTACTGGATGCTGATAATTATGCATTTGAATTAACGGCTGCACATAATAACCGTGCTGCCGTTTTGCAGCACCTCGGAGAGTCGGAAGAAAACCCGGAACGCATGATCGAGGCCATTAAATCGTATGAAAAGGCGTTAACGGTTTGCATGGAACAGCAGTTACCCTTCCACCTGGCGGTCATTATTCGTGTGAATAAGGCGACAGCACAAAATGTCCTGGCAGAATTAACAAACGATGCCGTGCTTGCTGAAGAAGTTACCGATGAATTTGAATTAATTATGGAGTGCTTCCCGCACGCGCTTCAACCACTTTGTTTAAAGCATTGTGAGGAGCAAATGAGCAAGGCAAAGTCGCTAGCACTTCCAAATAGTGCGAGTGGATGAATTAGAAAACAGGCAGGGTCTTATGTTGCCATCTCAAGATAACCAGGAACAAAAGCGAGATCCCAATAACGCATGTCTATTTTGTACAGATACTCAAGGAGTGTCGCTGGATAATGAATTTGTGTACAGCGCGCGTGATACTTACCCGGTAAGCCCTGGTCACACGGTGGTCATCCCGAATGGCCAGATTTTTAGACCTGGTGCCCGATGAGGTGACTGCCTGTATGGACCTTATTAATGAGGAGAAAAAAATCATTGATGAGGAGTTTAATCCTGATTGTTATAATGATGGTATAATTTCGTCAGTTTAAGTGGGAGAGGCTGACATAAATGTTTTTTCCTCCCGTTAATATATTTGTTGAAGGAGTTTTGATTATGGCAGAATTTACTAGACCTAAGGTTCCAACAGGTGTAACCGAGTATGTGACAACAACACAGAACGAGATCGTACCTGGACAGTTTCATGTTGGCTATACTACTGAGTGGAAAAGCTTCCAGAAAGAACAGCCATACCAGACGCCTAAGAAGCCTTAAGCTTAATCTCGCTTAGGTACATGAAAAAAGCACGCTTTCGCGTGCTTTTTTTTCGCCGCTCTCGTGCATCTCTGCACTTCGCGGCATTCGTAGATCCTTTACATCAAATACGTTCAGAAAGCTGGTAATCGACATTTAGAAAAGCGCCAATCTCAGCACAAAACTTAATCACCCTTGACCCGAAACCCACTTCCGGGCAATTTTCATCTTTATCCACCGACAGGGTCAGAACGACGGTGATTCTAGGTGATAAATTCTGGTTCTTACAGACTTCAATTATTTTATCTTTAGCCGGTTCGATTTTTTTAAGTATTTCATCATCAATGAGTTTATAAATATCCACTTCCTGATTTTCAGAAGTGATTGTGTCGGTAGAAAACTCCCAGGAACTGATGACAGGCTTGTCCAGGCTGCCTTTGGCGCCTGCATCATTGGTTGATGTAGGTTCCAGACCAAGCAGGCGCGTGATGTCATCAGGGTTGAAATGATAACCATACAGTGCAAAGTAAGCCCGTCCTTTATTTGATGCCAAGATAGATTCCTTGTCACAATAGTTAAAAATGGCCTCAGATTATAGCCTGTAGGGCGAATAAATGTTGCAACAAGCTTTGGGGGTATCTGACCAATATTTACTTTTACTGAGGAATTTGAGACGGCCAAATCCAGGAAAACCAGGGTCAGATCCCAGTTTTTGCTAATAAACACAATCTGAATTTCTAATTAATTAGTTCATAATTACAAGTAATTTTGATGAACGAGGATGAATTCTAAAGCCTCGGGTCGACAAGAAGGTGATAACCCCCTGGCGCAACCTGCCCATATTAATAATATTGTTTCCTCGATAGGGGTCAAACATTTGGCGTAATTTGCCAATCATTTTACATTTATCCTGTTTAGTATTCAGATATCCAAATGCAAACGAGAAACATGCTGATGAGCAAAAACGAATTAAAAAACTGTGGTGAGAAGGATTTGATAGACCTGGCAAGCTTCTGGCGTCGTTTGATAGATGAACTTGAAATGAAGAATCCGGACGATGTGTTGCCGGAGATGCGAGAAGCACTGGCTGATACGGAAGCCTGTCTTGAAGAACTCGCCTCAGTCACCATATAGTTATGATGTATTACTTCGTTTTTACTTCGGCGCTCATTGGAATGCGGATGAGCAGACTTTATCTGCCCGCTATCATGCTGTCTGTTACATTATCATTCAGTTCTTCCGCGATGTCAGACGAGGGGGGGGGTGATGACAAGCAGTGCGTAATCCTTCTTCATGGGCTTGCCCGCACTAGTCATTCAATGGATAAGATGGAACAGGCGTTGTTAGATGCCGGCTATGTTACTGCCAATGTCGATTATCCTTCACGTACAATGAAGATTCAGGACCTGGCTTCGTTGGCTGTCGATGAAGGGCTTGTCACATGCAAGTCACAGGCGGCCAGTCAGATTAACTTCGTTACACACTCATTGGGCGGAATACTGGCACGTTATTATCTGGCTAAAAATTCGCACCCCCAGCTGGCTCGGGTCGTTATGCTGGCGCCCCCGAACAAGGGCTCTCTGGTAGCCGACCAATTCCGAAATGAGCACTGGTATAAGTGGTTGACCGGACCGACTGGTCAGCAGCTGGGTACCGGTAAGGATGGGATTCCTGGCTTACTCGGTGCCGTGGATTATCCGACAGGTGTTATTGCCGGTGATGAACATAGCCCTATCGATAACTGGATGGCAGAGATCATACCTGGAGAGGATGATGGCAAGGTATCGGTAGATCATGCGAAGGTAGAGGGGATGAGCGATTTCATCGTTTTACCCTACACCCATATCACCATCATGAAGCAGGATGAGGTGATCCAGCAAACGCTATATTTTCTGAAAAAAGGAAGATTTGATCACCCGGATAAGGAATCCGTAGCGGCTAACTGATGTACGCAGCCTGCAGGAGATATTTTTAAGACTGGAATAAGCTGACCCAATCTGTGTTTGCTGGCAGGTATGGATAGGATAAATTTTTTAAGTTTTTGGTTTCAGAAAAGGGTAGAAAGCAGAAAACAAAAGATCATCGTTCTGTCTAATGGAACAGGATCGTCAGAAGTTTTTGGTATTTTGTTGAATTTTTTCTGCCAATCTGTCTAAAGCCGCGTCAACACGTGTTTCATAATCAGCCGGGAAGTACCATATTCTGGCTCCTTTCCTGGTCTCAACGCTCACCAGTCCTCGGTCCTCTGGTAAGGCATGAAAGTTAAGGTCCAGCAGGGCATCTGTGCTTACCCAGGGGCTCTGGTACCAGTAATCATGTGAGCCTTTGGCCATGCCGGGGATGGTCTTCGGGTCAATGTCGATGACAGTAAAATTTGCTGTTCGAGTTTGTTTCAGAATCCATTTTGCCTGTTGCTCGGTGAGATCATCAAGATCCGGTTTTCCCAGCCGGGATTTACTGCTCTTGTGTTCTTCAGTTTCTATGATAGGAGCATTTTTCGATTGGTGTTCTGTCATAGCAATGCCGAGCACGCTATCGTACCGGTTCATGGTCATTGTTACATTATCAACGATATCCTGATAACTGCGGTATTCTTCTACGAACTCGTCAAAATCTGTGTCCGGTGCGGCAAAGTAGATGGCACCCAGCCGCAGTGATTGTCGGTAGGCTTCACGATCTGGCTGAGAGCTGTCACGACCGAGTACTGCCAGTGATTTGGTGGTCAGGGTGGCGCCGGCGCTGTAGGCGAGGATGTTGATCTTGCGTGCGTTGGTATGTTCTGCCAGCAGTTTCACGAAGCGGACGAATGTGGGTACCGTTTTTATGATATGACGGATATCGGTCCCGTAGCGGATAATGCTCTCGGCAGATGGCCATGAATAAAGGACGACGATCGCCTGGCGACCGGTAAAATGCCTGTATTGAGCAGCCTGTGAGGCGGTACGGTAAAAATTGTTGTTGGCGCCGTGGACATAAATCGTAATGTCTTTGGTTGGACTCTCTTCAATCGCCTGGTTGAAACGCGAAAACAAATCCTGCAATTCGGGGGGCAGGGTTGCCAGTGAATCCTCTTTTTTGAACACACCCTGTTCCTCTGTATGCTGCAGACTTAGCAGTGATTCATGTTTATCAATACCTTTGATCGATAACTGACGAATCTCCTCCCAGCTCTGGCCACCCGCTCCAATCCGTACCTGGGCAACGCCCATGCGTATATCCTGATCAAAGTCACGAGTGTAAAAACGGCTCTTTTTTGCGCCCAGAGGCAGGCGATTGGTAGCATAACCGATGCCTATTTCACTACTTTGTTCATTTTCTGGCGTATTGGCAAAGGGGTCGTGCTTACCTGACAGCAGGCCGACAGGTGTCGGCATCAAATGTACAGTAGACTGACAGCCAACGAGAAAAAGTAATGTTAGCAGCACCAGGCTGGTGCGGGTATTTATTCGAGGCTGGTTCATTTTGTGTAAGGCATGATAAAAGCTGATTAATGTACGATGGATATTCTGAGAATTATATTCTCTCGCAGTCTGGACTGATGGGCAATTTATTTTTGAAGGTTTTTTTTAAAGATTTTGGACAAAGCTGTTGACGAAACTGATTTGTAGCGTTAATCTCGTGACCACAATATATAGTGGTATAAAATACAAATTATAACAATATATGGTTATGGTGTCGTTTACAGAGACCCGCCAAAAAAAGGAGAAGCATGAGCGTCGTTAAAATAAAAAACCAGCCCAATAATAATATTCAGCCAGCATTGCAGCCAGCCTCACAGGATATATGGGATAAGAAATATCGTCTCAAAACAATGAATGGTGATGCCGTTGATGCCGATATACATGAAACCTTCAGGCGGGTGGCGCGTGCCGTAGCGGATGTCGAATCCGATGATGCCGGACGTGAGAAATATTACGAACGCTTCCTGTGGGCACTGGAAAATGGAGCAATACCTGCCGGGCGTATTATTTCCAATGCCGGGGCTCAGGCACATAAACCAGCTACCAGTACCATTAACTGCACCGTGGCCGGTGTGGTGCCGGACTCGATGGACGGCATACTGACTTCTGTACACAAGGCAGGGCTGACGCTGAAAGCAGGTTGTGGCATTGGTTATGAATTTTCAACCTTGCGTCCCAAGGGCGCATTTGTCAGTGGGGCCGGCGCTTACACTTCCGGACCGCTCTCATTCATGGATATTTTTGATGCCATGTGTTTTACCGTTTCTTCTGCCGGTGGCCGCCGCGGTGCGCAAATGGGAACCTTCGATATCTCACACCCTGACATACGTGATTTCATACGGGCAAAGCGTGAAGATGGACGTCTGCGTCAGTTTAACCTGTCATGCCTGATCACTGATGATTTTGTTAAGGCGGTCAGGGAGGATGGCGAATGGGATCTGCTGTTCCCGGCTTCTGAGCATGAAATAGAAGACAAGGATACTCGGATAGTATGGCGTCACTGGCCAACCACCAAAGGCTATACAACTAATGATCTGAACCAGGTTGCCTGCCGTGTCTATGAAACGATCCACGCGCGACACTTGTGGGATATGATCATGAGTTCTACCTATGACTTTGCGGAACCCGGATTTATTCTTATTGATCGTATCAACGAGATGAACAACAACTGGTTCTGTGAAGATATTCGTGCAACCAACCCCTGTGGTGAGCAGCCGTTGCCACAGCATGGCAGCTGCCTGCTGGGTTCAATAAATTTGACTCGTTTTGTCGATAATGCGTTTACCGAAGAAGCAAGTTTTGACTGGCCACGTTTTCGCGAAGTTGTTGCAGTTTTCACACGTATGCTGGACAACGTAGTAGAAATCAATGGTCTGCCTCTGGAAGAGCAGCGCAATGAAATAATGAGTAAACGTCGCCACGGCATGGGGTTTCTGGGGCTTGGTTCCAGCAGCGCTATGTTACGCATGAGCTATGGTAGTGATGAGTGTCTGGAATTTACAGAACGTGTTGCACGAGAGATGGCCGAAGTAGGTTGGGAAACAGGCATTGAACTGGCTAAAGAAAAAGGTATGGCTCCAATTCTTGGTGACGATTACGAAGTGACTGCCGAGATGCTAAATTTGAGACCGGAAATGAAAAAGGATGGTTACGCTATTGGAGACAAAGTAGCTGGCCGCATACTGCTGGCCAAATATAGCCGTTATATGCAGCAATTTGATCAGTCCCTGACTGATCGTATCGCAGAGACAGGTGTGCGTTTTACCCACCACAGCTCTATTGCACCGACAGGAACAATTAGCCTGTCACTGGGCAATAATGCCAGTAACGGGATAGAACCCTCTTTTGCACATCAGTACAGCAGAAATGTTATCCGTGAAGGAAAAAAGAGCAAGGAGAAGGTGGATGTGTTTTCCTATGAATTGCTGTCTTACCGCGAACTAGTCAACGCTAATGCATCACCCGCAGCTAAGGATGGCGCAAACAAGCTGCCGGACTATTTTGTCTCAGCTGATGAGATCACTCCAAAAGAGCATGTCGATGTACAGGCAGCAGCTCAGAAATGGGTCGATTCATCAATTTCAAAAACGGCCAATGTACCAACAGATTTTCCATTCAAGGATTTCGAAGATATTTATCTGTATGCCCATGAGAAAGGCCTCAAAGGCTGTACCACTTTCCGCTTCAATCCGGAGGCTTTCCAGGGTGTGCTCGTTAAAGAAGAGGATCTGGAAAATACCCTTTACCGCTTTGATCTGGAGAACGGCGAAGTTGTGGAACTGAAGGGCAATGAAGAAGTTGAATATGATGGTGAAACCCACACCGCAGCGAATCTGTATGATGCGATGAAAGAGGGTTATTACGGCAAGTTCTAGTACAGGATAGATGTTTTGTACTTAAAACTTAAAACTTAAAACTTAAAACTGAATAAAATAACATGACAGTAAAAATAGAAAAAAAGATTGTAGGATACTCGGTTGCAGATACTTCACCGAAGAAGGATCTGGTTGAGAATGAGGAGTTTCCTCTTGATGGTGCAGATGCCAGCATTGGAGGCGAACAGGATGAGTCTGCAAATGTTGTCCATATGCACGAAAAACTACAACGACCTGAAATGCTGGTTGGCTCGACCTATAAAATCAAGACACCATTATCCGAGCATGCCTTATATGTCACGATTAACGATATTATCCTTAACCAGGGCACAGAACATGAGCGCCGCCGCCCGTTCGAGATTTTTATTAATTCAAAAAATATGGACCATTTCCAGTGGATAGTTGCTTTAACAAGAATTATCTCGGCGGTATTCAGAAAAGGTGGTGATGCGACTTTTCTGGTTGAAGAGCTGCACAGTGTTTTCGATCCGCGCGGTGGCTACTTCAAAAAAGGTGGTAAGTACATGCCTTCGCTGGTAGCCGAAATCGGAGATGCTATCGAATGTCATATGAAAGTAATCGGTATGATCAAGGCCGATGAGCTGGACGATTGTGTGCGCGAACACCTGCAGTCCAAGCGTGCGGAATACGATACCATGAAAGGTGGATCAGAAAGCAAGGCAGAGGAAAGTCAACCTGAAGAAGAACAGGTGATCAGCGATTTCCCTCCGGATGCCCAGTTATGTCCGAAATGCCATACCAAAGCAGTCATCAAGATGGATGGCTGCATGACTTGCCTGAACTGCGGTGAATCTAAATGTGGCTAAAAGGGCTTTCGTTTTACGTATTACGTTTTATGATTTACATAACCCGTAAAACATAATTCGTAACACGTTGTCCTTAAAAGTCACCCCACTCAGATCGGTTCTTTTTGACTCGCATGTGCGGTAGCAGCAGGCCGAGAATAATGCCGGCAATGACCACGCCGGCACCAATCAGGAACCAGTTTTGTTCGGTTTTATCTGTTAGCCGCTGATTCTTTAGTCTGAGCATATCAAGCTCATCAGACAGGTGCTGGCTGCGCTCGACAGCGCTATCTCGCTCGCCGGCTATGCGTAATGGGTCACGAGCCACTTTGCTCAGACTGGCGAGTTCCAGTTTAAGATTGTTATTCTCATTTTCCATTTCAGAAAACTTTCGCTGCAATTCTGCATGCGTTTCCTGCAGGTCGGCTAGTTGGCTGCTTAACTTTCCGGGTTCCTGACGAAGTACAACCAATTGCTGCTCCGCCTCGGCCAGCCGTTCACGAGCAGGCCGCTCGTTCAGGATCATTCTGTTTAGTACGTATCCTGTCGTGCCATCGGCCAGACGGACTTTTGCATAGTTGGTTTGCTTATTGCGACCTAATATTGTGACAGCGGTCCCACTAGGCAACATGCGGATAACTTTATGAGTGGTACTTTCACCACTGCGCAGGGTGATCTTTAATTGATCGGTAATATATCCCGTCTCTGCCAGGGCAGGGGCACTGCCTAGCAGCAATATGCATAACAAAATATTTTTCACAACTGTCCTTTTTTCGGTAACTTTTCCAGGTCGGCTGATTATACCATCTTAAAAGCAATGGTAATAAATGCTGGTAGTCAATAAAAGGAGATATTAATGCTAAAAGTAACAGCTGTTTTCAGCTGTATATTTCAGAAACTCTCAGGGTGCTTCGTTGGTGTAGCAAGCATATCAGCATTGTTAGGACAATATTTCTCTGCATCTACTAATTTTCCAGAGTCCAGTTCATTGTCGCACTGCTCTGTATTCGAACACTGCTGGCAACGTTTCAAATGCATTTCAATTTCATTGATCGGGTGGCGACGAGCATAGTGGCTGGTATCGATGCCCATGGCCTGTAGCATTTTATGCATACGCAGGAGTTTT
This sequence comes from Pseudomonadota bacterium, assembly GCA_034659075.1. Classification (GTDB taxonomy): domain Bacteria; phylum Pseudomonadota; class Gammaproteobacteria; order BMS3Bbin11; family BMS3Bbin11; genus BMS3Bbin11. The sequence goes on from JAYEGM010000172.1 coordinate 18,432, forward strand.
ATGCGCGAGATCAGACCTTGGTAATATGATTCACCCTGCTGGCTGCTGTGCATGATTGATAGAGAAAGCCCGATGATGACAAAGGTGGCCAGTAACAGAAAAAAGATGATTATGATGGTCTCAAAGGTGCTCATAATTTATATTTTTCTTCAAAAGTGCCTAAGTTAAGAATGTGTCCGATGATATTGTAATGTGGCAGATGAATTCATTGATCTGGATCAAGGTATTGCTTAGTTTCAAGCACGAAGTTTCAAGTTTCAAGTCATATCTGCTGTCCCACTAAAGAAATAGATAGTGAATGAAAAATTTTGGGACCACAATTAAGGGCATATATACTTCTGGCTTGAAACTTGAAACTTGAAACTAATGCTAGAATTGCCTTTTCATGCCTCTGCATTCTAAAATAGTCGGCAGTGAGGCCACTCGAGTGGCTGCAAGGAGATCTGTATGGAACTCATAAACTTAGTAGTTTTCCTTGTCATAGGGCTTATTTCGGGCCTGCTGGCAGGCCTGATTTTACGTGGCACGGGTCTCAGTCTTGCCTGTGATGTTGGCGCTGGCCTGGTTGGTGGTGTACTGGGAGGCATTCTTATGATGACTTTTGGTGTGGCGGGGCAGTCAGAATATTTAGCCTATGCCGCTGCGGCAGTAGGCGCTACAGTAGTAATCATGCTTGCCGGACCAATTAAGCGCCATTTGTAGCCTGGCTACGCACTAAACTAATCGAGAGAATCAATGACAGCAAAATTACTCAGCGGCATAGAAGTCGCAGAGGCCGTAATTGCGGATGTACGCCAACGCGTAGAAGGTCTGGCCAGCCGGGGAATTCAGCCAGGGCTGGGCACCATACTCGCTGGAGATGACGGACCCAGCGAGAGTTATGTCAGGAAGAAACACGAGGCCTGCGAGAGTGCCGGTATTCGTTCATTTCACCTGCAACTTCCTGCTGCTTCCAGTCAGCAGGAACTGCTCGACGCTGTCGATACTTTTAACAATAATGATCAGGTAGACGGCTATATTATTCAGTACCCTGTACCGAAGGGCCTGGATTTCAATGAAGCCCTGATGCGCATGAGTCCAGCCAAAGATGCGGATGGCCTGCATCCGGTTAATCTCGGCAAACTTGTGCTGCAGGAGTCCGGGCCAGTGCCCTGTACCCCTGCGGGCATTCAGGCGATCCTGGTTCATTATGGCATTGAAGTGGCAGGTAAAGAAGTGGTCATCATTGGTCGTGGCCCGACACTGGGGCGTCCACTGTCATTGCTGCTGACGACAAAGCAGGAAGGTGCAAATGCAGCCGTGACGGTTGTGCATTCAGGTGTTAAAGATCTGGCTTATTTCACTAGACGAGCTGACATAGTCATTTCGGCTGCCGGTGTGGCCAGTATAGTGATGCCAGAAATGATAAAACCCGGAGCGGCTGTGATCAGTGGCGGTATCAGCTGGCAAGGAAAAAGACTGATGCCGGATGTCGATGAGTCAGTTGCAGAAGTCGCTGGCTGGATCACGCCACGACTGGGTGGAGTCGGGCCGACGACGGTGGCGATGCTGCTGCGAAACACGGTACTGGCAGCGGAAGCGAGGAAGTAAATATTTCCGTTTTCAGTTTTGAAACTTGAAACTTGAAACTTTTTTATCCTTTTCTATTAACAACATGAATCGCTTCACCGTTTACTGCCAGTGCAGCTTCGTGTATAGCTTCTGACAGCGTTGGGTGGCCGTGGATGGTCAGGGCCAGGTCTTCTGCGGTGGCGTGGTATTCCATAGCCAGCACCGCTTCGGCGATAAGCTCTGAGGCATGAGCACCTATTATGTGCACGCCGAGGATTTCGTCGCTCTTTTCTTCAGTGATGATCTTGACCATGCCTGTGGTCTTGCGCATGGCCCTTGCCCGGCCGGAGGCGGTGAATGGGAAGCTGCCACTGCGGGTGATGATACCGGCCTTTTTCAGGGAGTCTTCAGTTTGGCCTGTCCAGGCAATTTCGGGTTCTGTGTAAACGATGGATGGGATGGTGTTGTAATTGACACGGCCAATATTACCGGCTATATGTTCGGCGACAGCAATTCCTTCCGCTGAGCCTTTATGTGCCAGCATTGGACCGGGTACAACATCCCCCACGGCATAGACATTGGGAAGATTGGTCATCAGGTGTTCATTTACATGAATGAAACCACCCTCATCAACCAGTAAACCGGTCTCAGCAGGTGCCAGACCTTCCGTGTAAGGCCGGCGTCCTACCGCAACAATCAGTTTGTCTACTTCCAGGATATGTGATTCATCCGCTTCAGTGAAAGAGACGGTGACGCTTTTGCCATGGATCTGGCTAGCTGTGACACAGGCACCGATTTTTATATCCAGTCCCTGTGATTTGTAGGCAGCCCGAGCCAGAGCGGCGATGTCTCTGTCTGCAGCTGGCAGGAAACTATCCTGAGCTTCGAGTATTGTCACATCCGAGCCAAAGCGCCGCCATACACTGCCCATCTCCAGGCCGATGACACCGGCACCGATGATGCCAAGGCGTTCTGGCACCTGATCAAAGTCCAGCGCACTCTGCGAGTCGACTATCAATTCCCCATCCATTTTTGCGGCCGGAATATCTACGGGACGCGAGCCGGTAGCAATGATGATGCTGCCGGCAGAGAGTTTTTCACTGGTTTTACTGATCTTCTGAGTGACAATAATCTTCCTGTCGGCCAGTAGCTGTGCCCGGCCTGCAAAGGAGGTGATGCCGTTAGCTTTGAACAACGAAGCAATCCCGCCTGTCAGTTCGATGACGACACTATTTTTTTCAGCCTGCACCTGTTTCAGATCAAGCGCTATATTCTTGATGCTGATGCCGGGGTGAACCGATGAATCCAGCAAATCCATGTAGTATTCAGAGCTTTCCAGCAAGGCCTTGGACGGAATACAGCCTGCATTAAGACAGGTGCCTCCCAGTACCGGTCTGCCCTGCTGATCGAGCCAGTCATCGATGCAGGCTGTTGTCATGCCCAGTTGGGCGCAGCGTATGGCGGCAACATAACCGGCAGGGCCTGCACCAATCACAATTACGTCGAAATGTTTTTCCATTTTTCTTTGCCTGTTCCCTTCGTCCGCATATTAGCGCCAATTATAAACAATCATAAACCTATCAGGAGGCGGGAAGGGTCTTCCAGATCCTGTTTGATACTCACCAGAAATTGCACCGCATCGCGGCCATCTATTAGCCGGTGGTCATAGGAAAGTGCCAGATACATCATCGGGCGGATAACAATTTCACCGTTTTCAACCATCGCGCGCTGGCTGATGTTATGCATGCCAAGGATCGCGCTTTGTGGTGGGTTCAGCAGAGGGGTGGATAACATGGAACCAAAGACGCCGCCATTGGTGATGGAAAAGGTTCCACCTGTTAGATCGTCAAGGGTCAGCTTACCATCACGTGCTTTCTGAGCCATTTCGAGAATCTGAGTTTCGATATCACCAAAGCCTGAATTCTGAACATCCCTCAGGACAGGCACAACCAGTCCTCGCGGTGAGCTGACAGCAATACCGATATCTATGTAGTCATGATAGATTATGTCATTGCTATCTATGGACGCGTTGGCGATAGGGTAGTTCTGCAGCGCCTGGGCACAGGCCTTAACAAAAAATGACATGAAGCCCAGGCGAGCACCATAGCGCCTTTCAAACTCGTCTTTGTAATGAGCCCTGGCATCCATGACAGCTTGCATGTTGATCTCATTAAACGTGGTGAGTATTGCCGCTTCCTGTTGTGCCTGCAGCAGACGTTGTGCAATACGCTGTCGCAGGCGAGACATAGGCTCTCGCCGTTGTAGTCTTTCAGTTTTCTGCGATGCATCTATAGAGGGCTTTGCTGTCTGCATGGTTTCAGGTAAAACGGCTTTGTCTATCGCTTTTATTGTGTCCGGCGAGTCAATGTTCTGTTGTCCTATAAGATTAACTACATCCTGTTTAGTAATGCGCTGATTCTTGCCAGTTCCAGTGAGTATAGAGAGATCGATGTTGTTTTCCTGCACAATTTTCTCTGCCGCGGGACTTGCTACAGGCATGGCTGATTTTTTGTTTTTCTGTATGATTTCGGGTTTCTTATCTGTTGCCTTTGCTGTCTGGCTATTATCCAGTACCGCAAGAACTTCATTTGCTTTTACGACGGCTCCAACTTCGGTTTTTATTTCACTGATAACACCTCTTTCGGGTGCAGGAACTTCAAGCACGATCTTATCTGTTTCAAGATCCATCACAGGCGCATCACGATCCACCGCATCTCCCTGTTGCACATATAACTTCACCACCGTGGCATCCATCACGGATTCAGGCAATACCGGTACCTTAATTTCAATCACCTCTCAACACTCCTTTATTCTTTGTCCCTGGTTCTTAGTCTTCAGTCTTTCCCCTTTGAGCTTTTACCTGAGGTTAAACCATCGTGCCGGGCGATGCTCCTGCAAAAGGAGATCGTATCAGGGTTTAAGATTTAGGTTTTACGTAAACCGTAACACGTAAAACGTCTTTCCTTTAACCTTTCATCCTTAACCTGCTTTTAATGCCTTATCCACAAACGCATGCATCTGCGACATATGCAGTGAATAGGAACCCGCTGCCGGTGCAGCTGCGGCAACCCGTCCACAATAACTCAGTTTATGATTTGTTCCTGTGCAGGCCTCCAGATGATGACGAATCTGATACCATGCACCCTGGTTCATGGGCTCTTCCTGGCACCATACAATGGAATCGGCTTCAGGATATTCTGCCATCACACTGATCAGTAAGTTGCGCGGGAAGGGATACAGCTGCTCAATGCGGATAATAGCTATATCGTTGATTTCTTTTTCTTCTCGAGCAGCAAAAAGATCATAGTAAACTTTGCCCGTGCAGAGAATGATGCGGCACACCTGTTCTGGATTTAATTCTTTGTTTTCCGGGATAATTTTTCTAAAGCTGCTATTGGCCAGTTCATCAACGGATGATGTTGCCAGTGGGTTGCGCAACATGCTCTTCGGGCTCATGACGATAAGAGGTCGTCTGAAGTTCTGTAGCATCTGGGTTCTTAGCAGGTGAAAAATCTGTGCTGCCGTAGTGGGTACACAGACGCGCATATTGTACTCAGCACAGAGTTGCAGAAACCGTTCAAGTCTGGCTGATGAATGTTCCGGTCCCTGACCTTCCAGGCCATGTGGAAGAAACAGGGTCAGTCCAGTGAGCCTGTCCCACTTGCTTTTTGCGGAACTGATGAACTGGTCAATGAAAACTTGAGCGCCATTGGCAAAATCACCAAATTGTGCTTCCCAGATGACCAGGGTTGCCGGCTCCGCTGTAGCATAACCAAGTTCAAAGCCTAATACGGCTTCTTCGGATAACAGCGAGTTGATGACCTGGAATCGAGAACTTTCATCACCTATGTGCTGAAGTGGAATATATTCATCGCCTGTATCCTGGTCGGAAAGTATGGCATGGCGATGAAAAAAAGTGCCGCGCCCGCTGTCCTGTCCACTAAGACGGACACCAAAACCTTCATCAAGCAGACTGGCATAGGCCATGGCTTCGGCAAATCCCCAGGTTATAGGCAGGCCACCACTTGCCATTTTTTGCCGATCAGCAACGATCTGCGCGACTCGCGGGTGTAAGGTGAAACCCGCCGGGAGTTTTTGCATATCATCAGACAGGTGACGGATGCGCTCGAGTTCAATGGATGTATCAAGCTGAGTTTCATCCAGCCCGTTATTATCCTTATTGCGATATATTGACCAGTCAACTATGTACGGGTGTTTAGCGTGCTGCAAAATATTTGCCGCAACTACTTTTCCACGGTGGATCCTGTCATAGTAATTATCCTGCATTGATTTCACCGTTGCAGCATCAACGATATTTTCTGCCTGCAGCTTTCTGGCGTAACTCTCACGAGTGGTCGGATGAGACGAAATCAGCGAGTACATTACAGGTTGTGTGACCGATGGTTCATCGGCCTCACTATGGCCATGGCGTCGATAACAGATCATGTCGAGCACTACATCGCATTTGAATTCCTTGCGATAATCGAGTGCCAGCCGGGTAATAAAAATTACAGCTTCAGGGTCATCACCATTGACATGGAAGATAGGTGCTTCGACCATTTTTGCGACTTCAGTACAGTATGGGGTCGATCGGGCATCCATCGGGTGGCTGGTGGTGAAACCTATTTGATTATTATGAATCAAATGAATAGTGCCGCCGGTGTGGAATCCCCTGGCCAGAGACATATTGAGGGTTTCCATTACCACGCCCTGACCCGAGAATGATGCATCACCGTGTATCAATACCGGCAGTACTGTTTCGTGTTCATCGTCATTACATCGATGTTGTCTTGCTTTGACAGCACCGATGACTACCGGGTCAATCACTTCAAGATGTGACGGGTTAAATGCCAGGGCAAGGTGCACAGGCCCGCCGTCAGTCTTGATGTCAGAGGAAAAGCCCATATGATATTTCACATCCCCTGAACCATAATTCATTTCTTTTTTGCCCTCGAACTCTCTGAATAGCTCATCGGGTGCTTTACCCATGGTATTGATCAGGACGTTTAATCTGCCACGATGAGCCATGCCGAGAACGATTTCCTTTACACCCTGCCGGCCGCTATGCTGAAGCAGCTCATCGAGCAGGGGAATCATGCTTTCGCCACCCTCCAGAGAAAATCGTTTTTGTCCGACATAGCGGGAGTTGAGATAGCGTTCCAGACCTTCGGCTGCGGTTAAGCGTTCGAGCAGCTGGATCTTTTTCTGCTTGATTTGAACCGAAGGGTCAATACTTTCTTCAAGTCGTTGCTGGATCCAGCGTTTCTTGAGGGTGCTGGCAATATGCATGTATTCAGCACCAATACTGCCGGTATAAATCTTGCGGATCCGGTCAATGATATCGCGCAGGGGTAGCGTGTCAGGCGCAAACAACGAGCCGGTATGGTAGGAAGTATCCATGTCGGCATTAGTTAAATGATGGAAAGCCGGATCAAGATCAGGCACATCAGGGCGGAAAAGTGTCCCGATCGGGTCAATGTCCGCCTGCTGATGCCCGCGTACACGGTAGGCATTGATTAACCTGAGTACGGCTGATTGTTTAAATGCCGCCTGATTCTCAAGAAGATCTACCTGCAGGAAGTCACCTGCTATCCTGTTAACTGGTGTCTCTGTGCTATCGGCATCAAGCAGGGTAAACAGGGCCTGCCAGTCATCAGTGACTGAAGTCGGGTCTGACTGATACCGCTGGTAAAGTTCTTCGACATAGTCTCTGCTACCATCGAATGGCAATGTGCTGGAATGAAAGCGGATAGGAAGGTCTTTCATTTTGTCAAAGTCCATCTTCAGCCTTTCGACAGAATAGTCGTATTATTTACTCCCTTTTTTTAATCATAGCCCTGCGATAGCTGGCAGGCAAGTATAGGACACCTCTATAGTCCTTTTCAGTCTGAACCCGTCCTCACTTGCTATAATCCCATTTATTGAAGGGATGCCGGGCAAGTTCATTGTTGTAATAACGTGCTTCACTGGAAACTTCATCGCCGACCCAGGGAGGTAATTCGAAATCTTCATCAGGATGATCGAGTTCTATCTCGGCGACTATCAGTCCCTCGTTGTCTCCAGCAAACACATCGAGTTCCCATGTTTTTCCTGCATAGCCGATTTTATAGCGTTTCTTGATGACAATAGAGGTGCAGAAAAGAGATAGCAGTTCTTCAGCTTCATCGAGTGGAATGGAATATTCGAATTCCTGACGAAGAATCCCCAGGGTGGCGGACTTGATGTTCAGGTTTGCTTTTTTTCCTTCTGTGCGTACGCGTACGGAGCAGGGGCCAGCATTGGAAAGATAAGCCTGTTTAAAATCTATGCCGTTACTTGTGCTTGCCTTCCAGAGATCATTCTTTACCAGGAACTTACGCTCAATCTCTATACCCATGCTATCTATTTTTTTCGAGGGAATATCCGGATTACCCGGAGTTTGCTGTTTTTGAAATCAAAGCGAATACCCTGGCTTTGATAAAGTAATTTGTTATTTTTTAATGTGCCGCTGCCATAGTAATTGATAATCTCATGTGCCGGCATGTCAAAGCGAGCACCCTTTATCGTTGTATATTGTGACGATATTGTACCTGCCAGCGCGATGGCCTGAACCTTGTTGCTCTTTATGCCTACCTGTATCGCCGTTTCATTATCAAGGGTATAAGAGTAAATTACCTGGCCCGTAAACTGACCTTGTTTCTTCTTTTTAGCTGGTTTACCAAGTTCCTGGATCATCTGTTGAACATTTTGCCCAATAAATACCTTTTTCAGCCCGACACCTTCGGTAATGAAGTAATCGCTAGCCAGGTATTTCAGAACTTTTTTTCTGTAATCAGAGTTGTCTATGGTCACAGACTGCGCATGCAGTGTGCATACAGGCAGTAACAGTGCGATGCTGAGGAATACAAATAATATTCTTGTAATCATAATTTTATACTATGGGTAGTGTGTACATGCCGCAGTGTAGCAAATGTTTACTGACTCTTCACAGTCCACAGGCCAGCAACAGATAATCGGCTTTTTTTTTGCAACGACCGGCAAGACATATCTACTGGTTAGAAGTACCTGCTTAAGCTAACATTCCCTCATGGATGATTATCAGTTAATACGTTACAAACGGCACCTGCTATTGTCGCAGATCGATGTTGCGGGACAGCAACGCTTGTTTGATGCCTCAGTACTGGTGGTCGGAACAGGAGGGCTGGGGTCTCCTGTGCTTATGTATCTGGCTGCCGCCGGTGTCGGCAAACTTCACTTTTATGATAATGATACTGTAGAAATATCTAATCTTCAGCGCCAGATACTGTTTGACAGTTCTGTGATTGGTCAATCAAAAGTTGATGCGGCAGCAGATCGTTTGCGGGCAATCAATACCGATTGTCAGCTAAAGGCTGTTGCATCAAAGCTTGAGGGCAATATACTGAACGCTGCGGTAGCAGAGGTTGATCTTGTGATCGACTGCAGTGACAATTTTAGCACGCGTTTTGCAGTCAACCGGGCCTGTGTAGAGAATCAGAAAACACTGTTGTCCGGTGCTGTCATTCGCATGGAAGGACAGTTGTCTGAATTCAACGGACATAAATCGGACATGCCCTGTTATCAGTGTCTCTATCAGCCAGATGCTTATGATGATGAAACATGCACCAGCAGCGGAGTTCTGGGGCCGGCTGTAGGCGTTGTCGGAAGCCTGCTGGCAACAGAAGCCGTCAAACATATAGTCGGCATTGGAGATGGCCTGGAGGGGCGCTTGCTATTATTTGATGCAATGGCGATGCGTTTTAACGAACTAAAACTGAAGAAAGACCCTGCCTGCCCGATTTGTGGTATAGAATCGTAGTTTCAAGTTTCAAGTTTCAAGTCAAAACTAAACCAGTTAATCTCAGAACACGGAGGTTTTCCTGTTTAATAGAGGCGTCCATATATTTTAAAAATGTCATGAAATACTTTTGGCCTTTCTTTCTGCTTTAGACTTATCATTGTTGAAACTTGAAACTTGAAACTTGAAACTTGAAACTTGAAACTTGAAACTTGAAACTTGAAACTTGAAACTTGAAACTTGAAACTTCAGTTAACCCTGTCAAGATTTCCAAACAGCGAGTTTGACAGTAAACCCCATTGATCACCCCAGCCCTCCGTAGGCAACACCCTAAAATCACTGGCTATGTATTGATTGACCCGCCCGAGGGCGATGCTCATTAGCAGATGTGCACTTTCTGCCGAAGACAGCGGCCTTGCGCCATCGAACATGGCTTCTCGAAAGACCTGCTTTAACTGGGTTTCCATGCTGGCATTTATCTTGCGCGCTCTTCTGCGTAGTTCGGGCTTCTCACTGCACAGGGCATCGCTATTGAGTACCCGGCAGAGTCCGGGGTTATGTTCGGCAAAGCCGAGATAGAGGCTGAGTATTTTGCCACAACGGACTTCAGCATCTTTATTCTCCTCAAGGATACGTCGCAGGTGTGTGAAGAGTGATTCTTCAATAAATTCAATCAATCCCCGGTACATACGACCTTTGCTGGGAAAGTGCCGGTAAAGGGCCGCTTCAGAAACACCGACTTCTTTTGCCAACGCAGCTGTCGTAACAGGGCGGCTATCGATTTCCTCCAGCATTCTGGCCAGTGTTTCCAGTATAGACTGGGCGCGATTTGTCGGGCGTGTATTCGTCACTTTTATATCGTATTATCTGCACATACAGGAATGGTGAATTGTACATGATCGAGTTAATAAAAGCGGATATTACCGGTCTGTCTGTTGATGCGATAGTCAATGCGGCCAACAGCAGTCTGCTGGGTGGCGGTGGCGTGGACGGGGCCATACATGCTGCCGCAGGGCCTCAGTTACTGGAGGCCTGCCGGAAACTGGGCAGCTGCATGCCAGGTGATGTAAAAATGACCCCGGGATTTGGTCTGCCGGTAAAAATGATTTTGCATACGGTAGGGCCTGTCTGGCATGGGGGAAAGGAAGGCGAGAGCGACACGTTAGCGAGCTGTTACAAAAAATGCCTGCAGCTTGGTCTTGAACTGGGCGCGAACAGTATTGCCTTTCCGTCAATCAGTACCGGCGTATACGGTTATCCCAAAAGACAGGCTGCGGTAATTGCTTTGACTGTTATGGCTCAGTATAGCGAACGGTATGAGACTATTATATGTTGTTGTTTCAGTGATTCAGACTTATGGATTTATCAGAAGGTGATGCTGGCTTTGGGGGTGTAGGGGGGCTATTTTTTTATTCTTGTGCTAGCGTTTGGCTGATGGTTTCGTCCTTCATGGACGAGTTACTTTTCTTTGCTTGCTCAAAGAAAAAGTAACCAAAAGAAAGAGCCCCCGCATGCATGCCCATATTAAAAATCAATATGGGTTCCCTGCGATGCTCGGATGAGCTGGCGGGGTGTGAAACTCGCTATCGCTCAGACAACACACCCCGAAACCTCCAGCTCACCCTGTGCTTCTTGGCAAGCCTGAACGGGACGGGTAGGTCAACATCTAATATCAAGACCAAAGACCAACAATATTCGTCATTGCGAGCGAAGCGCGGCAATCTCCTTGTTTCGTTTCAGCATTATGAAATTGCTTCGTCACTACGTTCTTCGCAATGACTAACAGGTTTTTGACTTTCCTTTCCCCTTGAACCTTTAATCTTTCCCCTGGTTTTCATCCCCTTTTGGGTTGTCGAGCACTTGAAGGCTGGGCCGGAATAGTGCGGTGCATGTTTGAGGTAGTGTGGTGCGACGACTTACGTGCACATATCAGCGTGTCGAGTAGCCGAAGGCCAACACAACGGGGCGGCTTTTCTTTGGTTCTGTATGAATAATTCAAAAGACTAAATCCGCAGGGAGCGGATTTGAACAGTCGAAGACTGGCCCGAAGGGTGAAGGCCATGGATGGCCTGAATAAATGAACTCGTCCATAAAGGACGAAAAACCCAGCTCAAATATGAGCAAACAAATAAAAAAGAACAGAGAATCACACATGAACCCAAACGATTCAGTAACTGCCATAAAATGGCAAGATGACCATCTAAAACTACTAGATCAGCGCTTACTGCCACACCAGGTAGTCTGGCTCGATATTATCAGCACCGAACAAACAGTTGCCGCCATTCGCGACATGGTAGTCCGCGGGGCACCGGCCATCGGCATCACCGCAGCCTACGGTATCGTTATCGCCGCACAGGCATGTTTTGCTAAAGCCCCTGGAAGCTGGCGAGCCCAAATGCAGGCGGATCTTGAAAAATTACGTAATGCGCGACCTACCGCCGTCAATCTGGCCTGGGCCATCGATTGCATGGCAGGCATCATCAATGGGATAGAAGAAGGTGATCCTATACCACGGCTACTTGCAGCGGCCAAAGCCATCCATGAAGAAGATATCACCGCCAATCGACGCATGGGCGAACTGGGTGCTGAGTTAATTACACCGGGCAAAGGCGTATTGACACATTGCAATGCGGGCAGCCTGGCAACAGGTGGTTATGGTACAGCTCTTGGTGTTATTCGCAGTGCCTGGCAGCAAAATCGCATTGATACTGTTTACGCCGATGAAACACGTCCCTGGTTGCAGGGTGCCAGGTTGACCGCCTGGGAGCTAATCGAAGATGGAATCCCGACAAATCTTGTGGTCGAAGGAGCGGCCTCTGCACTGATGGCCAGTGGCAGGATAGGCTGGGTCATCGTCGGCTCAGATCGTATCGCGGCCAATGGTGATGTGTGCAATAAGATAGGGACTTGCAACCTTGCCATCATCGCACGGCACTATGCTGTCAAATTCATGGTCGTGGCACCGGTTTCAACCTGCGACCCGAATATGCCTTCAGGTCAGGATATCCCGATAGAGAGCCGCAACTCTGATGAAATCCTGTCACTGGCAGGGCAGAGGATTGCTGCGGCGGAAGCCACAGCCTGGAATCCAGTGTTCGATATCACCCCGGCTGAACTGGTAGATGCGATAGTGACCGAGAAGGGGGTCATCAGACAGCCGAATGCAGAGAAGATGCAGGTGCTATGGGGTTGATTCTGCGTTTTTTTGCTGTAGTAGCGCCATCCTCGGCGTGGTGCGACCCTTCTGTATAACAACATTCCAGATAATGCTTGCTGATTTTGCAATAAACAGAGAACAATAGCCGAGTGTTTGATAATATGAGCGTCCATATCACAGTTCATTTTATTCAACTGAAAGTTTTTGGATAAAAGTCGTTTAAAAAGAAAAATGGATAATAACCCTGCAACACCTGCGATAAGCTGGCAGCACTATTTGTTCGTGTTTTTTATATCTTTGCTGTTATGGTTGCTGCTGGCAGGGAACCTCGATCAGCAGGAATTGAGCACTGGTGCGATCGTATCACTATTAGTCACCATTCTGTTTGGCTCCCGTTTTACAATCTTCAGCGGCATCCACTTCAGCTTGATGCTGCCGGTCTATACCCTCCAGTACCTGGTAAGCTTCTTTGTCGCTCTGGTGGTCTCCAATGTCGAGATGACGCGACGCATTCTCTCCCCGTCGCTGCCTATCCGTCC
>JAYEGM010000173.1:0-10263 GCA_034659075.1 Pseudomonadota bacterium
AAAAATGGTGGCCGTTCGGCCGATGAATGACGGCTATCGACTGCCGACGGAAGCCGAGTGGGCCTGGATTGCCCGTATGCAGGGTCAGAAGAGCGCACAACGTTATCCCTGGAATGGCAGTTTCCCGCCAACAGGAAAAGCGGGTAACTATGCTGATGCCCGCATAGCCGATACGCTTGCCGATGTCGTCCCGGGCTATGATGATAACTTCCGCGGCAGCGCCCCGGTTGCCAGTTTTCCGGCCCGGCCTAAAGGTTTTTATGATCTGGGTGGCAACGTAGCCGAGTGGATGCATGATTACTATGCGGTGTATCCGGGCGAGTCAGCAAAACGGGTTATCGATCCTGCCGGTCCGGTCACAGGTGAGCATCATGTGGTACGCGGTTCCAGCTGGCGACACGGTAATATTACCGAACTGCGCCTGAGCTACCGTGACTACAGCAGTAAGCCGCGTTACGATCTTGGTTTTAGAATTGCACGTTATGAAAAATAAAATAATTCAACTGGCTTTGTTTCTGTTTCTGGCGCCTGCCACAGTTCCTGGCATGACAGAGCCTTCTGATACGCGCACAAAAGCCCCTGCCGAAGTCGCTGAGCCTGCTAAAGAAAAAGCGGCAGACGTTGTTAAAAAGAAATATGAGCCGGCAACCCGGTTTACGCCTAGCGAAAAATTACGCGCTGATGATACGGTGCCGTTTCCGGTAGATATTTAGGAAAAGAAGTCTGAAGTTGCAAGTTTCAAGACTTAAACGGCAAAATCTTGAAACCAAAAATATTTCACCACAGAGGACACTATGGACACAGAGGTACACCGAGGTTTCTGTGTTGATATATTACTAATTAAATATTGGAGTTGAAGCAGAGCCTGGAAGATGCATTGCATAGTAAAGACAATATTCTTTTCCTTCGTGTATATCTGTGCCCTCTGTGGTAAATAGGTTTTGAACTTGAAACTTGAAACTGGTTTTAAATTATGAAAAAAATCTTCCCGAATGAATTGATTTTCCAGGTCTTTGCCCTGCTGATCTCCTTCATCATCGTCCATGCAGTATACGTCACACTGGTGCGTCCATCGGCGGCCAGTCATATGCAGCAGCAGGCGGCTGAACTGGCGGCCGACCCGGGCTATATTGCTGAGAGTTCATTTTTTGTTGTCATCAAGGACTATGAACAGGAAACCTGCTTCATCCTGATGTTATGGGCGCTGTCGATCCTGACTTACAAGGGGCAGGCAGTCTGGAGGCAGCATAAACTTCTGGACCAGGATTTACTGCAATTACCCGAGGGGATGCCGATCGGGCCGGAAGATACCCGGCTACTGGCTGATCGTTTGCATGCCCTGCCGCTGGTGGAGCAGCAGTACCTGTTACCACGTGCGCTGCTGACGGGTATCGAACGCTTTAGTGCAACCCGTAATGTACAGGATGTATCGACTGCAGTGCGTGATGTTTGTGAATCAGAAGGCGAACGACAGGAATCCGAGCTTTCTATCATCCGCTACATCGCCTGGGCCATTCCTTCGGTGGGATTTATCGGCACGGTACGTGGAATTGGTGATGCCCTTGGCCAGGCCTATCGCGCAGTGGAAGGTGACATTACCGGCGTCACAGAAAACCTCGGCGTGGCATTTAACTCAACCTTCGTCGCACTGGTCATAAGCATCATACTTATGTTTTTCATTCATCAGCTGCAACTCCTGCAGGAGCGGCTGGTGCTGGATAGTGAACGGTATGTTGATCATTGGCTGGTCAGGAAGTTGAGGTCGTGAAAAAAGTTTCAAGTGTCAAGTTTCAAGTTTCAAGTCGGAAGATTGAAACCGTATTCTTGAAACTTGACACTTGAAACTGGTTCCATGAAACGCCGCCCCGTATCCCCCTTCTCGTTATCATTCCTGGACATCATGTTCTGCGGTTTTGGCGCCGTGGTGCTGCTGGTGCTGATCTTGAATATCAATATGGTGCAGGAGAGAAATGAAACCTTTGCTGACCTGCGTTCCGAGGTGGTGCGTCTGGAAAATGAGGTCATCGTCGGGCGTGAGAATCAGGTGGCGGCAGTTAACAGTCTCGAGGCGACTGACAAAGAGATTGTTCTGATGCAGGGGGAGGCAAGACGTGTCCAGCAAAGCAAGCTTGAGATTGAGGCCGGTCTGACGGATTTGCGCAGACAAACGACGGCTAGTCGAGAACATCTCAATAAGCTCAAAGCTGACCTGAAGGGGCTGGATAAAAAAACACAGCAGCTCAGTGCCGAACAAAAGGCAGCGCAGAAGAAGGGGCAAAAGATTCATAAATTTGCCGGTGAAGGTAACCGGCAGTACCTGACCGGGCTTAAGCTGGGTGGCAAGCGGATTCTTATATTGCTCGATGCTTCAGCAAGCATGCTGGATGAAACTATTGTCAACGTCATTCGACTGCGAAATATGGGCGATAAGCAAAAAATGTCAGCAAGAAAATGGCGTCGGGCACAGGGCACAGCGGAATGGCTGATTAGTAACCTGCCACCCGCATCAAAATTTCAGTTGTATTTATTCAACACCCGCTCACGTGCGGCAGTAGCAACTTCCGGTGGTGGCTGGTTATCTGCATCCGATCCGCAGGATGTTGCTGATGCCGTCAGGGGCTTGCGCCAGGCTGTTCCTGAAGGCGGTACCAGTTTATACCATGCATTCCAGACAGCCAGCCTGTTAACGCCTAAGCCTGACAACATTCTGCTGATCACAGACGGTTTGCCAACACAGGGGCAGAAAACGCCGACTCGCACGACCGTGACAAGTGAAAAAAGGCTGGTACATTTTGATCGCGCTGTGAAAGTTCTGCCATCGGGAATTCCAGTCAATACTATTCTATTACCGATGGAAGGCGATGCCTATGCAGCGGCGGCTTTCTGGCAGCTGGCAGTTGAAACACGGGGCTCCTTTCTTACACCGGCAAGGGACTGGCCATGAGCAGGGGTAGACGGCGGCGGGATGTCGATATCTTTAACCTGTCTTTTCTGGATGTCGTGTCATGCGGCTTTGGTGCCATCATACTGCTGCTGGTAATCGTAAAAATTGGTGAGCCGCGTGTCATTGAAAGTTTAACGGTTGACCTGTCCGGCCAGGTAATGAAGCTGCAGAAGGAGATATTCAAAATACGTGGAGAAACCACTGTACTGAATCGTGAATTGACCGAAAAGCAGGAGCAGCTGTCCAGCAGCAGAGAAAAGCTGGCCAGGCTAAAGGGCAGTCTATCTACTATCAAAGGGCAGTTTGCCCGGGCGCAAACTGACAGCGAAGCGCAGGCAATTATTGCCGGGCGGCTGCAAAGTGCTCAGCAAAGTCTGACCGAGGAAATGCGCCGTCTGCAGGCAAGCAGCTATAAACCGACAGTGAATAACAGCCGAATCGGTGGCATACCGGTGGACAGTGAATACATTATCTTCATCATCGATACTTCCGGTTCAATGAACCAGTTTGCCTGGTCGCTGGTACGCAGGAAAATGAATGAAGTATTAAAAATTTACCCCAGTGTTAAAGGCATACAGGTGATGAATGACATGGGGGTATATATGTTTGAGACCTACAAGGGAAAATGGATCCCGGATACCCCCGCCCGCCGCAATGCCATCAATCAGCGGCTGGCACGCTGGACACCTTTTTCCAATTCCAGTCCGGTGGAAGGTATAGAGGCAGCAATCAGGCGTTTCTATGCGAAGGACAAACGCATCAGCCTGTATATTTTTGGTGATGATTTCTCATCCGGTTCAATTGAAAACGTTGTCAACACTGTTGATCGTTTAAACAGGGCTGACAGTAGCGGTAAACATCGTGTACGCATCCATGCAATCGGTTTCCCAGTGTTGTTCAGTGCAGGAGGGATGGGCAACAATGTTGTACGCTTTGCTGCCCTGATGCGCAAGCTGGCAGAGAATAACGATGGGACGTTTGTAGGGTTGAATAGTTTAAGGCCGTAGTAGAAAGAGTTTCAGGTTTCAAGTTTCAGGTTTCAAGATGAAACCTGAAACCTGAAACTTAAATCAATCTTTCCTGGGCCTTTTCTGTAACTTACGCTGCAGTGTTCTGCGATGCATATTCAGCGCGCGGGCGGTGGCGGAGATGTTGCCGTCATGGTCATTTAATACTTTCTGGATATGTTCCCACTCAAGGCGGTTGACAGAAAGAGGCTGTGTAGCGATTTCGACATCAGTATTCCCGTCCTGTCGATTAAAGGCTGCAATCACTTCATCGGCATCAGCCGGTTTTGACAAATAATGCACGGCTCCGAGTTTAATGGCTTCTACGGCGGTAGCGATACTGGAAAAACCCGTGAGCATAATGATACGGGTATGCGGGTCGATGGAAATAAGATGTTTGACCAGCACAAGACCTGAAGGGCCGGGCATATTCAGATCAACGACAGCATATTCCGGAGCCTGTACTTCACTTAATGCAACGGCTTCATCGACATTGTGAGCAATCCTTACGTTGAAACCGCGATTCACCAGTGCCTGTCCCATAACCTGACAATATATGTCATCATCATCGACCAGCAACAAGTCGGGCAGGTCGCGGACATTTTCGGCAGTTTGATTCGTCATGACGGAACTCTGATTGTAGACAACGGCAGTTTTATGACGGCCTGATTTCCACCGCCTTCACGTCTGACCAGCTGCAGTTCTCCATCAAAGCGTTCTATCACTGCATGGGCCAGGTATAGCCCTAAGCCATGACCATCCTGCTTGGTAGTAAAAAAAGCCGTACCGGCAGCGGCCTGAACAGCCGGGCTGATTTCTTCACCCCGGTCACCCACCACGATGCTCAGCGTCTTGTTGTCCCATGCAACCTCTACGTCAATGTTGTCGGTGGAGGCATCGGCGGCGTTGTCGAGCACATTGATCAATGCCTGGCTCAGTGTTTTATCTGCGAGTATATATGGTGCTGGCTGTGCGCCCTGAAATTCACAATTCAGCTTTGCTTCTGGCCGCAGGTTTTGCAGATCATCTATCACATTTCTTATATAGGTATCTATCGACAGGCCCTGACCACCTTCTGGTCTGACCTGACCGGTGCTGGCTGTAATATCAGACAGTATGTGTTTACAGCGGTCTAGCTGGCCGCGCAGCATATCCATTTTCTCAACTATGTCAACATTGTCAGAATGTTCACGCTTCATTTCACTGGCTAACACTGCCATCGTTGTGAGCGGCGTTCCAAGTTCATGGGCTGCGCCGGTTGCCAGAGTACCCAGTGCAACCAGGTGCTGATCACGTAATATTTTTTCTCTTGTTGCAGTCAGAATACGATCACGTTCACGCAGGCTGTTGGCCATGCGTACGAGGAAAAATACAATGAGTCCGGCACTCAACAAAAAGCCGAACCACATGCCCAGTACATGCAGGTTGAAATCTGCCGTATGGTCCATGTTGTTATGTGGCAACGGGCGGTAGAAAAACATAAGCAGGGTATAGCTGCTGGTAGTTATGGCCGCCATCGCCCAGGCATAGCCTTGTGGAAGCAGGGTTGAAGCGGTGACCAGTGGCAGTAGAAATAGTGAGACAAAAGCATTGGTATAGCCGCCTGTAAAGTAAAGCAGAGCAGCCAGTATCATCGAATCCATTACCAGCTGGCTAAAAAATTCCCATGAGCTAACAGAACCTGGTCTTTTCATGCGCAACCAGGTGAATCCGTTTATCAGCCCCTGCGCGGCAATGATTACCAATAAGGGAAAAACAGGCAGCGGTATGGCCAATACCCAATAGGCCAGGCCAATTATCCCTATCTCGAAGCTTATCGCGATGTTTCTGAGGATAAACAGTCTTCGAAGATTCAGTGCCGAAGTGGCATCTATGCTGGTCTGGCTGAGATTTTTCATAAACGTAGTATATAACGCAACTGCTAATGAAATCCGCGACAATTAGTCGCGCGACACTGTGTCACATTTTCAGTTGCCTCGTCGCTAGTTAGAATCTTGTTTATCGATCTGTACTCGATATTTATTTTGTTCACTGCCAATGAGTTTAGCTATGTGGATTTACCAGTCTATTGTTCTGCTGCATTGCCTGTAGAGTAATACCTGTAAGTAGACATGCTTATCCATGAGGTTTTGCACATCATAAAATTTCTCCTGACGGGAGTCCTGCTCATTGCAAGTATGAGGGCTTTTGCTGAAGCCAGTATCTTTGCTGCAATGGATGTCGAAGTACCCGATATACGGGTGCAGGCTCCCATTTTTTTCTCGATAGACCTGTTGACGGATTTGTTGTCACAGGATCAGTAATCAGCAGGTAAGCCGTAGCGCTGTGGTTGCATCACTACCGGTGCCCAGGCCCCCGAAAGAACCGGATTTACCGCTTGCAATCAATTTTTCTATGCCCGTAAAATAAAAAGCGGCTTCTGGGTATATATTTTTTCTTCGATAGAATGGCGGGCCTGATTCGTCTGCCTGCAGCACAATTTGCGGCTCAGTCGACGGGTATATCAACTTTATAGCGCAGAGTTAATGTCCGACCCTGGGAATTGCTCCACATCAGGCAATAGGTTTGCAGGCTGTCAGCTGACAATGTTCCACTGCTGCGCATCATCATTTTCTCAGCAACAGGGTAACTGATCTCTTTGCCACGATGATAGTGAATATTAAAAAGTACCATCGAAGAGCTTTCAAAGGAGTAATTAAGTTTCGCACCGGCAGCCAGATCGTGACAGGACTCGTGGACTTCACTTGGGCGAAGGTTGAAGGATTGATTCTCAGCAGCATGAACATTTGAGCTGCAGCTGAGAATTGCCGTGGTCAGTAAAGAGATCTGCCTGATAGTCATAACTGTAGAATTATTTCTTCCTTCATTTGCCGACTTCACATACTAGTCCTTTTATCGTTGCTGTGCAGAAAATATCTGCGATCAATCAAATAAAACCCAGCCTTCCACCCCGTTCAGTTTTTTTATTAGCTTGAAATACAGGCGCTTCATCGCATATATGATGTATAGGTTGTGTTACATTGACAATAGTTCGCAGGAGGACACTCGATGAAGGGTTTACATGTGGGGACGGGAATACTGACTTCATTGCTTATTGCGATTGCCGGTGGTGCCAGTTTTGCCTCCTATGCCGATGATCCAACAGAGAATGCACGCATGGAACTGATCAAAATCATTGAAGAAGACGTCAGGCAAACCAGCCGTGAACTGGACAAGACGGAGCTCGACCCTCGTGTGATGAAGGCGATTGCAAGTGTGCCGCGCCACGAGTTTGTGCCGCTGGAAGAAGAGCCCTATGCCTATGAAAACCGCCCGCTGCCAATTGGTCATGGGCAGACCATTTCACAACCCTATATAGTTGCAATAATGACAGACATGCTGAACCTGAAGCCGGACAGCAAGGTGCTGGAACTGGGCACGGGCTCAGGCTACCAGGCAGCCATACTGGGTGAACTGGCGGCTGAGGTTTATACCATCGAAATCGTTGAACCACTCGGGCTGCTGGCAAAAAAACGTCTGCAACGGCTGGGATATGATAACGTCACCACAAAGGTGGGGGATGGCTATTATGGCTGGGAGGAGCATGCCCCGTTTGATGCCATTATTGTGACAGCGGCAGCCAGTCATATTCCTCCGCCATTGATCAAGCAGTTGAAACCCGGTGGTCGTATGGTTGTACCGGTAGGAAGCCGTTTCATGATACAGCAGTTGCTGGTAGTTGATAAACGTGAGGATGAAAAGGTGGTCAGCAGGCAGGTTCTGCCGGTGGTGTTTGTACCGGTAACCGGTGAACATTAACCGACCCTGGTAAACAATTCATGCCTCAGCGCCCGCCGTATCTTTCAGTAGCGCTGGTCTCGGGCGCAGCGCTGGCGTACGAGATCCTGTTAATGCGACTGTTTTCTATTATACAGTGGCATCATTTCTCCTACATGATCATTGGCCTTGCCCTGCTGGGTTACGGTTTCAGCGGGACCTTTGTTTCCATCTTTCAGCACTGGCTGAAGCCGAGATTCAAGTACGTTTATCCTGCCAGCCTGCTGCTGTTTGGCCTGACATCGGTCGCCAGCTTCATGCTTGCCCAGACATTGCCTTTCAATGCTGAACTGATACTGTGGGACTACCGCCAGGTCGGCTATCTGCTGATTATCTTCCTGCTGCTGAGTCTGCCCTTCTTTTTTGCAGCCACGGCCATCTGCCTGACATTTATGCAGTACAGCGGACAGGTGTCGCGTATCTATGCCTGGGACCTGGCTGGCGCCGGCCTCGGCAGCCTGCTTGTGATCGGCTTGCTGTTTGTGGTTTTCCCGCAAAATGCCCTGCTAGTCATCGGTGCGTTGGGGCTGGTGTCCCTGCTGGTTGCCAGTGTGGAACTACGAATAAAGAAGCTTAAGCCGATATTTGTTGTACTGGGTCTGTCCAGCATGCTGCTCGCACTGGCAGCGGCGAGTCTGGATTTGCACATGTCGCCATACAAGAGTCTGCCACAGACCTTGCGTGTCAGCGGAACAGAAGTAATCGAGCAGGATTCCAGCCCCTTTGGCCTGATCAGTATCGTCGACAGCGCAGCTACTCCTTTCAGGCATGCACCGGGACTTAGCCTTGGCAGTACTGAAGAGCCGTTGCCACAGCTGGGTATTTTCACCGACGGTGATAATATGACTGTCATTACGAAGGCAGCTGAAGAGCCGTCACAGGTCGCCTATCTTGACCAGGTGACTTCAGCATTGCCGTACCACCTGGCTGATCCGGACTCGGTATTGATTGTGGGAGCTGGTGGCGGCACGGATATCCTGCAGGCCCTGTATCATTCAAAACAGCACCATTCAATATCGGTCATTGATGCAGTCGAACTGAATCCCCGGTTGATCGACATCGTCGGCGCACGCTACAGTGATTTCAATGGCAATCTGTACCAGCGTGATGGCGTTAGCGTACAGGCAGGGGATGTGCGTGGTTTCCTGTCGCAGAACAGGAAAAAGTACGACCTGATACAGCTGTCACTAATGGATGCCTTCAATGCTTCAGCATCCGGTCTGTATGCACTGAATGAAGATTATCTGTATACCATTGAAGCACTCAAGCAGTATATGGATCACCTGGTTCCGGGTGGCCAGCTGGCACTGACGCGCTGGGTCAAGATGCCGCCGCGCGATACCTTGAAACTGTTTGCTACAGCGATCGATGCGCTCAGCATGCTGGGTGTGGACAAACCGGCTGAGCAGCTTGCTCTGATTCGCAGCTGGCAGACGAGTACCTTACTGATCCGAAACGGGGCATTTACTGAACAGGATATACAGAAGATTCGTGACTTCAGTGACGAACGTTCATTCGATGTTGCTTTTGCAGCAGGCATGCCGCTTCCGAAAGGCAGCTATAATCAGCTGGCAACGCCCTGGTTCCAGAATGGCACGCTGGCCCTGTTGTCAGACAGTCAGGAGCAGTATCTTGAAGATTACAAGTTTGACCTCGAACCTGCTACCGACGACAAACCCTATTTCCATCATTTTACAAAATGGTCATCATTGCCGGAGATATTCAGTCTGCGTGATCGTGGTGGCATGCAGTTGATCGAGTGGGGTTATGTTGTACTGGTGCTGACATTGCTGCTGGCGGCAATACTCAGTGTGGTTCTCATCACACTGCCGTTGCTGGTTTTGCCTCGTTCGTCAGTTGCAGACAAAGCTGCGGTCAGCAAGACCCGCGTCATCCTGTATTTCCTGCTGATTGGCATAGCTTTTCTGTTTATGGAAATTGCTTTCATGCAGAAGTTTATCCTGTTTCTGCACCATCCCCTGTATTCCTTTGCCGTGACCCTGGCCGCGTTCCTGGTGTTTGCTGGACTGGGAAGTTACCTGTCCGCAAAACTGAGTCAACATTACAACAGGCGTACTATTCTGAAAGGGTCTTTAACAGGTATCGTATTGATCAGCCTCAGCTATATTTTTCTGCTGGATGAGCTGTTCATGTGGCTATCGGTAATTCCCGTGTTTTTCAAGATTCTATTGACAACACTGCTTGTAGCACCGCTGGCGTTATTGATGGGTATGCCTTTCCCTCTGGCCCTGTCATCGCTTGCCGATCGGGCACAGTCCCTGATTCCATGGGCATGGGGAATCAATGGCTGCGCTTCCGTCATCAGCGCAAGCCTGGCGACATTGCTGGCCATCCATTTTGGTTTTAGTATTGTGATTCTAATCGCGATGCTGCTGTATGCAGGGGTGGTGTTTGTGTATCCGGAGCCCGCTCAAAAACAGAGTTAAGTTTCAGGTTAAAAGTTTCAAGTTTCAAGTTTCAAGTTTCAAGTTTCAA
>JAYEGM010000174.1:0-2511 GCA_034659075.1 Pseudomonadota bacterium
TTTGGTGGATTTACCCTCGGATCGATATCAATAGAGAAAGAGGGTGAAGCATCAAAAATAACGAAGATTGATAACAATGGGAGCAGTAAAGAAATACAGCATTCGTCTATACCGGTAACTAAGCTTAGCGATGTCAGCACCTGTCACATAATTCACGCCCCAATCTACAGAGACCTGACACGTCCTTACCCTGGTGAATCTGAATCACAGGAAGAAATTGTAGACTGTGAAGAGGATGACACGGATGAGTAGTCGCATAGTTTTTGCAGCCGTGGCCCTTATCTTACTAGCGCCACAATCCGTGATGGCCATTGAAACTGTCAATACCGAAGTTTCACAAACTGATCAGGGCGAATCTTCAACAGATAAGATAACCCTGTCTGAGTCGGATCGCATCCGCGCTGATCTTTGGAATCTGTCAGATGTTGAATGGCATCGCTACAAACTGTTGATGCAGGGAATCAGAGGCAGCATCAGCCCTGCGACAATTTCCCCCATTGAAGTCCTCGGTATCCATGCGCGAGATGATGCTGAACGACAACAATATGCAGAATCCTGGGCACAGGCGATGCGCGAGGATGTGCGTCGAATTCTGGTTTTTCAGCGTGCCTATAATACGGCAGCTAAACAACTTTATCCCAATGATCCGGTGATTGATGTTAGCCGATTACCCGTCAAGCCAGTAAAATTGAATGCACTTACATCAGCGGATCGTTTGTTGTTTTTCACCCGTACCGAGTGCCCAGCCTGTGATTTTATGATGGGAAAGTTATTGAAACGGTTAGATGACATCAGTGGTATTGATGTCTATCTCATGGATGTCGGACCAGGCAATGATACAGAAGTTCGTGCATGGGCTGCTAAGCAGAAAATAGATCATTTATGGGTAAAAAGCCGGCGTGTCACATTGAACTACGATGGCGGTACATTAGAAAAGCTGTCAAAAGGACAGGGGGAAGTGCCATACATATTACGTCGTCGAGACGAGAAGTTAATGCAAATCCGTTTATCGGATTTGTAAAGTTTGTAAAGAATGAATCGGATGACCGTTCGCATCACAAGATTATTCATATTCATTGGGCTATTTCTTTCCAGTACAAGCTGGAGCGAAGAGCGGGTTCCAGAGGGTTACCGGACTATTGCTACTGAACGTGGTATTCCCTCTGCCATTCTTTATGCCATCGCACTAACCGAGAGTGCAACCCAAATACATAGCCGCAAAAAATACCGCCCCTGGCCGTGGACATTAAATGTTGCCGGGCAGGGATATTTCTATAATTCGAGAATCGAGGCCTGGCAGGCATTGAAGGGATGGATCAAGAAAGGCAGACGTTCAATCGATATTGGCTTAATGCAGGTAAATTTTCGATACCACAGAGAAAAACTGGGTACACCCTGGCAGGCGCTAGACCCATATCACAACCTACGTGTTGGAGCAGCCATTCTGCAAGAATGTTATCAGGCCCGGCAGGATTGGTGGGACAGTGTCGGTTGTTATCACTCACCAGCGAACAGGCAGCGTGCAGAACGCTATCGCCAGCGAGTTATTACACACTGGCGCAGAATTACTCGTGCAGGGTAGAACATGATGAACCTTGCAAAATACGGATTAAGAGCGATCCTGATTCTCATAGGGCTTGTCCCTGTACTGGCGGGAGCAGCACTGACAGTTATTTATGACAGCGGTGATACCCGACCAATTGCGCCTTTTCTTGAAGCATTCGAATCAAAAGAGATTTCCTTACCAAAGCGTCAGATAAAACAGCCTCAACAGCTCGGTGCAGCAGATATTGTATCGTTGTTACCCATTCGTTCACCGGGCCTAACACCGGGCATCGCCCTGTTTGAAAATCATGATCGACCCTTTTCGCAGCCTTTTTTCCTGATAGGTTCAGATGACATGTCCAAACAATGGCTGCTTGAGAATAGAGGCCGGTTAAAAGAGGTCGGTGCCGTGGGTATGCTGGTACAGGCCGATACAAAAGAAGATTTACGCAGCATTGCTGAACTGGCAGATGGTTTATCTATCATGCCGGCCTCAGGCACGGATATCGCAGAGGCATTGAAGATTTCACATTATCCCGTTTTGATTACCGCCCATGGCATAGAGCAGTGAGCAGGCATCCTATCGAAGCGCTGCTACGTCCACCGGTTGAACTCTGGTCGATGGCAGTGGCCTTTGCCGCAGCAGCAATTGCCATTTTGGCTCCATGGGCTTTAATGATGCCACCGGGTATTGCCTATGCAGCTGGAACAGTGCTGGTAATACTCGGGCTGGTCAGAGGGCGGCAGGCCTGGCGCGTTATACGTTATCAGCGCAATATGCGTAAGCTCCCTACTTATCAGTTACGAGCCAATCAGATTCCACTGAGTCAGCGAAAGCTTTTTCTCGGTAAAGGGTTTCGCTGGACACAGAAACACACTCAACGCTTACGCGATACGCTTCGCCCTGAGGTGCAGCACTACATAGATCCCGGACCGTTACACCGATGGGCACGCCAGAAAGAGGTG
>JAYEGM010000175.1:0-10146 GCA_034659075.1 Pseudomonadota bacterium
CCTGAATCACCCGGATATCCACTTTATCTTCCAGTAGATGGGTCGCAAAGCTGTGTCGTAGTGCGTGCATCGATACGCGCTTATCAAGCTCTGCTGCGATCGCTGCCGCATGGCAGGCACGGTTGAGTTGGCGGGTACCGATCGGGTTAATAATGTTCTGCCCGGGAAACGGCCAGCCACCGTCAAGCATCTTGCCCTGACTATTGCCGACTTGCCACCAGCTTCGCAGGCGCTCGAGCAACACCGGCGAAAGCAGCGCATAACGATCCTTGTAGCCTTTACCCTGTTCAACACGCAGCGTCATGCGTGTGCTGTCAATATCATTCACTTTAAGTGATACCACTTCGCTAGCCCGTAAACCTGCACCGTAGGCAACTGACAGCATGGCCTTGTACTTCTCGTTGCTGGCACATTCGATCAACCGTGCGGCTTCTTCACGACTCAGTATCACCGGTAACTTGCGTGGTTCATGTACTGGGCTCATCTTTGCCATCAACTCAGCGTGATCCAGGGTGGTGCCAAAGAAAAATCGTAGTGCAGTAATGGTCGAATTCAACGATATACTGGAGATACCATGATCCACCATATATAGCTGATAATGGCGCAGGTCTTCTGCGCTTGCTGTATCCGGCGGACGGCCGAGATAACGGGTGAAGTTCTTAACGGCGCGGATATAACCGGATTGCGTCTTCGGTGCTAGTTTGCGTAACGACATGTCTTCTATCATGCGTTGACGTAAGGGACTGATGGGTTCTTTGAACTGTGTCATGAGTCTTCTCCTATGATTGAGCTGAGGCGACATGCCTCATTACTCAGCATAGATTTAGACCCGGCTGACACGGGTAAGTTGAAACCGTTATGTTATCGAGTGGCGATTAACTTGATGGAGGGCTACCGCGAGAGCGGTTTAGTCCTCGAGTATTGAGAGGACTATTAGGTGATCAAGATGGAAGACCGTTCATGCTCCGGAGCGGCCATTTATTGATATGTAGTCAATGCGTACTACCTACCGACCAATACCGGCCGCTCACAACATCACATACCCCCGTGTTGAATGAGACCCAGAAAGTAAAGCAGTGCAGCGACCGTCGAGGCCACTGTTCGAACGTGATTCCACTTCACCCACCTGTCTAAATAGTGTTCCCACATTTTGTGAGCTGCGTCATCGGTCGCGGACACAGCGGCCAGCTGGTCGTTTAGCGGAACGTTGCCAAGCACGGTTACGAGAAACGTACCCGCGAAGTAGAAGACCGCCCCACCCAGGAAGAACAGTGCTGACGGATTATCCCATCCCGTAAATGCAAGCCAGGCCATCACGAGTGACAGTACGGCTGTTCCCATGAATGCACCCAGAAACGATGGGTTGATGACAACGACGTTGATCGACTGCATGGCGGCAATACCTTTCGATGAGGGTAATGCCGCAAGGGCCTTCATCACAAAGCTGGAGAATGCGAAGAAGACACCTCCTATCAATGCCGATCCGAGCAACGCCGTCGTCCCGATTATGAGTATGAACTGGCTCATCAGGATACCGCCCTTTCAGGTGATAAAGGCACGTCCCATACCCCTGACTCCGCGACTTTTCGTGCATACTCGACAAAGTCTTTCGGCTCACGATTTAACGCGCGCTGGACGCCATTGCAGACGCGAGCGTTTCTGCCATCGAGTACTGTGGAAAACAGGTAGTCCAGTAACCACGCGATGTCATCCGGTAAGCCAGAATCAGCAATACCAGCTGCAAAATCCTCTCTCGGGATCTTGATGTACTGGATTTCACGTCCACTGGCACGGGCGATCTCTTCTGCTACCTCTGTAAAAGTCAGCAAATGGGGCCCGGTAACCTCATAGATCTGACCCACATGACCATCTTCACTCAATGCAGCAACAGCGACATCGGCGATGTCGTCCACATCGATAAACGGCTCCGGGACATCTCCAGCGGGAAGTGTGATCAAACCGTCCAGAACCATGCCGAGAAACTCTCCTTCGGAGAAGTTCTGGTTGAACCAGCTGGCGCGAACGATAGTCCACTCGATTCCTGAATTCTGGACAATGCGTTCACAGTGCCGTGCTTCCTCTTCGCCGCGACCGGATAAAATAACCAGTCGCTTGACGTCATGTACAACGGCACGTTCGACGAAGGCACGCACTGCGTCGGCTGCCCCTGGGATTGCGAGGTCCGGCGCGTAGTTGATGTACGCTGCCGTTACTCCCTCGAGCACGTCGTTCCAGCTGTCTGGATCGTTCCAGTCGAAGACTGGTACAGCGCTGCGAGATGCGGCGCGCGTCGGTACACCGCGGCTCTCGAGCCGCTGCACGATGCGGCGACCAGTCTTGCCAGTCCCGCCCAGAACGAGCGTGAGTCCATCACTTGTATGAGTACTGTTGATATTGTCTTTCATGATCATCTCCTTGGTTAACTTGACACTGTGTCAATTGACACAGTGTCAACCATATGCCATGCTTTACATCATGTCAAGTGACAAATATGATACCCGCACACGCATTCTCGAAATGACCGTCCAGATCCTTGAAGAGCAAGGTGGCCGGGGCGTTCGTATGGGTGACATCGCCAGAGCGGCTGGAATATCCCGTCAGGCTGTCTACCTGCATTTCACATCGCGCGCAGAACTACTGGTGGCAGCGACGAGACATCTGGACGACGTTCTGGACGTAAATCAACGGCTCGCTCCTTCACGCGCTGCATCGAATGGGATAGAACGCCTTGAGCTGTATATAGAAGCCTGGGGTAGTTACATTCCTGAAATCTACGGCGTTGCCAAAGCACTGCTGCTGGCAAAAGACACAGACGACGCAGCGGCAGCAGCCTGGAACGACCGAATGCTGGCCATGCGGGATGGTTGCCGTGCTGCAATTGAGGCACTGCATGCCGATGGAAGTCTCGCGCCAGAATGGACGCCCGAGAAAGCTACCGATACCTTGTGGACCATGCTCCTGGTGCCGAACTGGGAAAACCTCACCCTTGAATGCGGCTGGTCAACACAGCAGTACGTCCACTGGATGAAGACCCTGGCTAAGCGTGCCTTTGTAGTAGAGGCAAAGTTAGAGTATCAAAAATAACAATACGAAATTGTCAGTTATGATGTCGATGCCCCTCAAGGTCTACCCTTTCACACAGAGAGTGTAAATGACCACTTCGAGTATGAAGCGGACTATTATGTAGACTGTTCTGGCAGAATAATATTCTCGAAAGCTGTCATTCATCAGAATTCCTCAAATGAGATGGGTTATTTTTACCATGCTCACGCATTTCCTCAACTTTACCTGCATACCGTAACGTAAAATTACCTGATTCAAGACGCTTGACCATTGCATACAAATAACCGATAGGAGAGCTTTCGATCTCACCACTGGCTATGCTACCAGCCCATTCATCGATAACTAATTGTGCGGTTGCGGTGTTGAGGCGGGAAACCTTTTCTGCAGCCTGGTCTCGTATGTCTTCCGATACCCAGTTGGCGAATTTGAGGCAGTCATCATCATTATCACTACTACTACACTCTTTTGTATCAGTCGGTTTTGTAGTAGTTGTCTTTCTTAAGTATAAGTCCGTATTAGGTAATGCTCCCGGCTTTACCGGATTTGGTACTGCCGTATCTGGTTTAGCCGCATCCGGGAAATCCGGATGTGGTGGGCTTGCGATTTCCTGCACAATATACGTACCGCCACGGATGCGTCCATGTTTGTCACGTCTGCGTATGAATTGCATGTAGCCAGTATTTTTCAGATCCTTTAGAAGTTTATAGATGCCATCTCGACCGAGGTCGCCGCGCTTTTTCAGGTCGTTGACGTGTACCTTCCAGTCATCCGGCCTGGATAGCAGGTAGCCTAGCAGGCCTCTGGCTGCCCAGGACAGGCGAGTGTCTTCAATTGCCTGCTGGTCAATGATGACGAATCGATGACGTCGGCGAGCGCGAATAATGGTGTTGCTCATCTTTCTTCTGGCCCAATGATGATCTGAGCGATTTCGGTAGCAGGGTAGTAGACGCGTCGACCAATTTTTCGCCCGCAGGCTTTCAGTGCGCGGGTCAGGGAGTCACAGGGGTAACTCAGGCTGTAACGCAACCCACCTATGGAGCGTCCAAGTAGTTCTGCGAGTTGGGTCTGTGATAACAATAATCCATAGCGTTCTGTGATTTGATTTTCCAGTGCTGACGCATTCAGGCTTTCCTTGTCTTGCATGATATATAGCTTCCTTATGTATGAAATGGAGACATAAGGTTGCCTGTTGAATTACGCAATGGCTATAGAAAATCAAATCAAGTTGGTGCGTGGTTTTCTATAGACAGAGCATGGTAAGGTATAAAGGTGCTTGGCATGCAGTCAGGTTTTCTAATATTAACCCATCAGCTTATCCAGCCGTTCAACCAGATCTTCCGCTCGCAGGTGCGTGTAGCGTTTGAGCATCTGCATCGATTTGTGTCCCGAGATGGCAGCCACTTCCTGATCACCTAAGCCAGCCTCGACCAAACGAGAAACTGCTTCGTGACGTAGATCATGAAAACGGAGGCCTTCTATACCGGCATTTTTTACGGTGCGATGCCAGGCAGGGCGAAATTCATACGGGCGACGCTTGCCGTCACGTCCGGGTTCTCCCCAGAAAATCAGGTCGGTATCGATAGGGCGTATTGGGTTGTTCAGCGCTATGCGAAAAACCTCTGTTGCAGCACGGGTGAGGGGTACGGTTCGGATAGAACCATTTTTTGTTTCAGTCAGGTGTATCGTCCTATTGTCCATATTCACCTGCTTGTGAGTGAGCGTTTTTATCTCACCGGCACGCATGCC
This sequence comes from Pseudomonadota bacterium, assembly GCA_034659075.1. Classification (GTDB taxonomy): domain Bacteria; phylum Pseudomonadota; class Gammaproteobacteria; order BMS3Bbin11; family BMS3Bbin11; genus BMS3Bbin11. The sequence goes on from JAYEGM010000175.1 coordinate 4,810, forward strand.
GGTGTAAAGGGCGATACGCGCTATCCATCCGAGCATGGGGTTGGAGTGCTTATCACAGGCCTTGAAGAGTGTCTGTTCTTCATCGGTACTCAGTCGTCTGTCGCGACCCGGAGGAGGGGTAGGCTTGCGTATGTTGGCAACGGGGTTGTAGAACAGGCCGAGCCGCCATTCCTTGATGGCGATGGTGAACAAATGCGATAGCAACGAGAGTTCAAGGCGCACCGTGTTGGAGGATTTATCTTCATTCAGCCGCGCATCTCTGTATTCAGCCACCAGGTCAGGTGTAATGGCGGCAAGGCTGTACGCCCCGAGTTTTTCCTTCAGTGCCTTGGACTTGTGATTCTCAGCACTTCGCGTGCTAGGCTTTTTCGTTGAGGAGACTTCACGCAGGTAACGGTCCATCGCATCTTTTAACAGGATGCGATCGGCACCGGCACGGTCAATATACATACCGCGAACCATTTCATCTTCGGTACGTCTTGCCCAGTCCTGTGCATCGCGTTTGGTGCGAAATGTCTTGATGGTAGTCGGCCATCCTCGCTTGCGAATCACGGCTTTCCAGGTGGACGATGGAGTCTTATTTATTGTTGCCATGGCGGTCTCCGGAGCTCAGGTGTTCCGAAAGTGTACCGCGTGACACGGGGATTAAAAAGTGCTGATGTGTAACTTATTGAAAAATATGGTGGCCGGGGACAGAATCGAACTGCCGACACGGGGATTTTCAATCCCCTGCTCTACCGACTGAGCTACCCGGCCACATCAGGAAGAGGGCAGGATTATAAGCGGGCGGGCGCCGATTGTAAAAGCGGATTTCAGGTGCAGTTATTTTGTCGGTGCGACAAAGCTTTCTGGCATCTGCGAACCGCCCTTAAAAAAGAATTTTTCCATTTCTTCTTCCAGGAACTTTCGTGCTTCAGGCTTGTGCAATGCAAGCTGATTTTCGTTGATCAGGATGGTCTGGTGCTTCATCCATTGCTGCCAGCCCTCCTGCGAAACATTGTCAAGAATTCTCTGTCCCAGTTCGCCGGGGTAGGGGCTGCGTTCCAGGCCTTCCGCCTGTTTTCCGAGTACTACACAATTGACCATTTTAGCCATACTAGACCTCTGTTTCGTGAATAATTTTCTTTATTGGAGCCGCCAGTCCCAGTTCGGCGGGTTGTGCAGGGTTATACCAGACAGCAGGGGCAGTCTCCATGATTCTGTCCGCGTGATTCCCTTTGACCGTTGCGGGTATCACGGTGAAGTCCAGATGATAGTGGCTAAAGGTATGGCGAACTACAGGCAGAGCCTGGCCGGTTTCGATTTCAGCCGGAAAGTTTTCAATGTGTCGTTCCATGTCTGCCTCATGCTGAAGTTCAGGTAAACACCATAGCCCGCCCCAGATTCCACTGGGCGGGCGCTGTGTCAGGTAGATTTCACCGCGAGGGTTTCTGACAAGCAAAAAGGTCGCTATTTTTACGGGCATTTCTTTCTTTGGGCGTTTATGTGGGTAAGTGCCTACTTTATTATAGAGCCATGCCTGGCAGTCTTCATGTATTGGGCAGTCTGTACAACGAGGATGATTGCGCGTACACAGGGTTGCGCCCAGATCCATGATGGCCTGGGTGTATTCAGCGACATCTTTTGATGGCGTAAGCGCTTCACTGAGCTGCCAGAGCCTTTTTTCAGTGTCCCGGTGTCCGGGCCAGCCGTCAATCATAAAATAGCGTGCTAAAACCCGTTTGACGTTACCGTCCAGAATTGGGTGAGGTTGCCCCAGGCTTTGTGCCAGGATTGCACCGGCGGTGGACTTTCCTATGCCCGGCATTTCAATAAGGGTATTGATTTCGACTGGAAATTTGCCGTTGAATTGATCCGTGATTATTTGTGCTGTTTTGTGCATGTTCCTGGCACGTGCGTAGTAACCCAGCCCACTCCATAGATGCAGCACTCGATCCAGGTTTGCTTTGGCCAGGTCCTGTATGTGAGGAAAGCGATCCATGAACCGTTGGTAGTAGGGTATTACAGTGGCTACCTGTGTTTGCTGCAACATGATTTCGGAAACCCAGACAGGATAGGGGGCACCGCGGACTTGCCAGGGTAAATCATGACGCCCATGGCATTTATGCCAGTCCAGTAGTCTGTTAGCAATATTCATGCTGTGATTATATCGCTGCTACGGTCAGTTAATAGGTGCAGCTTCTAAATATAGCCATCGTTAGCTACATGAGATAGTTGCCCGAATATCCAGCAGGAGTACTTAGAATACGTGTGGCCGATATCGAATCCACCGGTTTGGAAAACAGGAATCCCTGAACCTGCGGGCATTTCAGCTCTTTGAGGCGTTCAAGTTGGGTGCGATTTTCGACGCCTTCAGCAATGATGTTCATGTCCAGTAGTTTACCCAGTGCAATAATGGTCTGAACGATGGCTCCCGACCCCTTATCGGTGTTCATCTGATTAACAAATGAGCGATCAATCTTAAGCGTATCGTAATTAAATTTTTGCAGATAACTTAAAGAAGAATAGCCTGTGCCAAAGTCATCCACGTGCAGGCCGACACCGAGATTGCGCAGTTCGTCAAGCTTGGCTAAAGATTCATCGGCATGGTCCAGCAGCACACTTTCGGTGATTTCCAGCCGTAGACTGGTAGCGGGCAAGTCAGTTTCCTTTAGTACCTTGCGCAGGTTGGTGATCATATCGGGTTGATTAAATAATTTACCTGATATGTTGACACTGATTGAGAGTGGCGGATTTGTCGGAAATGCCCGCTGCCATTTTCTTGCCTGATGGCAGGCTTCTCGCAATGTCCACCATCCTAACGGGACGATGAGACCTGTTTCCTCTGCGATACTGATGAACTCTACCGGTCCAACCAGACCACGCTCAGGGTGATTCCAGCGTATCAGAGCTTCGAAACCTACCATGCTGTCATCTAATAATGAGACGATTGGTTGGTAGTGAATGATGAACTCGTTCTTTTCGACAGCCTGGCGCAATTCATGCTCAATCCGCTGTAGTTTAACCACGCGGCTGTGCATCTCTCTATCGAAAATTTCATAACATGCCTTGCCTTCGGACTTGGCCCAGTACATGGCCAGATCCGCATCACGCAGCACTTCGTGTGAGGATGTGTAACGTTTCGTTCCCAGGGCAATACCGATGCTGACGGTGGTGCTGATTTCGTGGGAGTTGATTACGACAGGCATCGCGCATTCCGTCAACACTCGATCTGCCACATGGGTCACCATCGACAGGGTGTTTACTTCAGTTAGCAGAATTGCGAACTCATCACCCCCCAGCCGGGCAACCGTATCACCCGGTCGGATTATGTCACGCAGTTTATTTGCAATCAGCACCAGCAGCTCGTCGCCGACGCTGTGTCCCAGGCTGTCATTGATATTTTTGAAGCGGTCAAGGTCGAGAAACAGCAGGGCAAATTCAATCGTATGCTCACCTCGCCCCTGTATACGTTGAATGGCATGATCCAGTCGATCGGTCATCAGGTTACGGTTTGGCAGACCAGTGAGATCATCATGCAGGGCATCATGGACCAACTGGCTTTCTGCCTGCTTGCGTTTGCTGATGTCAGTGATTGAGCCTGCCATGCGCATGTTATGGCCATCATGGTCAGTTACGGCAATGCCACGGCTAAGTACCCATATATATTGATAATCTTTTGTCAGAATTCGGTATTCATGTGAGAAATGGGAAGTATTACCTGCCAGATGCGCCTCCAGAGCACGATTAAAGTCAGCCTTGTCATCTTCGTGTATGCGGTCTGTCCAGCTATTGATGGTGGCAGGCAGATTTTCATCAAATCCCAGAATGCTATGCCAGCGTTCTGAGTAATAAGCGTCTCCTTTGTCAAGATCCCAGTCCCAGATGCCATCGTTTGCCCCTCGCACAGCAAGAGCATAGCGTTCTTCACTGATGCGCAGGGCTTCTTCGGCATTCTGGCGCTCGACAGCATAGCGTATGGCGCGGGAGAGCAGTTCACTGTCCATCTTGCGTTTGATCAGATAGTCCTGGGCCCCTTCACGTACGGCGCGTGCAGCCAGTGTTTCGTCGTTTATGTTGGTGATGAGTATGATCGGCACAGCAGGAAAACTGTTGTGTGCTGTCTGGAATGTTATGTATCCGGTGCTGTCTGGCAGACAGAGGTCGAGAAGGAGAACATCGAAATGCATCTGTTCGAGCAGTTCAAGGCCTTTGTCGAGGCGATCAGCATGGGTGATGGAGAAGTGGCAGCTCTGCACCTGTGAAAGTATCTCACGAATGTAGTCTACTTCCGGGATGCGGTCTTCGATCAGTAGTACAGTTAGCCCAGTGCTGTATTCACTACTCATGCAAGGTTCCTCATCATGCCTCTTTGGCAGGGGGTTTGTGGCGAATGGTAAAGGCAAAGATTGATCCTTTGCCGGGAATGGATTTTACCCGTATGGTGCCACCATGCCGTTCCACGATACTACGGCATACAGCCAGTCCAATGCCAGTTCCGGGATATTCCTCACTGGTGTGCAAACGCTGAAACATGTCAAATATTCGCTTGCGGTCTTTCTTCTCAAGGCCAATGCCATTATCCTGAACGGCAAACTCCCAGTGTTCTGGTTTCTCTTTTGCTGTGACCAGTATTCTGGGTGGTTTGTCACCATGAAATTTTAAGGCATTGGAAAACAGGTTCTGGAACAGTTGTTTAATCTGCCGGCCGTCGGCGCGCAACACAGGTAGTTCACCACGTTTATAAATGGCATGTTTTTCCTGGAAGGCCTTATCCATATTCCTGGCTACTGAGTCTGCCAGATCGCCAAAATTCACTGGCTCGAAATCATTGTCCTTTGTGCCGACACGAGAGTATTCAAGAATATCATCGACCATTGATTGCAGGCGCTTGCTACTATCGATTATATGTTCCATAAAACGTTCTGAGTCATCGTCCAGTTCGCTACGTTCGTGTAGAAGATTGGCATAGCGTGATATGTAACTCAGAGGTTCCTGCAGGTCATGCGAGGTGGCGTAGGCAAATTTCTCCAGGTCCGCATTCGAACGACTGAGTTCGACGGCATTGCGCGACAGGCTGGAAACGGCATCTTTGAAGGAAGAAATGTCATATACACTCCCTTCAAAATAATGTGACCCGTATACTGCTTTTTCAGTTGGCCACAGGTCAAGACGGATCCAGTAAGGGGTATCATCGCCAAAGCACAGTTGCATATCGAGGTCATTGACAGCTTCCCCCTGTTGCAACACATGGTTAATTTTTTCCCAGTCTTCATTATCAGCAAGCAGATCTTGTAACAAAATGGGCTCTTCGTCGTTCTCGTTAAGTCTGAAAATCTTGGAGCAGGCCCCGTTCAG
>JAYEGM010000176.1:0-10130 GCA_034659075.1 Pseudomonadota bacterium
TTTCTGCTTTGTAGTATTCGAAACAGATCAAAATTGACTACATTAGACATGAAAATAGATTTTGCTGTAGGTTGGTGCTGAGGCACGAAGCCCAACAGCATGGTTTCAGCAGATACCCTTGTTGGGCATCATTCTTCAGCCCAACCTACAATTGCATTCAAGCAAAGCCATGACTAAACAGAAGTATATGGGTCAGCAATGGTTTTAGGGTTTACGTTAAAAAGAAAGATAAAGGACTGAGCTTGAAGGGAGAAGAAAGCCATAGTGGTTGTCAATTAACCCCACCAACACGGGCATCAGCTTTTATTACTTTTCTTTATTCGCATAATTGACGTGCTTTGGTATAGATCCGCTTATTTCACGTGGTTTTTCAAGCACCAGAAGATGTCGCACAGCCTGCATGCATACCGATAAAATTGTCAATGACTCCATGCTCACTGCAACCATGTTCACGAATTCAAAAAGTTCACTTAATAAGGGCAGGGCTATCCTTTTAACTTGTGTGGTGAGTTTCACATACGCCGAACTGGAGAATGTATGTCGGTTATTGAAGATCGCTGCTCTACAGGTTGAATGAAACATCTGTCCAGTTGCCTTCTCCCGCGATTACCACAACTCCGCCATATCGCTGACAGGTTCCTTGCAGTCCGGTATGCCATACTTTCTACCGTTGAATACTGGCCTGTGTGGTCGAATTCACGAGGTTAGGACCTGGGCATGTCTCTAAATTGCCCACCACTCATTCCAGCAAATCAAGTGACTGCGACATTATGTCGTTTACGGTTCCTTGCCACGTCTATCACTCCTTTTTCACCTGCTGTAAGATCAGCAGAAAGCGTTACCCGTAGAGCAGTTTTAAATGCAAATTAACATGTTGTCTCCGCAATCCGCTTTATCATAGAATGCTTTTCTGTCTTCTGTGTACCCCCGTGTCCTCTGTGGCAAACATGTTTTTTCAATTGAAACCTGAAACTTGAAACCTGAAACTGACAACATAGTAACCCTGACCGATATCCACCTGAAACGTGCCGGTAAGCCCGTATTGAGTGGTCTTAATCTGCGGATCCCGCGTGGCAGGGTGACGGCCATCATTGGCCCCAGCGGTATCGGTAAAACGACTTTGCTTGAATTGATTGGTGGGCGTTTGCGGCCGGACAAGGGGTATATGCTGGTGGATGGCCTTTCCGTACCGGATCTGGGGCGCAGTGAATTGTTTGAACTGCGCAAGCGGATGGGCATGCTGTTTCAGGGCGGGGCCCTGCTCAGTGATCTCAATGTCTATGAAAACATAGCCTTTCCACTACGTGAGCACACGCGATTGCCGGAACCGGTTTTACGGCAGTTGATACTGATGAAACTGGAACTGGTCGGCCTGCGTGGAGCCAGAAGCTTGATGCCGGACGAACTCTCAGGTGGCATGACTCGCCGCGTGGCCCTGGCACGTGCCATCGTTATGGATCCGCTTATGGTAATGTATGACGAACCCTTTACCGGCCTGGATCCTATCTCAAAAGCGATAATAGTAAAGCTGATCGGGACATTAAATAAAACGCTGGCAATGACATCCATTGTTGTGACCCATGATGTGGCTGAGGCCATACAAATTGCTGATTTTGTCTATATGCTGGGTGAAGGCCGGGTGCTGGCCAGTGGCACAGCGGAGGAAATCCAGAATTCGGTGCGTGACGATGTTAGGCAGTTTTTGCAGGGTCAGGCGGATGGGCCCGTTCCTTTTCATTATACGGCTGATGATTACTTCACTGACCTGTTTGGATCAGGCCCGGCAAACAGGGATGAACAGAGATGATCGAGGCAGTACGCCGTACCGGGGTCTTCAGCCTGTCTATCCTCGCCGCCTCGGGCCGCGCCGGCATATTGTTAATGCAGATGCTTGGCAGCATCCCGGTATCGCTAAGGCGCTATGAGCTTTTGGTCGAGCAGCTATTTCGTGTCGGTGTACTGACATTACCGATAATTATTGTTGCCGCTTTATTTGTCGGAATGGTGCTGGCATTGCAGGGTTACCATACATTGGTAGATTTTGGCGCAGAATCATCGCTGGGTTTACTGGTGGCTTTGTCACTGACCAGGGAACTTGGGCCGGTACTTGCAGGCCTACTGTTTGCGGGCAGGGCAGGTGCCGCGTTGACGGCTGAAATAGGATTGATGAAGGCAACAGAGCAGCTTGCAGGCATGGAAATGATGGCTGTTGACCCTGTGCGCCGGGTTTTATTGCCTCGATTTCTGTCCGGGGTGATATCCGTACCGATACTGGCTGCCTTGTTTTCGGCGGTGGGTATTCTGGGTGGATATCTGCTGGCTGTCAATGTACTGGGTATCGACCAGGCGGTATACTGGTCAGTCATGCAGGAGGGTGTTGATTTTCAGCAGGATGTATTAAATGGCCTTTTTAAAAGCCTGGTTTTTGGTGCTTTGATAAGCTTACTGGCGGTATTTTTGGGGTACGATGCCAGACCAACACCTGCCGGTGTTTCATCAGCTACAACGCTAACGGTAGTCTTGTCGTCCCTGTTGGTGCTGGCCATGGATTTTAGCCTTACATCGATAATGTTTTAAAAGAAGTTGCAGGTCGTAGGTCAAAACCGTTGCGATTTTGGTTTCTTAGTATTTATCTGTTGACTTGAAACTTGAACCTCTTAAGGACCACTTAAGTAAATGAAGAGACAATTAATTGAAATCACCGTCGGCCTGTTTGTTATTGCGGGTCTTATGGCATTATTGTTTTTGTCGTTTCGTGTCAGCAATCTGAATTCAGACTCAGTTTCCGATCCGTACCAGGTGAATGCACGGTTTGACAATATCGGTAGCCTTAAAGTAAGGGCTCCGGTGACGATGGCAGGTGTCAGGATAGGCAGAGTCAGTGAGATACGGCTGGATCCGGCCTCTTACCAGGCACAGGTTATTATGGATATCTCCAGTGATTTCAATAAATTACCAATTGATAGCAGTGCCTCGATTAACACCCAGGGTCTGTTGGGCGAGCAATTTGTTTCACTGGAGCCCGGTGGTCAGCTAAAGTACCTGAAAGAGGGTGACCGCATACGATTGACTCAGTCAGCAGTGGTGCTGGAAAACCTGATTGGTCAGCTATTATTTCAGGGAAAAACAGAAAACCCATGAGTTATTACCCTGAATCAGATGCTGACATACCCAGAATTGATAGAGTTGTCTAAATAATTAAACATAGGAATAAAAAATGATTAGAAAGCTTATCTTTGTCCCGCTGCTGTTTTTAATCATGGGAAGTGCATCACTGGCGATGGAGCCAGATGAACTGGTAAGAGAAACATCAGATAAATTACTGAGAGAATTTACCGCTAACAGGTCTGTTTATGAAGCAGACCATAGCAAGCTTTACGAATTGGTAAACAGAATCGCTATCCCTCACTTTGACTTCGACCGCATGACAAAAATCGTCCTCGGTACACATTATGATGGTGCGACGCCTGAACAACGCAAGCAATTTACAGAAGAATTCAAAACGCTGCTGGTGAGGACCTATTCCCAGGCCTTGTTCCAGTATTCTGACGAAAAGATCAAATTTATCCCGGCCGTTCCCTATCGGAATGACGTGATTGTACGGGAGGAGATCGATGTTGGTGCGGCCGTTCCGGTAAGGCTAGAGTATTTCATGGGTAAAAAAGGCGGTGACTGGAAGGTCTTTGATGTCCGTATCGATGGTATTAGCCTGGTGACAACGTTTCGTAAATCCTACAATACCGCTATAAACCGCAAAGGCCTGCCCTTGCTGATTGCCGATCTGCATAAAAAAAACAACATACAATGAAACCGGCATTTGAGTGCGATGGAAAAGTCTGCCGCATTTCAGGTGCGGCGACTTTCAGTTCCCTTGATGATCTGTCTGTCGATCTACTGGCCCGTGCAGGCAGACAGCAGGACCTGAAGCTTGATTTGCTGCAGATGTCCGATTGCGATAGTGCCTTTGCCGCGTTACTGATGGCTTGCCTGCAGATTAAAAAACAGCAAAATCACACCTTGGAATTACTTAATAGCCCGCAACAGCTTTTGTCATTGTTTGAGGTCTACGGGTTGACTGAGAGTGGGCTTCAAATCAGCTGAGGTTTTACGTTTTACGGGTTACGGACTACGGGTTACGGGAAATGCAGCATCAAAACATTAATACCTTAACTCTCGCGGTGATCGCAGTGAAATGTTTTTAGGTGTTTTATGGGTGATGGTTTTGACTTTCCGTAAATCGTAACCCGTAACCCGTAAAACCTTGTCCTTACCCCCACCATTAATGATGATTAGTCATCACCAAATAATGCTATATTAGCGTCTTCTGTTTTACGTTTTTATATTTTACCAGGGTGAAGAATGGTTACACCAGAAGACATTAAAGGCTGGATAGAGCAGGGAATTTTGGACTGCAGGGTTGAAATATCCGGTGATGGGCAGCATTTCTATGCTGTTATCGTTAGTCCGGCCTTTGCTGGCCAGAGCAGGGTGCAGCAGCATCAGCTGGTTTACAAGGTGCTGGGTGAGCGCATGAAGGCAGAAATTCATGCCTTATCCATGCAGACGATGACGCCTGAAGAGTATGCTGCACGCGATGCTGCGGACTGAAGATCAACCCGGCCATGCGCCGGACTACAGAGAGATAAAGAAGATGGATGCACAGGAAAAGATCAAAGCACAACTGGCGGAAAATGACGTTATGCTTTACATGAAAGGCAGTGCAATGTTTCCGCAGTGCGGTTTCTCCGGCAAGGCAGTGGAGATCCTGAAGGCCTGTGGGGCAAAATTTGATACCGTAGACGTGTTATCCAACCCGGATATCCGCGATGGCATCAAGCAGTACTCAAACTGGCCAACTATCCCGCAACTCTATATAAAGGGTGAGTTTATTGGCGGTAGCGATATCATGCTGGAGATGTATCAGAAAGGCGAGCTGCAGGAAAAAATTAAAGCACTGTAACTACTCGCTTTCCTCATTACCTGAACTTGTCGGAGCGCCGTCCCCGGCGCGATTGCATCGAAAGCTTTATAATCTCATGGAAATGAATCGCGCCGGGGACGGCGCTCCTACGAAATCAATGGGCTGCCCGGTCATTCAGGACTGAAGTTCTCCCTGCCTGTTCGCGGTTTCTCTACTGACACTCCGCCCCAGTAAGTTTATACTGCTGGTTTAATTCTGTTTCATCGCACGGTTATTATGAGGAGCCTCAGATTTATTTTAGACGAAGTAGATTTCGATCTAAAATGTCCAGGTTCGAGGCGCGAATCGCGCGTAATAGCAGGCTATTGCGAAGGTTCGAAACGAAGAAGCTGGACATTTTAGACGGAAGATACGAGTTCATGAATAGATCAGAGGCTCCTTAATGGATAAACTCATCATTACCGGTGGCCAAATGCTGAGCGGTGACGTTCGCATTTCAGGGGCAAAAAATGCGGCCTTGCCAGTGCTAATGGCTGCTTTGCTGACCAAAGAGCCGTTGCATGTACGCAATGTTCCGCATCTGCACGATATCACGACGACCATGGAGCTGCTCGGGCGCATGGGTGTTAGCCTGGAAATAGATGAAAAACTCAACATTACGGCTGACAGCAGCACCTTGTCATCGGTAGTTGCACCTTATGATCTGGTCAAGACTATGCGCGCTTCTATTCTGGTGCTGGGTCCTTTGCTGGCGCATTTTGGTGAGGCTGAAGTCTCTTTGCCCGGTGGCTGCGCGATCGGTTCAAGGCCAGTAAATCTGCATATCCAGGGACTTGAAGATATGGGTGCGGATATTCGTATAGAAGATGGCTATATCAAGGCTAAAGCTGAACGCTTACACGGCACTCGTTTATTTATGGATGTGGTTTCAGTCACTGGCACAGAAAACCTGATGATGGCGGCCACACTGGCTGATGGCACCACCGTGATAGAAAATGCCGCACGTGAGCCTGAAGTGGTAGATCTGGCAAACTGTCTCAATAGCATGGGTGCCAGAGTCAGTGGTGCGGGTAGCGACGAAATAGTGATTGAAGGTGTTGAATCGCTGCATGGTGCCGATCATAAAGTTATCCCGGATCGTATTGAAACTGGTACCTATCTGGTTGCCGCCGCCATTACCGGGGGGGATATCACAGTGCGCGATACCCAGCCGCACCTGCTTGATGCCGTACTGGAAAAACTTCGCCAGGCCGGGGCAGAAATCGAGGTGGGTGAAGACTGGATAAAATTAACAACAAATGGCAAAAGAATGCGGGCAGTGAACATTCGCACCGCTCCTTATCCCGCTTTTCCCACAGACATGCAGGCGCAGTTCATGGTGCTGAATAGTGTGGCAGAGGGTACAGGAACCATCACCGAAACAATTTTCGAAAATCGCTTCATGCATGTACAGGAATTGCAGCGTATGGGCGCCAGGATCGATCTGCAGGGCAATACGGCGATTGTGACAGGAGCGGAAAAATTACAGGGTGCGCCGGTCATGGCAACAGACCTGCGTGCCTCTGCTTCGCTGGCACTGGCCGGTGTTGTCGCCGGCTCCGAAACAGTGATCGACCGTATCTATCATATAGACCGTGGTTACGATGGGATAGAGGAAAAACTCTCCAGGCTCGGGGCCAGTATTAAGCGGGTTTCCGGTCAACATTTTGAACGCATGTCTGCAGAGACGAAAAAGGGAGCCTGACAGGATGACTGAATCACTGACTATTGCCCTGTCCAAAGGCAGAATCCTTGATGAGACACTGCCGTTACTGGCGGCGGCCGGGATTGAGCCACTGGATAATCCACAAACCAGCCGTAAGCTGATCTTTGATACCAACCAGAACAATATCAAGCTGGTCATCATCCGTGCGGCGGATGTGCCTACCTTTGTAGAATTTGGTGCGGCAGATCTGGGTGTTTCAGGCAAAGATGTTCTGATGGAGCATGATGGTGATTTATTTGAGTTGCTGGATCTTGGTATTGCACGTTGCCGCCTGATGGTTGCCGAGCCGCTGGCCATGGCCGTCAATGATGATCCGGCAAACTGGTCACGGCTGCGGATTGCCACCAAATATGTACGTATAGCCCGCCGTTTTTTTGCCGCCAAGGGCATACAGACTGAAATAATAAAACTGTATGGGTCAATGGAGCTGGCGCCGCTGGTGGGTCTGGCAGATCGTATCGTCGATCTGGTTGACACAGGCAATACCCTGAAAGCAAACAACCTGGTTGAAGTTGAGCATATTGCCGACATCAGCTCCTGGCTGGTCGGCAATACCGCATCGATGAAGCTTAAGCACGAACTAATGCAAACCACCATTGCAGCCATCTCTGCCGCGCTGGATGAGAATTAATGGGCAGTTTTTCAATGCTGCAGCTGAATAGCCGGGACGATGACTTTGCAGAGTCGCTGCAGGCACTATTAAATCGCAGCCACGATCAGATAGAGGGTGTCGAAGAGGTTGTAGCAGACATCATCAGCAATATTCGTCAGCGTGGTGATCAGGCCCTGCTCGAATACACCGGTCAATTTGATCGACTGAATGTTGTCGGTGCGGCTGAGCTGGAAATATCCAGCAGTCGCCTGCAGCAGGCGGTCAACGCGATTACAGATGCACAGCGCCAGGCACTGGACCTCTCAATTTTACGTGTCCGTGATTTTCACCAGCGACAGAGTGGCAAGTCGTGGACCTATACCGATGAAACCGGCACCTTGCTGGGGCAGCAGGTTACACCGCTGGATCGGGTCGGTATTTATGTTCCCGGCGGCAAGGCCGCTTACCCTTCTACAGTGGTCATGACTGCCGTACCTGCCCAGGTTGCAGGGGTTGGCGAAACCATCATGGTAGTGCCGACACCTGATGGTGAACTGAATGAACTGGTACTGGCAGCCGCGGCACTGTCCGGTGTCGACCGCGTATTCACAGTTGGTGGCGCACAGGCCATCGCCGCGCTGGCCTATGGTACTGAAACCATCCCCGCTGTCGACAAGATAGTTGGCCCGGGTAATGCCTATGTGGCAACGGCAAAACGGCGCGTGTTCGGCAAGGTGGGTATTGATATGGTTGCCGGGCCATCGGAAATCGTTGTATTGTGCGATAGTGAGATTGATCCCGAATGGGTGGCCATGGATCTGTTTTCGCAAGCCGAGCATGACGAGCTGGCGCAGTCTATTCTGGTCACTACATCGGATGATTTTGCTAATGATGTGTTGCAGGCCATAGAAAAATTACTGCCGACTATGGAACGCGAATCAATCATCAGGGCTTCACTGCAGGGGCAGGGTGCCATCATTGTTACTGAGGATATTGATCAGGCTGTCGATGTAGTAAACAGCATTGCCCCGGAACATCTGGAACTGGTCGTCGATGACCCGCTGACTATTTCGAAACGAATTCGTCACGCCGGGGCCATCTTCATGGGTGCGCACAGCAATGAAGCGCTGGGTGACTATTGCGCAGGACCCAACCATACTTTGCCGACTTCCGGTACAGCGAGATTCAGTTCACCATTGGGAACCGATGATTTTCAAAAGCGCAGCAGCCTGATCATGTGTACGCCTGAGTCGGCGTCACAGCTGGGCAAAACAGCGTCTGTGATGGCACGTGCAGAATCACTGACCGCTCACGCCCGCTCGGCTGAATATCGGATTAAAGATTAGAAAGTTGTATTACGTATTACGTTTTATGTATTACGGAAAAGCCTGTTCAGGATTCCCCTGCACTGATGATTTCATGTCTTGTCAAAATTCGTAATACATTAAGATCCCGGAAGACTGTGATTATAATTGGCAAATAGCATCAAATGAACAACAAAACATCAGCGTCCCGCTGGGTGCGCGAGATCATCCAGCAACAAGACAGCTACCATGTGCCGCCGGCAGGTGACTTCATCAAGCTTGATGCGATGGAGAACCCGTGGCCGATGCCTGAATCTCTCAGGCAGCCCTGGCTCGATAGCCTTGCCGTTTTGCAGCTGAACCGTTATCCGGATCCAGCGGCGGGCAGACTTGTTAAGCGCCTGCGTGACCATATGAGTATTCCGGCTGAATCATCCATCATGCTGGGCAATGGTTCGGATGAGCTGATTCAGGCCATACTGATGGCAGTGTCTGGTGAAGGCCATACTGTATTGGCCCCCGCACCGTCGTTTGTGATGTATGAAGTGCTGGCACGGGCATGTGGCCTGACTTATGCCGGGGTGCCTTTGCGATCGGATTTCACGCTGGATATGACGGCTATGCGTGAAGCCATCAACAGGCACCAGCCAGCTGTCATCTTTCTCGCCTCACCCAATAACCCGACAGCTGCCGCATTTCAGCCGGCAGAAATTGAAGAAATACTCGATCTGGCACCGGGGCTGGTGGTAGTAGATGAGGCCTATCAGCCTTTTGTCAGGACAGGCGGTGAAAACTTCATTTCGCGAATGGCTGACCATCCTGATCTAATTGTAATGCGTACCCTGTCCAAAGTCGGCCTTGCTGGCATACGTCTCGGCTTGATTGCCGGCCATGCCGACTGGATAAGCCAGCTGGATAAGCTACGGCTGCCCTATAATATCAACAGCCTGACGCAGGCAACAGCCTCCTTCGCGCTCGATCACTGGCAGGCATTTCAGGATCAGATTGATGAAATTTGCACTGAACGTGACCGGGTCTATGATGCTCTATCATCAATCGAGGGTATTAAGACCTGGCCGAGTGATACAAATTTCATACTGTTCAGGGTTTCAGGAAAGCGTGCTGACAAAATCCATGCTGAATTATTAGAAAAAGGGATTTTAATTAAATGCCTGCACCGTTCCGGCGGCGCACTGGAAAATTGTCTGCGAGTCACCATTGGCAGCCTGGATGAAAACGATACCTTTTTAGATGAAATGTCAGTGTTGTTGATGAGCTGAAATACAAAAAAGCCGTTACCCTGTTCAGAGTAACGGCCTTTCCAACAAAAACTTCTGTTGCTGAATGAAGTGCTGTTTTAGCTAGAAATCTTATGATGTTCCTTCCTGATGTTCTTCTTCATGTTCTTCTTCATGTTCGTCTTCATGTTCGTCTTCATGTTCGTCTTCATGTTCGTCTTCATGTTCATCTTCATGTTCGTCTTCATGTTCGTCTTCATGTTCGTCTTCATGTTCTATTTCATTCTCATGTCCGACTTCGTTTTCAGCG
>JAYEGM010000177.1:0-2479 GCA_034659075.1 Pseudomonadota bacterium
CAGGCGGCTGGCCTGACTTAAGTGTTTTCACACTAAATGTCAGTGGGCCTCCCAGCATCTTCCCCTGAAACCCGCCTGATGACAGTGAGCGCTCGGTAAAATCAAGCTTGCCTTTAAGCTTTGTTACCCAGGAATCATCGGGCAGCTGCAAAGAAGCGCCAGTAGTATTGTATGTACCTTTAACACGTGTACCACTGGCATCTGCCAGAGGAATGGACACATCAAGTTTTATTTCACCCTCACCTTTACCGCCAAGTTTTATTTCCTGAAAAGCAGTATTTCGAAACAATGGGCCGGTTTGCAGAAAATCAACGACTTTACCCAGATCACCATGCAGCCCCGTTGTTACGTCAACCACCTGTTTACCGGTTTCAGCAAGATGTGATATATGAACGGTACTGTCTGTTACCCTCTGGCCGTGCAGGTCACGCGCTGTCCCTTTAACCCACAGGTCGTTCTCGCTGATCAACAAATCTGCATCAATACCCGTCAGACGTGGCCAGCCCGCAGCAAAAAACATGCTACCCGCTTCAATATTAGCCACTACCTTGAAACTCTTTGCCCCGGCAACAGGAAATCCTCTGGCCGTTCCCTCATAGTCCAACTTCGCCTGATTAAGGCGACCACGCAAATCTGTGTCCTCAAACCATTTCCTTATGCCCGGTTTCATCAGGCGTACAGGATAATATTTATCTGCATGAGACAGGTCACCATCAACCAGATCAACATTGAGTGTCAGCAAGGGCGGTAGTGCCGGATCAAACGGGATGGTTGCAACAAAGCTTGCCTCGGCTTCTGCATCCCTGTTCTTCAACCATAATCGATTGCCATCTACCTGCCAGTTTTCATCCCTCTTATTCCAGGTCACATTTGCCTGTAAAAGATCTATTCTGAGTGCACTCTCATAAACCCTGTCGAGGATAAGTCGTGAGTTTTTTCCTTCGGCTATAACGCTTCCACCTGTTCTGGTGACACTTATATTGGCTGTTAAACCTGTTGCAGCAGGGTACAGGCTATAAGCATTGACGGTCGCATCACTGACCGACATCTTGTAGAGGAAATCATGGGATTTTTTGATGGGACCAAACAGGGTCAGGCTGGTATCACTGGCATTACCAGAGGGATACAGGGATTTCACCAGTTGTACAATCTTGTTCTCGCTTGTTAATGCGTCCAGTACAGGGCGCAGATCAGCGAGCTTCAGCTTACTGATATAAACCGAAGATTCATCAATACCATAAGATGCTACTATACGACCTGCTGACCAGGGCTCGCCTGCTATACCAATAAATGGATTACTAAGTGTCAGCAGCCATGACTCGCCTTTATGCTCAAGATTGATATCAGCTTCAACACTCCGCACGGTAAATGGTGTGCCATAATCACCCAGAGGAAACAGGAAATTGCGCCCTGTTAACTGACCAGTAGCAGCCTCAAGCTGTCCTTTGTACCATTCTGTTGAAATTTCCAGCGACACCCTTCCTGAGAGTTCCGGAATTAGCCTTTTCTCATTAACTATTCCCGGTAGAGCAGAGAGTTCAACTTCGTTTAGTTTGCTGTTGAACTGTCCTTTCCATGTGCTTATATCCAGCACGTCGCCTTTAAGATTAAAGTTTAATGACATCGCCTGTGCGACATTTTCAGGTAATCCTAGCTCCCCCCTGAGAACATGCCGTTTGCCAATATTTTCCATCGAAAGATTAATGTCGGTAACAGTAAACTCTTTTTCCTTAAGAAAATGGTCGTGCCAGATAAAACGCCCATCACTAATATTGACTTTATGCTGATTGAACAATAATGCCAGCCGGCCTTCCTTTGGTGGAGGGGCCTTGAACTTACCAATGTAAAAGTCGCCCTCGGCAGTACGGCTAACATGAACAACTGGATTTTTCAGGGTGATCTGCCTGAATACGAACTTCCCCTGGAGTAATGGAATTATATCCAGGTCAAGCCTCAGTTCACCCAGACTTAGATGGACATCTTCTTTACCGCTGGCATCCTTTAGCGCCAGCTTTCGCGCATGCAGCGATGGATACAGGCCCTGCCAGTCAGCTGCCATCTCGCCAATCACCACAGACTGCCCCACCAGTGCAGTCAGATAAGTTTCTACCTCAGCCTTGCGATCCACTAATGCAGGCAGCCAGAATCGAAAAACAGTAATTGCCACCGCTGCAATAACGAACAGCAAAACACCGAAATACCAGGCCAGACGCATACAGTGCATACAGGTAACACTGAACCATGACCATAGGCCTGGCAGTAAATTGGTTTCCTGTTTGCTACGCATTAGTTCATACGAAAAATACTTGTGATGTGTAAAATCATTATATTATCAAACATGATTTATATCCCCTTTCCTTTCTGAACCCGGATTCTTCACTACATTGCTTCTACAATAATCAACGTTCACCCGCGTGGAAACCGCATTTACCACTCGTCAGCCTAAATACCTCTCTCATCAGCCCTTTCTTTACTCTTC
>JAYEGM010000178.1:0-2469 GCA_034659075.1 Pseudomonadota bacterium
GTTCCTCTTGAGCGCCCATAAAAAGGTAACAAGTTGGCCGTATGGCTTGAAAATACCAGTCGAGACCGTCTACTGACCTTGTCCATTGATGCATCATATGCCATGGGCAGATTACGAATGTAGCTATCTAATGACAGTAGATCAGCTTCCTGCAAGATTGGCTGCAGGCCATTGGGTAATAGCAACGCATTCAGTTGATTGATGTTTGTACGCAGTGATCTGGAATCTTCTCCACGGACATAGAAAGCCATGCTTAACGGGTAGAGTTTGTTACCTCTAGCCATCTCTCTTTCCACCACTTCCGCATCCTCCCGGGTCATCGCCGCTTCAGCCGAGTCTCCGACAGAAGCTCGTTTGACCTGAGCAATATGGCTACGTGTAAAATCCTGCGGTTTAACGGTCAGCGTCATGACCATCACGGTATGCTCGGGTAAGCGGTCGAACAGAGCAAAAACATGATCACCCGCCTGACGTTCTGCTGTCATATGTCCCACTTCGGGTGCACGGCGCAGACCCTGAACCGTGACGATGGTATGTGGTAGCTCATCGAACCACCAGGTGGCTGTTTCATTATCCGATCGCGGCATAGTCAGCGTTAGACGCTCAGCCAGGTCGTAGCCAAAGGGTAGTTCCTCATCACCGGGATACGGGGCAAGGTCTAATAATTTGTCTGGATCATCATTTGTGATTTCGGGGGATGGGTTAAACCACTTCAGTAGCCATTCGTAGAGATCTTTTCCTTTTGCACGCCGAGCGTGAATCCCTGCTGAAGCTAATGAAGCTACCCATTTGGTAGCGACATCATTGAGTTCTTCTTCCATTACGACTGCCGGGGGCAATTTGCCCTTTGGCTTAAGCCGGCGATAAAGTATCGCACGTACACGACGCACCTGCCCTCGCCATGGTGATCCGGTGACTGACTTGTCTTCAAACAGGCCTCCCGGTCGGGTGATCTGATCAAGGTGTTGTGAAAATAGTTTCTGGAAGTGTTTCGTGTATTCGGTCGTCTTTGCTCCCGGTTGTGCATAATCGGAAACTTCCTGCTGAAATCCTTTTAAACTGGGTTCATCCTGTACATAGACCTGCAGTATCCATGGTGCATCATCTTCTTCCGGGATGGCATCCGTCAGTGCGGTCTGTATAGCATTGCGTAACTGAGTCATGAAAGTGTGTGTTCTCGCCTCGGTGCCCGCCGGTGTTAATTCAAACAGTGCACCCAGACTAATGCCGTCTTCCAGCAGAAAGGTCTTACTCTCCGGGTTGTACTCAACCCAGGGTAAAAGATCTGTAAAAGACGGTGGCCGTTCGTACTGGCATTTGACCATCGCATTGGTCACAGGCTCATCTGATTGTTGCTCAAATTCATTCGCAACTTTAGGTGGAAAACGTTTCATCATAATCAGTGCTGTCTACTGTGGTTCTGTTCAGGCACTTCACCCGGTAAAGCGTATTCAACACGTTCATACATCGGAAAACTTGTTGCATATCCCGGCACGGGAACCGCCTCCTCACCTGCCAGATGAGGGAACACATACATCACCAGTGTCGGATTCGGAATCCTTGGAAATATGGCATCTATTTCATTCGCTGCATCACGAGTGTAGCCATGAAGTTCTGATTCTCCCGTCTGGATATTTCGGCTTCCCTGCTCCTGCCGTAGAGAAACCGGGTCACGGGTATTCATCTCGTTGAGATGGTTTTCGTAGATCACTTTCATCGAAGGGCCATCCTGCGGTAGAACAGCCTGTTTGGTGCTGGCACAGCCTGTCGCCATCAGGCTAATCAAGCCGAGTACGGGTATAAGGATCAATGGATTTTTCATAACTTAGTTTCCTGCCGTTGGTATCAAGATCAATGGGGAGTTCACGGTCAACGTGAATTGCAATGCGTGTGCCTGCTGGGGCAAAAATGGCATCAAAACTCTGTGACTGGCGTTCCATGAGCCATTGACCCACTTCCTTGCTGCCACCAGACAGTGTCTTGCCTAGGACATAGTTGCCGACGTTACCCGTAACACTATTGCTTACCCCTGCGGCATTGCCGACGACTGATGTTGTCTCGGCTGCAGCCGCCGCATCAGCCGCTGCCTGAATCGCCATCACGCCGATACGCTGGCTGAGAAAGGCTGGGGCATTGGTCTTGCGTGACCCACTGATGCAGGGAATCCCCTGCGTATCTGAAATCCATCCCAGGGGCTTATTGGTGTTACCTGCCTGTCCTTTTTGGTTGTTATCAGGGATCGTTCTGATTGTCCCGTCATCGAATACGAAGGTGACTGAATCGAGACGTCCGGTAATACAGGAAAGTGTCCAGTCGCCGATGGCGGTACCGCTCCATATCATGCCCTGAACACCGGGTATCGTCAGGCCATTGGCCGCCAGGTTATCGACTCCTGTAATGACTTTAAACGGCATGGGGTCACGTACTTTACCGCTGACAGGGACACGCCCCACCAGAGCAGTCATGACC
>JAYEGM010000179.1:0-10050 GCA_034659075.1 Pseudomonadota bacterium
AGCAGTTTAATATCCTGGAAGAAGGCGATCTTGAAGAAGCTATGGTCGCTGCCGCTTCCATTGGTGATGACAGACTGCAAAAACAGTCACAGGGTTTTGCCATACCTCACACCTTTACTCATGGCAGTTCCAGACAACGTGTAGAATGGTTTGCCAAAGGTGTTAAAAGTGGCGATTTAAAGGATTGCAATACCTTTAAAAGGTAATACTCCCCGCGTTGAAAATATTCCTGGAATTCAATAGACTCATAGGGTCCTTTAACTAACCAATAACAACGAGGTATTACCATGGGTTTATTCGATTTCGCATCTGATATTGGCAATAAATTATTTGGCAGTGATGATGATCCCGCAGAGGCTATTCAGCATCATATCGAAGACGAAAATCCTGGCGTGGACAGGCTAGAGATTGCCGTAGAAAACGACGTAGCCACCGTCAAAGGCAAAGCAAAAGACAAGTCTGCCTGGGAAAAAGCGATCTTGATGGCGGGAAATGTCTTCGGCATCAGCGAAGTCAAGGCCGATGAACTTGAAGTAGAAGATGACAGCGCGCCGGAAGCCCTGTATTACACCATCGAAAAAGGCGACACCCTGTGGGCCATAGCCTCCAAACACCTGGGCAGTGGTGCGAAATACACCGAAATCTTCGAAGCCAACCGTGAAGTCATAAAAGACCCTGACCTGATTTTCCCCGGCCAGAAAATCCGCATTCCAAACGCGAAATAGCAATAAAAACCAATAACCGGATATAGGAGATTACGATGGCTGGATACATGGATATTTTGGGTTCAATTATACAACAGGGCATGTCGAAATCGAGCGGCGGCAGAATGGGCAATGCCCTGGGCGCCGGGAGTGGTGGTTCGCTTGATGATTTGATGGGCAGTCTCGGACAGATGATGGGGGGTGGCCAATCCGGACAGTCCTCCCCGTCAGGGACGGGCGGGCTTGGTGGCATGCTGGGTGAAGTTCTCAGCGGTCTGGGTAATAACAAGGCAGCCCTCGGTGGCCTGGGGGCACTTGCCGGGGCATTGCTCGGTGGTGGATCAAGCTCCGCCAAAGGGGCTATAGGTGGCGGCGGTTTGGCCATGCTGGCTTCACTGGCCATGTCCGCATTGAGCAAGAGCGGGCAGGCGCCCGCCCAGCCGCCCCGTGCACTGTTTGAACCGCAGACGCCTCAGGAGCAGCAGGCGCTTGAAGATGATGCCGAAGTCATCATCAAGGCTATGATCAATGCTGCCAAAGCGGATGGCCAGATCGATGAGGCGGAAATCGAGAAAATCGTTGGCAAGCTGGAGAAGGATGGCCTGACCCGGGAAGAAAGAGATTTTTTTGTGGCTGAAGCAAACAAACCTATGGACCTCAACAGGGTTGTCTCATCTGCTGCTGGTCAGCCAGACATGGCAGCTCAGATCTACGCCGCTTCCATATTGGCGATAGAGGTTGACACACTTGCTGAACAACAGTACGTGAAGCAATTGGCAAACGGACTTGGCCTGCATCCACAGGTAGTTACCTATATCGAACAGACATTGGGAGTGAATGCTTAGAAATAACAGGCATTGTTGCAGGCTGGGGCCCGTGGGCGGCCGCAGGTTACGGGTGACCTGTCTATGCTGCGTTTGCTGATGGATCAGCATCGCATAAACTGTATGGCAGATCTGCCAGAAATCGGTTCGAAGTTTTTGGTTTCTCGTGCACCGGCGAATGGAACCTGAATAAAAATCATATCAAAGCACTATCTGAACATTTCAATATTAAACCAGGGCTTTTTTCTAGCGCATTATTTTTTATGCACATTATCAAGGCTATTTCGTGCCTTAAACTGGCTGGGTGGCAGAGTGGCTATCACCGGCCTGCAAAACCGTGTAGCCTGTTCGACTCCTGGCCCAGCCTCCATTCTATATCGAAGACCAGCACATTTAGTCCAGAATAACGTAGTGAATCTGGGATGTTCGTCATTACATGTTTATACTGCTGATCTAATCAGTATGGCACAGGATCTTCGGGTCATTTTTCACGGAATATTATTTTGGCGGGGGCTGCGTGGCAGCAATAATTTCAATTCCCGGATTTAGTGAGCCATTTAGCTCAATAAGCCATCTGCTGGCAGCTGCAATATTTTCTTTCACTGGCCTGGTGCTATTGTTTCGCAGCCGTGGCTGTCATGGACGCTTCTACAGTATCGGTATTTTTATTTTTTCTGTTGTTTTTCTATTATCCATGAGTGGAGTCTTTCACTTGCTTGAACCAGGCGGCGAGCCGCGAAGCATTTTACGTCGTCTCGATCATGCAGCTATTTTCACTCTGATTGCTGGTACATTCACGCCGATACATGTATTGCTCTTTTCGGGTTGGCGACGTTGGAGTGTGCTGGCAGTTATCTGGCTGTTTGCCATTGCCGGCATTACTGTAAAAACGCTGTACTTCAACGAATTTCCTGAATGGGTAGGGCTAACACTTTATATGACTATGGGCTGGATAGGCGCTTTGTCAGCAATATTAATTTATCATTTGCATGGTGGACGTTATCTTGTACCTCTAATAGCGGGGGCGGTTGCCTACACTGTGGGAGCAGTACTTGAATTCTTGAGAATGCCAACTCTTATTGAGGGAGTGGTTGGTCCACATGAGTTATTTCATATCTTCGTAATCTTTGGAATCAGTTTTCACTGGCTGCTGATAGCGAGAATTGCCGAGGATCATCGAAAGGGTGTGTTGATAACCCAGGGAGAAAATGATGGAACGAACTGAAATTGCAGGGCTTATTCTGGAAAAACTCAAAACTGAGGAATCATCCATCAAGCAAAGCTACCTGGATAAAAAAGATTCTATCGGTTATTTTTTTGTAGATGATTTACTTCCTGAAGGTATTGCACTGGCTATCTATAGGGCTTTTCCACCTGCTGACGCAATGAAGCTCAATAAAAGCTTGCGTGAATATAAATACATTGCGGCTCAAATGGATAGATATGACCCGATATTAGAAGAGGTGCTTTTTGCCTTTCAGAACCAGCGCATCATCGATTTAATTGGCAACATTTGTGAATTAGACAGTTTGTATCCTGATGAGAATCTCTATGCCGGTGGTATATCCAGGATGGAAAAATCACAGTTCCTGAATCCACATTTAGATAATTCACATGATAAAGACAGAAAAAAATGGAGAGTATTAAATCTGTTGTATTATGTTTCTCCTGACTGGGAACAGAACTTTGGAGGAAACCTCGAGCTATGGCCCGATGGAATGAGAGGCAGGCAAATTACTCTTCACAGCAAATTTAATCGACTGGCTGTTATGGCAACGCATGATGCTTCATGGCACTCAGTGAGTCCGATTACTCATGACGCAGCCAGGTGTTGCGTGTCGAATTATTATTTTTCAGATTCACCACTTAAAGATAATATAAATTTTCATGTTACTTCATTCAGAGGCCGTCCGGAGCAAAAAATACGGGATGTTATTTTACAGGCTGACAGGGCACTAAGAATGGGGATCAGAAAAATATTTTCTAAAGGGGTAGTCGAAACGAATCATGTGTATAA
The DNA here is from genome assembly GCA_034659075.1 of Pseudomonadota bacterium. Lineage (GTDB taxonomy): Bacteria > Pseudomonadota > Gammaproteobacteria > BMS3Bbin11 > BMS3Bbin11 > BMS3Bbin11. The sequence continues at coordinate 3,546 of JAYEGM010000179.1, forward strand.
AAAATAAATTACAAAATGGAAACCCTGTTCTCATCAATCGAATATAAAGACCCGGCCTGGATTGCTATAGCATTTATTTTCGGGTTTTTAAGTAAGCAGGCAGGTTTACCGCCCCTGGTCGGGTTCCTCGTCGCAGGGTTTACACTGAATTACCTGGGTGCCGAATCCGGCAGTTTTCTGGAAGAAATGGCGGATCTGGGCATCACGCTGCTGCTATTTTCGATTGGCCTTAAATTGCGCATTAAGGAATTGCTTCGTGTAGAGGTATGGGGTGTAACTCTCATCCATATGCTGATAGTCAGCACTTTTATGACTATTAGTCTTCTTCTAGCAGGGGCAGCAGGTCTGCCCCTGTTGAATGAGCTGGATCTGGCCAGCGCCATGATGATTGGCTTTGCCCTGTCATTTTCAAGTACCGTGTTTGTCGTCAAGATGCTTGAAGGCCGTGGCGATATGCTTTCACATTATGGCCGGCTCGCCGTTGGTGTGCTGATTGTTCAGGATATTGTTGCGGTTTTTTTTATCGGTGTTTCCGAAGCAAAGGTACCATCGATCTGGGCGGCTGGAGTCATAGTCTTAATGATCATTGGCCGTTCCCTGCTGTACAAATTATTTTCCCTGGTCGGGCGCGGTGAACTGCTGGTTCTTTTTGGTCTGGTGCTGGCGATAGGCGGTGCGGTACTGTTTGATGCAGTCGATATGAAAGGAGACCTGGGAGCACTTGTTTTTGGTGTATTGCTGGCAAATCATCCAAAATCCACTGAACTGGCGAAAAGCCTGTTTAGTATTAAAGAACTCTTTCTGGTAGGTTTTTTTCTCAATATCGGTATGGCAGGGCTGCCGAATGTGACAATTATAGGAATCGTCGTTATTTTACTCGTAGTACTTCTGATGAAGATGGGTTTATTTTTCCTGTTATTTTCACGTTTTCGTGTCCGCACCCGTTCGGCTAACAGCACATCCTTTTTACTTGGAAACTACAGTGAATTTGGTCTGATTGTGTCGGTTGTCGCGGTATCTCAGCAATGGATATCTCAGGAGTGGTTAGTCATCATGGCAGTGCTGGTGGCAAGCTCGTTTGCCATTTCATCAGCGGTAAATAATTTTGCTGATAATTTTTATTCCCGCTACCGGAATCGACTTGGAAAATTTGAACATAGCAAGCGTCTGCCGGGTGATGAGGACATCGATTTATCCGATGTTCGATATCTGATTTGCGGTATGGGTAGAGTGGGAAGCGGGGCATTCGATTATCTTCTGGAACAGGGGCATAAGAACCTGCTTGGTCTGGATTTTGATGCCGATGTTGTGGCTTCGCAGAATGCCATTGGTCGGAAGACACATTTTGCCAATGTCAGCAGTCCGGAATTCTGGTCACGGCTGGATGCAAGGGGTAATAAAATTGAATGGGTAATGCTGTGTGTGCCGAACTCAATTACTAATGAAAAAATAGCCAGGCTGGCTCGACAATGGGGCTACAAAGGCCTGATTTGTGCGACCACAAAGTATCCGGATGAAGAGGCACGGCTAATAGAGGCAGGCGCTGATGCGGTCTTCAATATCTATGCCGAGGCCGGGGCTGGTCTTGCACAAAATGTGCAGCAGATATGTAATATTACCGCCAAACACTGATGGGCACTTCTCAATTCATGAATCATCATAATGAATCACAATCAGACATGTCCTGAATTGGGAGATGCCCTTTAGGAAAGTTCTGACTAAATCGTCATTGCGAGGAACGAAGTGACGCGGCTATCTCTAATAAATTGACTATATTGTAAGAGATTGCCACGCTTCGGTGCTCGTGACAGTAGGAAATACCCGAAGGGTGCAATGACGGGATTTTAGAATTAATCAGAGGTTCCTTAGTTTTTCATTCCGTTTTTCGTGGTCCGGGCTTCAGCTTTTTTTCCCCTGCTTTTTGAATCCGCTTTACCTTTAGCGCTTCTTTTAGAATCGCGTGATCCCGAGGCTTTCAGCTCTGAAATATTTATTTTCCTGCCACAGACACGGGTATTTTTAAGTATGCGAAATGTTTCTTTCGGCATCCCTGCGGGTAAATCAACGGTAGAAAAGTTATCGTAGATATCGATAGCACCGATGTAACAGCTGTCTATATCGGCTTCATTGGCAATGGCACCTACCAGGTTGCCCGGTTTGACGTCATCGTCATGCCCGACTTCTACTCGGTAGCGGCACATTTCCACGTCTGGAAATTCTTTTAATCGTCTGGGCCTTGTTTGCAGGGGTTTTTCTCTATCAAAAGAGCGTTCCTTCCGCTCATTTCTGCTTGTTCCCTGCCTGTTTGCACCCTTCTTGCCGGCAGCTTGTCGATCAGGTCTTCTTTCAGATCTGCTTTCTGTACCCCTGTCAGGTCTTCTTTCATGACGTTGTTCTTTCTCTGATATTAGCAGTGGCACTTCACCCTGGGCAATCTGGGCCAGGGCAGCCGCTATTTCCAGTGGATCAGCCTCGGTCTCATTGTGGTATTCAGTGATCAGGTTCTGAAACATGGTCAGGTCATTGTTCGTCAGGGTGTCGCTGATTTTTTGCTTGAAGGCTTTGGTGCGCAGTTCATTTACCGCTTTGGCCGAAGGAAATTTCATTGGCTCGATAGACTGCCGGGAAACCCTTTCGATGCTTTTCAGCATGCGTTTCTCGCGTGGTGCAACAAACAGGATGGCTTCACCGCTTCGACCTGCACGCCCGGTACGACCGATGCGATGGACATAGGATTCTGGATCATAAGGGATGTCGTAGTTGATGACGTGGCTGATACGTTCGACATCGAGGCCGCGTGCAGCAACATCGGTTGCTATCAGGATATCAATCCTGCCATTTTTTAACTTCTGAATCGTTTGTTCACGTGTTTTCTGTGCGATATCACCATTAATTGCAGCAGCGGCAAACCCGCGTGCTGACAATTTGTCTGCCAGTTCTACCGTTGCCGTCTTTGTGCGAACAAAGATCAGCATTGCATCGAATTCTTCTACTTCCAGGATGCGGGTGAGGGCATCGAGTTTCTGATGACCAGGAACCTGCCAGTAGCGCTGACGAATGGTTGGAGCGGTCGTTGTTTTAGTTTTAACTTTTATTATTTTAGGCTTGTTTAAAAAGCGTTCTGCAACCTTGCGAATGACATTTGGCATGGTGGCAGAAAAAAGGGCGATCTGGCGCTGTTCCGGTAATTTGTCCATTACCCATTCAACATCATCAATAAAACCCATGCGCAGCATTTCGTCTGCTTCATCCAGTACCAGTGCTTTAAGGTTATTCAGCTTTAATGTACCGCGTTTTATATGATCCATTACACGGCCTGGTGTACCTACCACTACATGGACACCGCGTTTTAGAGGGCGTAGCTGTAAGTTGTATGCCTGCCCGCCGTAAATAGGCAGAACGTGGAATCCTTTCAAATAATGGGCATAGGACTGAATGGCTTCGGCTACCTGTATAGCCAGTTCCCTGGTCGGTGCCAGCACCAGCATTTGCGGATGGGCTTTCTTAAGATCAATTAAATCCAGCAGCGGCAGGGCGAAAGCAGCGGTTTTGCCTGTACCCGTTTGTGCCTGACCAATGATATCGTGGCCATCAAGCAAATGCGGGATACATTCCTGCTGGATTGGCGAAGGGGACTCATAGCCTATATCATTGAGTGCTTTCATCAGGTTAGATGATAGTCCCAGGCTCTTGAAATCGGCAGATATTTCTGTTGATTGTTCTGATGAAGACATGCTTGGCCTATATGCGGGCAGGGAATGACACGCCATTATACGATATATTAGTGAGTTATTATATAGAAGCAACCATACTCTGATGTCTATAATTCAAGATTATAAAATGAGATGATTTTAAGATTTTTTATCGTATGGGTATGCATACTTACAAATGCACAGTCTATGGCTGCAGTGCTTCATGTTGCCGTAGCAAGTAATTTCACTCGTGCGATAACTAGCCTTATTCATCAGTTTGAGGCAAACACCGGCCATAAAGTGAAGCTGATATTTGGCTCTACGGGCAAGCACTATGCACAAATTAGAAATGGTGCGCCTTATGATGCCTTTTTTGCTGCGGATAAAAAACGTCCTAAACAACTTGAAGATGAGGGCTTAACGGTCCCGGGCAGTCGTTTTACCTATGCTGTTGGCAAGCTTGTCCTGTGGAGTTCTGAAGAGAATGCTGTTGATTCCTCTGGCAAGGTGCTGGAGCAGGGTGATTTCCGCCATCTGGCAATTGCAAACCCTAAACTTGCCCCCTACGGCAGGGCGGCCAGAGAAGTGCTGCAGTCCCGAGATCTGTGGGACAGTATGCAGGGCAAGATCGTTCGTGGCGAAAACATAGGCCAGTCCTATCAGTTTGTTAATAGTGGAAATGCCGAACTGGGTTTTGTAGCCCGTTCACAGCTTAAATTTCCTGGTCAGCGAATTAATGGCTCACACTGGAAAATACCACAGGCGCTTTATACTCCTATAGAGCAACAGGCTGTATTGATTAAGGACAGCAAGGCTGGACGGGATTTTCTATCGTATATGCAGAGTCCGGAAGCATTGATGATAATCAAAAATTATGGCTACGAGATACGGTAGAATTCAGGGATGTTTAGCGAAGCAGATCTAACCGCACTTGTGATTACCCTGAAACTGGCAGGGGTGACGACCTTGATCCTGCTGTTATTGGGGACCCCGCTGGCCTGGTGGCTGTCCCGCACGCAATGGCGCTTCAAATTTCTACTGGAGGCGTTGGTGGCCCTGCCTCTGGTGTTGCCCCCCACAGTACTGGGTTTCTATCTGCTGCTACTGTTAGGTGCTAACGGCCCGTTCGCTGGATTGCTGGAGGCGCTCGGCGGCAGACCGCTGGCCTTTACTTTTTCAGGTCTGGTTATTGGCTCTGTCATCTACTCCATGCCTTTTGTGGTTCAGCCATTACAAAATGCTTTCGAGGCCATAGGTCACCGTCCGCTTGAAGTGGCGGCAACCCTGCGCGCCTCACCAATAGACAGTTTTTTCACTGTAGCAATGCCGTTGGCCCGGTCTGGCTTTCTGACGGCTGCGGTACTGGGATTTGCCCACACACTGGGTGAATTCGGCGTGGTGCTGATGATAGGCGGCAATATACCCGGCGAGACCCAGGTAGTCTCCATTGCTATTTACGACCATGTAGAAGGGATGGAATATGAAAATGCCCATTGGTTGTCTGCAGGATTGCTGCTGCTTTCTTTTCTTATGTTAATCACTGTTTATGGGATTAACCGTCGATTCAGACTGGTGCAGGCATGAGCGTCGTCCCGCTATGACGATAGAGGCCAGATTCCTGTTTGATAAGGGGACATTTTCGCTGGATGTAGATTTGAGCATACCGGCTGCAGGCGTGACTTCACTGCTGGGTCCATCGGGATGCGGCAAGACAACATTGCTGCGGGCAATTGCCGGCCTGGAAAAATGCCGCAATGGCTTCCTCAAAGTAGGCAATGAGATCTGGCAGGACGGGGATCAGTTTGTTCCTCCACACCGGCGCCCGCTGGGCTATGTGTTCCAGGAGCCCAGTTTATTTGAGCACCTGAATGTACGTGATAACGTCGCCTATGGCGCAAGGCGCGCAGATGCAAAACAGCAGAAATTTTCGATGGACAGTGCTGTGGAACTAACCGGCATAGGGCATTTACTTGCACGCAAGCCAGCCACCTTATCGGGCGGTGAGCGACAGCGCGTAGCCATTGCCAGGGCATTGGCTGTAAGCCCTGGAATTCTGCTGATGGATGAACCACTGGCGTCACTGGATCATGCCGCGAGACAGGAAATTCTTCCCACCCTTGAGTCATTGCATGATGAACTGGACATCCCCGTGATCTATGTCAGTCATTCAGCTGATGAAGTTGCGCGACTGGCGGACCATCTGGTATTGCTTGAAGCGGGCACGGTAAAAGCGACCGGTGCAATAGCCGAAATGCTGACCCGGTTTGATCTTCCGCTGGCCCATGGCGATGATGCTGAAGCCCTCATTGAAGCGGTGGTGGCGGCCCACGATGACGAATATGAACTGACCTACCTGGATTTTACCGGGGGTCGTTTTACCGTCGCACGTAAAGCGCTGGATGTCGGCCGCTCAGTCAGATTACGGGTCGTTGCCCGTGATGTCAGCCTCACCCTGCAGCACCAGTCCGATACCAGCATCCTGAACATTTTCCCGGCCCTGATCGACGACATTACGCCGCTGGGGAAAGCTCAGCTTACTGTTCGGTTGTTGGTAGGTGGTGTCCCGTTGTTGTCCCGTATTACGCGTAAATCAGCGGCTTTGCTTGATCTAAAACCTGGAAAGTCAATTTATGCGCAGGCAAAGAGTGTTGCTTTGTTGTCTTAGCCGTCATACCGGCGAAGGCCGGTATCTAGTAAGTTTTTGGTTTAAATAGATGCAAAGTCACTGAATTCCGGCCTTCGCCGGAATGGTGAGCTTTTGGGGGTAGTTGCACATAGATGCCTTTAGACGATGGAATTATTGCAAATGAGAG
>JAYEGM010000180.1:0-2464 GCA_034659075.1 Pseudomonadota bacterium
GTTTTTCTTCTTTCGATCATCCCTGGAACGTTTCTTATTCTGTTGTTGATATTTGGCCTGAAGGACCTTCCTCAACCACCTCCACCTCCCTCAACACCTCTCCGGTGGAGACTATTGAACCCCCATGTCAAAGGATTGCTGATTGCGTCGAGTGCTCTGGCAATAGCTACCGTCCCCGAGGCCTTTTTGGTTCTTTGGGCCAACCAAGGTGGTATCGAGATTGTTTGGGTGCCTCTGTTGTGGGCATTGGCTCATGGGGTCAAGGCACTGGTCGCTGCTCCCGCCGGAGCGCTGTCTGATCGACTGGGAAGGGTGCGAGTCGTCTTCATCGGATGGGTTGCCCGGTTCTTCCTGCTCATTGCCTTTGCCCAGTTATCCAGTGATGGATTGGCGGTGTGGGGGCTGTTCCTGGCCTTTATGGCCGCCAGTGCTTTTTCAGAGGGGGCAGAGCGAGCCCTGATTGGGGACTTTGCCCCCGCTGATCAAAAAGCCACGGTTTTCGGGATCTACCATTTACTTAACGGACTTTTAATTCTGCCCGCAGCACTTTTATTTGGTGTCATTTGGCAGTGGTTCGGTATGACATACGCATTCTTCACTGCCGCATTTCTGACTGCAATCTCTTCAGCAGTCCTTCTGTTTCTCGTCCAACGAGTGAAGGGGTGACAGGCAATTAAAAAAAACTGTTATACTAACTGACCGAACGGTTAGTCCTTCTATGGATAATATTTTGGATGTACTCCACCACATAGCCAATCAGTGAAGCATTATCCAATGGAGAGGTCGTTACTCCCAAAGCGGTGGATGGTTAGTCTTAAGGCAATACAATATTGTTGAGGAAAATGAAATGAAACAAAAATGGGTTTCTGACTACTGGGTAGTGCTACCGATATTCGTCCTGGTATCGGTCAATGCCTGGGCAGACGACATGATGTCTACCTATCAGTTGGCGACTGAAGAGGATCAGCAATACCAGGCGGCTAAAAGTGTGTATGAAGCTGAAAATGCGAAACTTGGCAAGGCCAGGGCGGGGTTGCTACCTTTCCTTGGTGCCAATGCAGGCACTGTACGCCGCAATCAGGAAGTCAGCAGTGCCGATAATATTCCGGGCTTTGACGGTGAAGCTGATTACAATGTTGATAGCTGGTCAGTGAACTTCAATCAGGCACTGTTTGATATGCCGACATGGCATGGCTACAAACAGGCAAAGGTAAATGTTGAAAAAGCCACTCTCGATCTTCGCTCAGCTAAGCAAGAGCTAATATTCCGGGTAGCCAGAGTTTATGGTGAGGCGCTGGTGGCGCAGGAAAACCTCAGGGTGTCTGAGGCAGAAAAAAAAGCATTGGCCGAACAGCTTGTGCTAGATAAAGAACGTCTGAATGTGGGACTGGGCACGGTGACAAACCTGTATGCTACCGAGTCCAGATACAGCCTGGCAGAAACAAACGTAATTGAAGCGGATTTTTCCCTGCGCGACGCTCTGGTAGCACTGAAAGAACTGACTGGCCAGGAACCAGGCGAGTTGCATGTGATTGCCGAGGATAAACCGCCGCTCGATCCACCATCGCCGGATAATCTGGACTTCTGGGTTGAAGCCGCTCTGAAAAACAATCTAGATTTCCTTGCCGTACAGCGTTCAGTTGAAATCACAGAGCGTGAGGTTTCACGTATCAAGGCTGGTCATTTGCCAACACTCGATCTAGTGGCGGCACATTCCAATTCAGATGCTGATGGGAGTCTGACTGGATCAGGCAGAATTTATGAAAACACTGACGTCGGTTTGCAATTGGAGATTCCGCTGATTCAGGGATGGGGCGTTATGGCAGGAACTAAAGAGGCCAGGGCGCTGTATCAGACTGCTTTGCATAAGCAGGAAGGTGTTCGAAGAAAAGTTGACAGAACCTCACGGTCTGCTTATCAGGCTATAAAAAGTGGCATCAGCCGTTTGCATGCATTGAAATCAGCGGTCAGAGCGGGCAATAGTACTGTGGAGGCAAAACGTGAAGGTTTTAAAGCTGGCGTGAATACTAATGTAGAGGTGCTGGATGCCGTGCGTGATCTTTACGGTTCTGAGCGTGATTATATCAATGCCAAGTACCAGTTTATTCTCAGTACCTTGCTACTAAAGCGAGTGACAGGAGGACTGGAAGTAACAGACCTGGAAAGAGTTAATGGCTGGCTTAAATGAAGAGATATAAGCAGGAACACAGAGGAATATAATATGCACTCGACCACCCAGCCAGGCAGTGAATTATTACCCAGTGGAGAAGGCGCCATACTTGATGCTGCCGAGATCTTGTTCGCGGAAAAGGGTTTTGATGCCGTGTCCATGCGCGCGATAGCGGAAAAAGCAGATGTCAGCAAAGCTAACGTATTTCACCACTTCGGTTCTAAGGAGAATCTATACTTAGCTGTTCTGCGCAGCGCCGTTACTGAATCCAGTCAAATACTGGATGAACTGGAA
>JAYEGM010000181.1:0-10024 GCA_034659075.1 Pseudomonadota bacterium
CTGGTCGCAGCGATTGAAGCGCGTGTTCAATATCGTATCACGTGCATTCATATTCTTATTCTAATCGTGATTCTGTCTAGTTCGTTAGTTATTTAATTTATATGAGGTTCGCCACACTTTTGAGAGAGCAACCATTGACCAGCCTGGGGCTTTCTCCATCTAATCCCATTTTGAAGGTTGAATCATGGAGTGACAGAAAGTGGGTATCCAGTTTAAGCGATGAAGATACCTGATCAGCGAGATTCTGCAGTGCTGGCAACCAGTCACCGGCGCGAGGATAGTGAATATATTTCGACCAGTACAACTCCGGAGCGATAAGGATCAGGGCTATGCGGTTATTGGCAATGTCGACACCCATTTTTTCGGAAGCCTCAAAGGCGATGTCATCGAAATTCGCTTCGATAATCGCGCAGTAGGCGAGTGCTTCAAGAAAGGCACGCAAAGGTGTGTCGCTGCGGCCTGATGTGGCCGGATCGATTTTTAGTTCAATCACACTCGGCTGAATGCCATCAACCACACCGAATAAGTCTACTTTACCGACACCTTTGTCTCCTTGTTGGGCTTTCAGTGGGAACTGGTAATCAAGCAGAGATAAGGGCTGACCATTTGGTAATTGTAAATGGCCATCGTCCTTTGACGAATTCCAGAGGGCGATAGCCAGATGTTCCTCCCTACGGTTTGAATATGCGCCACTGCTGGTGAATCCAGTGTGGTCTACAAAATATGCTTTTTTTCGCTCATGCCGTTTTGGGGCAATTTCACGCATGCGGTGATAGGCAGCAATGAGTTCGTCGAGTTCGATTTGCTCTGTAATATTCCTGAACCCGGAGATATGGTTAACAGCGGGGTCCTTATACAGTGCAAGTAGATTGTAAGGAGGGAGGGGGCAGATGGAATTCATGCTCCTAATTGTACACCCATGGCCAGCTATTGAGGTTGACTGACAAAATACATAATTGTTTCCCTGATAATTCCCTGTTATCGTTAGTCTGCATCTTAGGTACAAAAAAACCATCATATAAATAGTCACTTACGCTAGATTAACGCTGTATATTTCTGCAGGGATTTAGTATTTCCCTGTATTTTCCCATGTAACAGGGAATAGGTGAGACTACTCTGCTCCAGACTGCGCACACCGCCATACGATAAAACCGCCCGTCCAGTTGTTTACTGCGGGCGGTTTTTTTTGTCATAATCAACGGATGTTTGTAAGAGTTAAGCGTAAAGATATTGGCCTTCACTTCACTGTAGTGGATATCCTGCGTACGGGTGAAGAGGGTGTGCAGGAACTGGATCTAATTCTTGATCTGGGTGTAATTCGACACGGTGATTTGAATGGTGAGCAGTCCTGGTATGTAATTGCAGAGAATCTTATTGCTTCAGATCTGGCTGAAAGTGAGAAGGTTTTGCTGGCCAGGGACATCGCGAACTGGTTGCCTCCCTTGTCCCGCAATGGTCTGCTTAAGGCCAGGGAAGAGGATCTTCGCCAGCTGTCAGCACTCTGTGCAAATGATTCACCAGGAGTTCCTGCCATACCCGCTGATCTGAATGAAAATGACCCATTGACTATCATTGCTGACTGGCTAGAGATCGACTGAATTGCGTTATAGCTTGATCTAGGCTAATCTTCGCGTCCGATTTTTTCCAATACGGAGAGGTGGCCGAGTGGTCGAAGGCGCACGCCTGGAAAGTGTGTAAACGGCAACGTTTCGAGGGTTCGAATCCCTCCTTCTCCGCCACACTACATAAAAAAGCCATCCACAGCGGGTGGCTTTTTTATTGCCTGGGCAAGGGCTGGCTGTGGATATCTAGCAGTTAGAAGGGCGTAATAGGGTATTAGAAATCATCGCAGTAAATGTTAACGTCACTCAAATGACTGCATTCATCCGCAGGCTCAGGATTCGGTTGCCACCATTTTCTTTTTTCTTTGGATGAGGCGGGTACCGGCACATCCTCTGCTGTGCCATCAAGAGGCGGCATGACAGTCGGTTTTAAATCTCTGATCAGGTACTCGGAACGAGAGTTCGCATCAATTTGCAGTTCCCGCATTGCACCATATTTACGCTCTGTAAATCCGACGAGATCACTTTTTGATCGTACAATTGTCGGTTTTATAAATAGCATGAGATTGATTTTGCGCAGTTTCTTTTGTTTAGTACGAAACAGTCCACCTATAAATGGAACGTTGGACAATCCTAGTACACCATCAACGGTGTTAGACAGGTCATCTAATATTAATCCGCCAAGCACGATTGTTTGCCCGTCATCGACGACGACTGTAGATTTAACGATACGCTTATTTGTAATCAGATCTGATGCACCCGCAATACGCGTAGGACTGATGTTAGACAGTTCTTCCGAAATCTCCAGTCTTACTGTGCTGCCTTCATTGATCTGCGGCTTTATTTTAAGTATCAGTCCTACATCTTTACGCTCGATGGTCTGAAAAGGATTGACGATCGCCCCTGGCTGGCCTGCAGGCGGGGCAGGCTGAGCCGTGGTGACGTTAGTTGTAAATTGCCCGGTAATAAATGGAACTTCCTGTGCTACCCGTATCTCAGCCTCTTCATTGTCGAGTGTCAGCAAGTTAGGTGTAGAAAGAACATTGGATTCGTTGTCGCTTCTTAAGGCGTGAAGTACTAACTGGAACTCGGGTACGCGGACACCCGTCAGGTTAGTTAAAAAACCCGATAGAAACCCGAGTCGTAAACCGCCACTCCCGATATCGTATTCTGTTGCTCCGCTGAACTGTCCATTGGAATTAACATTTGTCCCATCCCATGATATTCCCAGCTGGCCAAGTCGATCTTCAGATACTTCAGCAATAATGGCCTCAACAAATACCTGGGCACGTCGAATGTCCACCTGGGCGATGATTTTACGTATCACCTGCATTTCCTGTTCTTCAGCATGAATCACCAGCGCGTTCGTCGCTTCATGAGGCTGGATAGAAACCTTTGCTTTCAGCTTGCTATCACCTGACTTCTGGTAGGAGCTGATCAGGTCAGTGAGCAAGGCTGCAACATTTTTGGCCTGAGCATGACGCAGATAGATCACACGTGTATCGCCAACAGATTCTTCCAGATCAAGTTTCTCAATAATCGCCAGTATCCGTTGAATGTTGGATGCCGTATCCGTCAGGATGATGGTATTTGACGGACCATGGGCAGCAAAGTGACTGGTCGGCGGCAACAGAGGCTTCAGAATTGGCACAATGTCCCGAACAGAGCCATGCTTTAGTTTGTATATCTCGGTGATCTGCTCATCACCCAATAATTCAGGTTTACCGAAGGATGTCGGGGTAGGCGATTGTTTGGCAACCGCCTTTGGGATAAGTTTTGTTAAACCATTACTGTCGATGGCAACAATATTATGAACATCAAGTACTGAGAGGAAAACTTTGTAAATAGTATCCGGATCCAGATTTCTGCCTGACACGAGTGTCACTTTGCCTTTGACACGCGGGTCGATGATGAAGTTTTTTCCTGTTATCTGTGAAACAGTGTTAATCACAGCACGGATGTCCGCATCCTGAAAATTCAAAGATAGATTTTTATTTTCAGTTACACCTGTAGCTGAACTGATGCTTTTGAAAGAGTTCGTTTGTTCCGCAGAGTTTGCCGGTTTTGCTGGACTGGTAGAGGGAGTTTTTTCCTGTTTTACTCGAGCCTTCTTCGAGACTGATTTTTGCGTGGGAGAAGAAACATCCTTTCCCTCTGCTAAAAGTTGGGCCTGTTCCCCAGTTGAGGTGATGCTCGCCTTAATATCAGCGAATAATCGTGGCAGTGGTGCCTTGGTGACAAGGCTATCCGGCAGATTGCGTATGTCTTCCTGAGCCTTATTAATATCGTTATACAAACCGAAAGTAACAGAATACCAGGGCTTGCCTTTAAAGATAGATTTAAAATAGCCTGAATTATCGGTCAGGCGATGTTTCAGTATAAATGCCCGCGCATCAATCTCAGAGCGATATCCTGATAGCTGGATCGTGGCGTAGTTATCAGGCTGCTCCATGTACCAGTTTTCGCGATTAGCTGATTGAGTCGCTAACGCGGACGCCCTGATAATCTCATGATTAATTGTAGTGTCTGCAGCGGATATTGAAGGTGCGGGAAGTATATTTTGTGTATTCTCTTTCTCTGCAGCAGCTTCTTTTAATTCAGCGGGGCTGCTCATTACCGTAGCTGTAGGTGATGATTGATTTTCGGCAGTGGAAATTCGTGACTGGATTTCAGAAAAAGCCAATGTCCAGGGATCACTTGCAAGCAATTCCTGCGGCAGGTTTTTTAATTCTTTTCGCGCCTCATCAACATTGTTATACAGGCCATAGGTAACTGAATACCAGGGCTTGCCCTTGAAAGAATATTGATAATATCCCGCGTTTTCGGTTATCTGGTGATCCTGTATATATGTCCTGGCATTCTTTTCAATTCGATGTCCCGAGAGCTGGATGGTAGCGTTATTATCCGGCTGATTCAGGTACCAGTCATCACGATGAATTTCACCCGCAGCAGCCCCGCTCATCGAGAAGATGAGTGACATTAACAGGGCTTTTAAACGTTTAGTCATTTTTATTGCGGATTTTTATTGTTCATTGAATAGTTAGCATTTTGTTCAGATATATCTATAAAAAACACCCGTACTTATGCCATTGGTAATCATTTGGATGTACTTATAGCCTTAAAATACATAAAGTTAGGTATTTGCCTGCAATAGCGAGAAATCCATATATGGACTCCAGCTGTATCAGGAAGCGTCTTCGAACCTTAGTTTACCTTGTATAATATATGATAATTAAGATTAATATACCAGATTAACTTATTGAATATTCGGGCATTTAAAGATCCTAACACCACAAAAATACCGATGCTATGCGTTCCAGATCTGAAGCAATAATGGCACTTTTTTCTTAACACATTATTTCCAGCAGGATTCATATGTTTACTGCATAGAGTAATCGCGGTGGCTATTATTGAATTAAGAAATAAATGCAGGTAATTCATGATGTGCCACTCCTGCCTTAGGGCTGATATACAGGTATTTTGCTACGACAAATAAAAATCAGCAAAACGTACTTCCTATAATCAATTTAATAACATATATTCGCTATCCATTTATGCGGGCTAGCGCGTATTTTGAATCATAACGGGAAGTTCTTAATGTCTAATATTGATGTATTTAATGGTGATGCAGATGGAATTTGTGCATTGCTCCAGCTGCAATTGCACACACCACGATCAAGTAAACTGGTTACCGGTATTAAGAGAGACATCAACCTGTTAGACAAAGTGCAGGCCTGTGCGGGTGACCGGGTAACGGCACTGGATATCTCGTTGGACAAGAATAGAGAGGGGCTGCTGCGACTGCTTGAAGCGGGGGCAGAAGTCTTCTACGTAGACCACCATTTTGCCGGTGAAATTCCTGATCATGAAAATTTAACCGCACTCATCAATACCGATACAAATACCTGCACTAGCTTAATTATTGATGAGTACCTGGAAGGACAGTACCGGGAATGGGCTGTCACAGGAGCCTTCGGTGACAATCTCTTTCAAAGCGCAGAAAGGGCGGCATCGGCACTTAATATCAGTATTGACCAGATGGAAGAGCTGAAGAAGCTTGGTACCTATATAAATTACAATGGCTATGGCCAGTCCATTGATGATCTGCACTTCAGACCTGACGACCTTTTCAGGTCACTGCAGGCCTATACCAGCCCATTCGATTTTATTGCCGATAAATCATCCGCTTTCGGGCTGCTTGAAAATGGTTTTCTGGAGGATATTGAAAAAGCACGGTCAACCAAAGCCGAATACCAGACAGATGATGTCGCGGTCTATATCCTGGATGATGAGATGTGGGCGCGGCGGGTAACGGGTGTATACAGCAATGAACTTGCAAACCAGGCACCTTCCAGGGCGCATGCTGTTTTTACCTGTAATAATCGAGGCGGTTACCAGGTTAGTGTGAGGGCACCGCTGGAGAACAAAACGGGTGCAGATGAGTTATGCAGACAATTCCCCGAGGGTGGTGGACGCAAGGCAGCGGCAGGGATAAATCATCTGGAGAAAGAAGCGCTACCGCTTTTTATTGATAAATTTAGCAAGCAGTACGAATAAAAGTGTTGAACAGTTACCTGATATAGCTAGCTTGTCAATTAATCTATGCTAAGAGAGGCGAGACCACTCACAATTGAATTGATCTCGTAAATAAATCTACTACACTATGTGTATAGTTTAAGAAATTATAAGTTATAAGATATTTTACAATGAAGATATTAAACGTAACACGTTGTATAAAAGAACAAAATTACAAAATATAGTGTTTGTAACGATAACAGTACAAACTCTAATTCATGGTTTTACAGCATTGCATTGAAATTATGTATTTTTGCATCAACAATTATGTATTCATCATACAGGGGAATAATTAATGAAAAGTGATAATGTCGTATGGCACCAGACTGCCATCACACGTCAGGATCGTAATAAGTTATATGATCATGAAAGTCGTATTATCTGGTTTACCGGCTTGTCCGGAGCAGGCAAGTCAACCCTGGCCAACGCTCTCGAAAAAAGGCTGTATGCTGCAGGCTGCGCTACTATTGTGCTCGATGGTGATAATGTGAGGCATGGCCTCTGCGGTGACCTCAGTTTCTCCGCGGATGGACGTGAAGAAAACATACGCCGAATTGGTGAGATGTCCAAGCTGTTTATTGATGCCGGTGTCATAGCCATCACTGCATTTATATCTCCTTTTCGCCATGATCGCAGGCGTGTGCGTAACCTGGTCGAAGAAGGAGACTTCATTGAAGTGTACTGCCGCTGTTCACTAGATGCCTGTGAGGAACGCGACGTTAAGGGAATGTATAAACTTGCACGGAGTGGTGAAATTAAAGAATTTACTGGAATATCATCGCCTTACGAAGAGCCTGAGCATGCAGATATCACGGTTGATACTGATATGCAGAATATTGACGAATGCGTTGATCATATCGTTTCCGAGTTGGGTCGTCTGCAGATATTTAATAATAAAACTCAGCTCAACAAAGCTGTTTGAAACTTAAGGAGCCTCTGATAAAGTGTTTATCCCACATCAGGCAAACGAATAAACTGTTCCGCTTCTTCCAGTACAAATTGTTTAAATGCCTGTGCTACCGGTGATAGGCGCTTTCCTGAACGCTGCACGATATGCCAGTGGCGAATAATAGGGAAATCCTCAACATCAAGAATCACCAGTCGGCCAGTTTCCAGCTCCAGCTCCAGTGTATGAATAGAAACGATACCCAGTCCCAGGCCGGCTTCTACCGCCTGCTTGATGGCTTCGTTGGAGCTCATTTCTATGCCAGTATTGAATGGCACCCCATGTAGATCGAAAAAACGTTGAATTGCACTGCGTGTACCAGAGCCTGTTTCGCGTACTACAAAATGTTCGTCTTCAAAGTGTTTTAGAGGGATGTTTTTTTCAGTTCCCAGCGGATGTTCTGCAGGCGCAATCATCACCAGTGGGTTATCCATAAAGGGCTCGGCAGTGACTTCCATTCCTTCGGGAGCCTGTCCCATGATGACAAGATCCCGTTCATTACGCTCGAGCTGTCGTCGAAGTGCTTCGCGATTAGTAATATCTAGGCTGATGGTAATACCGCTGTGTTGTTTGCTGAATTCTGCCAGCAGGCGAGTGGCGAAATGGCTTGCTGTGGTGGCAACCGATATCGAAAGCGCCCCACGCTCTACGCCCTTGATTGCTTCAAAGACTTCATCGGCTTCTTCCAGTAGATCGGCCATGTTGCGACCATAGCTGTACATGTGTTTACCAGCATGGGTCAGTCTGATTTTTTTTCCAATTTGCTCGAATAGTGGCAGTCCAATGCTATTTTCTAACTGTTTTATCTGCATTGAAACCGCAGGCTGACTCATATGTAACTGCTCTGCTGCTCGGGTATAATTCTGTAGCCTGGCCACGGCATTGAAAACTTCAATCTGTCTGAGAGTAAGGTGCATGGCACAAATATACCATAAGTTATTAGTTATGGTAACAATCAGAAATATTGAATTGTATTTATGGAATAGCCTTCCTATACTCTCCGCACTGTTGTATGAGCCTTGGATTTTTTAGGGCTGTTTGGGTTATACTGGTCAGCTCATCAAAATAAACGTGCAACTGATGAATTTTATACTTACTTTGCTCAATGGAGGCAAAATAACATGGCTAAAGCTTATGATGCGGGTGTAAAAGAATACCGCGAAACGTATTGGATGCCTGAATACACACCAAAAGATACTGATCTTCTGGCATGTTTCAAGATTACTCCACAAGACGGTGTACCACGCGAAGAAGTTGCAGCAGCGGTAGCAGCTGAATCTTCAACAGGTACCTGGACAACAGTATGGACAGATTTGTTAACAGATCTGGACTACTACAAAGGTCGAGCTTACGCGATTGAAGATGTACCGGGTGATGACACCTGTTTCTACGCTTTTGTTGCTTACCCAATCGATCTTTTTGAAGAAGGTTCAGTTGTAAACGTACTGACTTCATTAGTTGGTAACGTATTCGGCTTTAAGGCACTGCGTGCACTGCGTTTAGAAGACATTCGCTTCCCAGTTGCTTACGTAATGACCTGTAATGGCCCACCTCAGGGTATCCAGGTAGAACGTGACATCCTGAACAAGTATGGACGTCCTCTGCTGGGTTGTACTATTAAGCCTAAGCTTGGTCTGTCTGCGAAGAACTACGGCCGTGCCTGTTATGAAGGTCTTCGTGGCGGTCTTGATTTCACTAAAGATGACGAGAATGTTAACTCACAGCCATTCATGCGCTGGAGACATCGTTTTGACTTCGTTATGGAAGCTATCCATAAAGCAGAAGCTGAAACTGGTGAGCGTAAAGGTCACTACCTGAACGTTACAGCTCCTACTTCAGATCAAATGATGCAACGTGCTGAGTACGCTAAAGAGATCGGCGCACCTATCATCATGCATGACTACCTGACTGGTGGTCTGTCAGCTAATACTCAGCTGGCTCAATGGTGTCAGGACAACGGTATGCTGCTGCACATTCACCGTGCGATGCATGCTGTGCTTGATCGTAACCCGCACCACGGTATTCACTTCCGCGTATTAACTAAAGTACTTCGTCTGTCTGGTGGTGATCACCTGCACTCAGGTACTGTTGTGGGTAAACTTGAAGGCGACCGCGATGCTACTCTTGGCTGGATCGACATCATGCGTGATTCCTACGTTAAAGAAGATCGCACACGTGGTATCTTCTTCGATCAGGATTGGGGTTCTATGCCTGGCGTAATTCCTGTTGCTTCCGGTGGTATCCACGTATGGCACATGCCTGCACTGGTTAGCATCTTTGGTGATGATTCCTGCCTGCAGTTCGGCGGCGGTACATTAGGTCACCCATGGGGCAACGCAGCGGGTGCTGCGGCTAACCGTGTTGCGGTTGAAGCCTGTGTTGAAGCGCGTAATATGGGTGTTGAGCTGGAGAAAGAAGGTAAGGACATCCTCACTAAGGCTGCTGCTCATAGTCCTGAGCTCAAGATTGCGATGGAAACCTGGAAAGAGATCAAATTCGAATTTGATACGGTTGACAAGATCGACGTAGCGCACAAGTAAAAATGTCATCTAGCGCGCTCTGGCGGCGTTGCTGAAAAGGATCGTGTATTTATAATACACTCACCTTTTCGCGCCTTGCCAGATCGCACTATCTAACACTTTTACGCATATATTTATTTATTTGGAGTAAATCACATGAGTGACGTACAAGATTACAATTCCAGCTTAAGCGATGCCGCAGTCAGCCGGAAATATGAAACTTTTTCTTACCTGCCATCTTTGAGCCCTGAGTCTACACGTGCCCAGATTCAGTACATCGTAGATAAAGGCTGGAACCCGGGTATTGAACACACAGAACCAGAAAATGCGATCAGCAATTACTGGTACATGTGGAAACTGCCTATGTTTGGTGAAACTGATGTAGACGCTATCCTGGCAGAAATCGAAGCCTGTCATAAAGC